>JADCHE010000191.1 GCA_020248665.1 Burkholderiales bacterium | reverse complement strand
GGCCGTGCAGGCGGCCGCCCTGTGGTGGGTCGTGCCAGCCGAGCTGCCGTACGTCCTCGCGTACGGGATGCTGACCGTCGCCACGCTGATCGGGGCGCCGTTGCAGTTCGGATACCTGCCCGTCGGGGTGAGCTTCGGCGTCGTGTCGATGACCTCGCTCGCCGCGCGCCTGTTCTCGCTCGGCGATCCCTTCGCGATCGGCTTGGGCGTCGCGTGCCTGGTGTTCCTCGTGCCCTACACCGACGGACTGGTCCGTTCGCGCAGGGTGTGGGTCGAGACCTTCCAGGCCCGCTTCCGCAACGAGGCGCTCGCCCGCCGCCTGGAGCAGTCGGTCGTCGCCGAGGTCGGGGCCCGGCGCGCCGCGCAGCGCGCCGACGACGCGAAGACCCGCTTCCTCGCGGCGGCGAGCCACGACCTGCGCCAGCCGGTGCACGCGGGCGGGCTGCTCGCGGCGGCGCTCGCGGCCGAGCCGCTGACGCCGCGCGCGGCGGCGCTGTCGGCGCAGCTCGGTCGAACGCTGACTGGCCTCGATTCGCTGCTCGGTCGGCTGCTCGACATCTCGCGCTTCGATGCGGGCCACGTGCCGGTGCAGCCGGCGCCGGTCGAGGTCGGGGCGATCGTCGAGCAAGTCGTCGCGCGCTTCGCGCCGCTCGCCGAGCACAAGGGGCTCGCGCTGCGCGCGCGTCGCGGCCGGCCGGCCTGGGCGCACAGCGATCCGGTGCTGCTCGGGCAGGTGGTCGCGAACCTCGTGTCGAACGCGGTGCGGCACACGGAGCGCGGCGGCGTGCTCGTCGGCGTGCGCCGCCGCGGCGACGTGATCGTCGTCGAGGTCGTCGACAGCGGGCCCGGCATCCCCGCCGAGCACCGCGAGGCGATCTTCGAGGAGTTCGTGCAGCTCGGCGCAGGCGCACGCGATCGGCGCGAGGGGCTCGGGCTGGGGCTCGCGATCGTGCGGCGGCTGTGCGAGCGGCTCGGGCATGCGTGCGCGGTCGCCTCGACGCCGGGGCGCGGCTCGAGGTTCTCGGTGACGATCGCGCGGCTCGCCGACCCGGACCGCCCGGTCGCGGCGGCGGTCACGGACGCCGACGTGGCGGCCGACGTCGCAGGCGCGCTGGTCCTGGTCGTCGACGACGACGCCAACGTGCTCGCCGGCACCGACGCGGCGCTGCGCGCCTGGGGCGCGGAGACGCTGCTGGCGGACTCCGTCGATGCGGCGGTCGCGGCGGTCGACGCGTGCGAGCGCTGGCCCGACGTGATCCTCACCGACCACCGCTTCGCCGGCGCACAGACCGGCCTCGACGTCGTGCGGCGCATCGCGGCATCGACCGACCAGCCGCTGCCGGCGATCGTGATGTCGGCCGACCTCGACGAGTCGCTCGAGCGCCGCGTGCTCGAGCAGGGCGCGGTACTGCTGCGCAAGCCGGTCGACCCGCGGACGCTGCGCGCGCGGATCGCCGACGCGCGACGCGTCGCGATCGCCGGAGCGGCACGGTGAGGGTGCTGCTCGTCGACGACCACGCTCTGATCCGGCAGGGGCTGGTGCGCACGCTCGGCACGATCGACCCGTCGATCGAGGTTCGGCAGGCGGCGCGCTGCGCCGAGGGACTGGATGACGCCGCGCGGCACCCGCCCGACCTCGTGCTGCTGGACCTTCAGCTGCCCGACCGTCGCGGGCTCGACGTGCTGGTCGCGTTCCGCGAGGCGCTGCCCGCGACGCCGGTCGCGGTGATCTCGGCGCTGGAGTCGCGAGACGTGGTGATCCGCGCGCTGCGGCTCGGCGCGAAGGCGTTCATCGGCAAGTCGGCGAGCAGCGAGTACGTCGCCGACTCGCTGCGCGCGCTGCTCGAGGGTCGGGTGCCGCTGCCCTCGGGCGTGCTCGAGGCCGAGCCGCGCGGCGACGCACTCGGGGCGCCCGCGGGCGCGGCCGAGCTGTCGGACCGGCAGCGCGACGTGCTGGCCCTCGTGGTCGCGGGCCTGCCGAACAAGCTGATCGCAGAGCGGCTCGGCGTCACCGAAGCGACCGTCAAGTTCCACGTCACGACGGTGCTGCGGCGACTGGGCGCGGCCTCCCGCACGCAGCTGCTGATCCGCGCGGCGCAGCAGGGCATCCGGCTCCCGCTGCGCTGACGCGCGGCTCGACCTTGGTCGAGTTGTGCGGGGATCGTCGCGGTCGATACCTTCGGGACAGGGTCGGATGCGGGGTCCGTGATCACGGACCGTCCGGCTCCGGGGCGCCCCATGGATCCGAACTGGAGAACGACCGTCCTGTCCGATCGCCGTGCCCGCGCGCTGCCGCCCGGGCGCGCTCGCCTCGATGATGCACCGTCCGCCCGGGCCGGCACGCCTGCGGCGATGCCGCTCGCGCTCGACGCGGTCGCCCTCGCGGTCGCGCCCGCCGCGGTGCTGGACCTGTGGCCGTGGCCGCTGCTCGTGCTGCATGCCGACGGCACCGCGCTGTTCGCGAACGCGTCGGCGAGGCGTGCGCTCGAGCGCGGCCGCGGCGGGCTCGGCGTCGAGGGCTCGCAGGTCGCGCCGCTCGCGGACGAGGCGCGGCCGCGATGGCTCGCCGCGCTGCGCGCGGCGGCCTGCGGCGAGCCGTGCCTCGTGCGTCTCGGCGCGGGCGGCGCTCGCCCGGTCGCGTCGCTGTCGTGCGCCCCGGCGACGCGCGGCCGGGGGCTGGTCGTCTGCGTGCTCGAGGGCGGCGAGACGCTCGTCGCCTCGCGCGTCGCCGCCTATGCCCGGATGCACGGCCTGACCGCCGGCGAGGCCCAGGTGCTGGCCCGGCTGGCTGCCGGCGAATCGGTCAAGCGCGTCGCCTCGAGCCGCGGGTCGTCCGAGGCGACGGTGCGCTCGCAGGTGAAGACGATCCTCGCGAAGACCGGGCGGCACTCGATCCGCGACGCGGTCACCGACCTGCTGCGCTGCCCGCCGCTGCTCGATCCCGACGAGGCGTCGCGCGCGCCGTGAGCACCGTCCTCCGGGCCCGCAGGCATCGCGCGACGCGGGGTCAGCCGCCCGCGGCCAGGTCGTCGAGCAGCGCGAGGAACGCGCGCACCACGAGCTCCGCGTCGTCGTTGGTGATCGCCTCGAGCGGGTTGTGGCTGATGCCCGAGTTCAGGCCGCGCACGAACAGCATCGCCTGCGGCATCACCGTGTGCAGCATCATCGCGTCGTGGCCGGCGCCGCTCGGCATGCGGTGCACCGGCAGGCCGAGGGAGGCGACCGCGCGCTCCCAGCGCGCCTGCCACGCCGGGTCGCTCGGCGCGGCCGGCGCGCGCATCGTCTCCTCGAGGGTGTATGTCACCGTGCGGCGCTCGCAGATCCGCGCGAGCTCGGCGAGCACGTCGCTCGCGCACGCGTCGCGCGCGGCGTCGGTCGTCGCGCGGATGTCGAGGCTGAAGCGGCAGCGTCCGGGCACGACGTTGATCGAGCCCGCGGGCACCTCGAGCAGGCCGACCGTGCCCACCACCTCGGGCACCGCGGACGCGCGCCGCTCGAGTGCCAGCACCAGCTCCGCGACCGCGGCGGCCGCGTCGCGGCGGCGGCCCATCGGCGTGGTGCCCGCGTGCGCGGCCATGCCGATCACCTCGCCGACCCAGCGCCGGCTGCCATTGATCGAGGTGACCACGCCCAGCGGCAGGTCGAGCTCGGCCAGCACCGGCCCCTGCTCGATGTGCACCTCGACGAAGCCGAGGTAGCGCGACGGGTCGCGGCGGATCGACGGGATGTCCTCGATGCGCAGGCCGGCGGCGCGCATCGCCTCGCGCATCGTCGTGCCGGTCGCATCGGCCTGGTCGAGCCACGCCGGATCGAACCGGCCGACCAGCGCGCCCGAGCCGAGGAAGGTCGCCTTGTAGCGCTGGCCCTCCTCCTCGGCGAAGGCCACGACCTCGAGGCCGAACGGCAGGCGGCGTCCCGCACGCGACAGCTCGCTCACGCAGGCGATCGGCACCAGGATGCCCAGCCGCCCGTCGTGCCGCCCGCCGTTGCGCACCGTGTCGTAGTGGCTGCCGGTCAGCAGCCGCTTCGCGTCGGGCCGCACGCCGTGGTAGACGCCGACGACGTTGCCGACGGCGTCGTGCGTCACCTCGTCGAAGCCGGCCTCGCGCATCCACGCGTCGAGCTGCCGCGCGCACGCTCGGTGCGCGTCGGTCAGGTAGGTGACGGTCAGCTGGCCGCGCTCGGCGAAGCCCGGGTCGGAGTGGGCGGCGAGCGCGTCGGCGTCGTCGAGGACGCGGTCGCCGAACGCCGGCACGTGGCCGAACTTGTCGTCGAGGCGCAGCTCCACGACGCGGTGCACCTGCCGCAGGCATTCGGCGAGCTCGTGGTCGACCGGGTTCGCGAGGCGCCGCTCGAACTCGGCCAGGATCTGCGGCCGCGACAGCCCGGTGCCGCGCGGTCCTCGTACCGCGAGCATGAACGGGACGCCGAACTTCGCGTTCCACGCGGCATTGAGCCGCTGCAGCGCCTCGAACTCCCCGGGCGTGCACTGGGTGAGCCCGGCGCGCGACTGCTCGTCGGTCGATTCGGCGGTCAGCGACTTCGCGACCATCGCGCGACCCGCGAGCTCCGGGTGCGCGCGCAGCAGCGCGAGCCGCTCCGCGTCGCTCGCCTCGCGCACCACGCGCACCATCGCGAGCTTGAGCTGCGCGAGGCTCGCGAACGGCCGCATCGACGCGGCGCGCTCGACGATCCACGGCGAGTGCTCGTAGGTGCCGGCGAGCAGCTCGGTGAACTCGGCGGGCGACGCGGCGTTCAGGCGGTCGAGGGTCAGGGGCACGGCGGGCTCCGGGGCCGGAAGGCGGGGGAGGGGGCGGACAGGCGCCAGTGTAGGCGATGCCGGAACGCGGCCCCGCCGATGGCGCGCGCCCGCGGGGGCGTGCGACGATCCGCGGAAACGGGAGGATCGACCATGACCACCGACGCCACCGCCGAGCGGCCCCGCGCCGACGCCGGCCCGGCATCACAGGCCGAATCGGGCGCGGACGCGGCCCCGCTCGACGTGCTCGTCGTCGGCGCGGGCATCTCCGGCATCGGCGCCGCCTGGCACCTGCACGCGCAGCGGCCGGGCACGCGCTTCCTGGTGCTCGAGTCCAAGGACACCTTCGGCGGCACCTGGGTCACGCACCGCTATCCCGGCATCCGCTCGGACAGCGACCTCTACACGTTCGGCTACCGCTTCAAGCCCTGGATGGGCAAGCCGATCGCGACCGCCGAGGAGATCCTGAGCTACCTCGGCGAGGTGATCGAGGAGGGCGGCCTCGCGCCGCGCATCCGGTACCGGCACGCGATCGAGCGGGCGAGCTGGTCGGAGGCGCGGCGACTGTGGACGGTGGCCGTGCACCGCCTCGACACCGGCGAGCGCTTCGAGCTGTCGGCGCGCTTCCTGTGGATGTGCCAGGGCTACTACCGGCACGAGGGCGCGTACGTGCCGTCGTGGCCGGGCATGGCCGACTTCCGCGGCCGCATCGTCCATCCGCAGCACTGGCCCGACGACCTGGACCTCGCGGGCAAGCGCGTCGTCGTGATCGGCTCGGGCGCCACCGCCGCGACGCTGGTGCCGGCGATCGCCGGGCGCTGCGCGCACGTGACGATGCTGCAGCGCTCGCCGACCTGGTTCATCACCGGCCGCAACGCGAACGCGCTCGCCGACACGCTGCGCGAGCTGGACCTGCCGCCCGAGTGGATCCACGAGATCGTCCGCCGCAAGATCCTGTTCGACCAGAAGCAGCTGCAGCGCCGCTCGAAGGAGGATCCCCACGGGCTCGCGCGCGAACTGCTCGCCAACGTGCGCGCGCAGGCCGGCCCTGACGTCGACGTCGATCGGCACTTCACGCCGCGCTACCGTCCGTGGCAGCAGCGGATCGCGTTCGTGCCCGACGGCGACCTGTTCGCCGCGGTACGCGCCGGCACCGCCTCGGTGGTCACCGACGGGATCGAGCGCTTCGTCGCGGGCGGCATCGAGCTGACGTCGGGCGAGGTGCTCGAGGCCGACGTGATCGTGACCGCGACCGGCTTCGAGCTCAGCGTGATGGGCGACATCCCGTTCGACGTCGACGGCCGGCCGGTCGACTTCTCGCGCACCGTCGGCTGGCGCGGGCTGATGTTCACCGGCGTGCCGAACATGGCCTGGGTGTTCGGCTACTTCCGCGCGGCCTGGACGCTGCGGGTCGACATCGTCGCCGACTTCGTCTGCCGTCTGCTCGCGCACATGGAGGCGAGCGGGGCGACCCGCGTCGAGCCGCGCCTGCGCGAGGCCGAGCGCGACATGCCGCTGCGGCCGTGGGTCGACGAGGAGAACTTCAATCCCGGCTACCTGCAGCGCGGCATGGACCGGCTGCCGAGGCAGGGCGACCGGATGCCGTGGCTGCACACGCAGGACTTCCACCTCGACCGGGAGGATCTTCCGGCGGCCGACCTCGACGACGGTTCGCTGGCGTTCGACTGAGCCCGGCCGCGGGCCGGGCGAGTGCGTGCGGCGCGCAGGCCAGGTGCCGCGCGCGAGTCGACGCTCGCGTTCGCGTCGCGGCCGCTGACGAACCGGGTCGGCGAGCGCTGCCGCATCGTCGCGTGCGCGGCGCCCGGCGAATTCGCCGGCCGCCCGCTCTCGACACGCCCGATGGGCACGGTTACCGTGGCGGCCTGTGCGACGGACGCACGAGGAGACGGACCGGCATGAGGATCGCGTTCCTGGGGATCGGGATGATGGGCCTGCCGATGGCCCGCCGGCTGTGCGAGGCCGGGCACGCGGTGCACGCGTGGAACCGCTCGCGCGACCGGGCCGAGCCGCTCGCGGCCGCCGGCGCGACGGTCCACGACGCGGCGCGCGCCGCGGTCGACGCCGCCGAGCTGGTGATCTCGATCCTCGCCGACGGCGCGGTGACGGGGTCCGTGCTGTTCGATGCGTCGAGCGGCGCGGCCGCCGCGATGCGGCCCGGCACGCTGGTCGTCGACATGGCGTCGATCCGGCCCGCCGAGGCGCGCGATCACGCCGCGCGGCTCGCGGCGCTCGACGTCGCGCACGTCGACGCGCCGGTCTCGGGCGGCACGCTCGGCGCCGAGGCGGGCACGCTCGCGATCATGGCGGGCGGCGACGCGCCCGACGTCGAGCGCGCGCGGCCGGTGCTCGCGACGCTCGGCCGCGTCACGCACGTCGGCCCGCACGGCGCGGGCCAGCTCGCGAAGCTCGCCAACCAGATGATCGTCGGCATCACGATCGGCGCGGTCGCCGAGGCGCTGCTGCTCTGCGAGAAGGGTGGCGCCGACCCGGCGAAGGTGCGCGAGGCGATCTCGGGCGGCTTCGCCGACAGCCGGGTGCTGCAGGTCCACGGCCAGCGGATGGTGGAGCGCGACTTCGCGCCGCGCGCGAGGATGACCGTGCAGCTCAAGGACATGCGCAACGCGCTCGCGACGGCGTCCGAGATCGGGCTGCAGGCGCCGGTCACCGCGCTGTTCGAGGCGCTCTACGCCGACGCCGTCGCGCACGGCTTCGCCGACCTCGATCACTCCGGCCTCTTCGCGGAGCTGGCCGCCCGCAACGGACTGCGATGAGCCGACCGATGACCGACACCGCCTCCTTCCTCGTGCGCCACGCGCAGGTCTTCGACGGCACCGGGGCCGAGCCCGCGGTCCGCGACGTTCGCGTGCGCGACGGCGCGATCGCCGAGGTCGGCCGCGACCTGCGGCCCGACGGCGCGCCCGTCGTCGATGCCGGTGGCCTCGCGCTGATGCCCGGCATCGTCGACAGCCACACCCACTTCGATGCGCAGGTCACCTGGGACCCGTTCGTGCGCCCGTCGCCGGCGCTCGGCGTGACCACCGCGGTGATCGGCAACTGCGGCTTCACCATCGCGCCGTGCCGCCCGGCCGACCGCGAGATCACGATGCGCAACCTCGTGCAGGTCGAGGGCATGTCGCTCGAGGTGCTGCGCCGGGGCATCGACTGGGGCTTCGAGACCTTCCCCGAGTACCTCGCGCTGCTGCGCGCCAAGGGCAGCGCGGTGAACCTCGCGGCCTACGTCGGGCACTCGTCGGTGCGGACCTGGGTGATGGGCGCCGATGCGACCGAGCGTGCGGCCACCGACGACGAGATCGCCGCGATGGCGCGCGTGGTCCGCGACGCGATGGCTGCGGGTGCCGTCGGCTTCGCGAGCAGCACCAGCCCCGCGCACAACGGCGAGGGCGGCACGCCGATGCCGTCGCGGCTCGCGAGCGACGCCGAGATGATGGCGCTCACCTGCGCGATGGGCGAAGGCGGGCGGGGCGTCTACATGGTGACCAAGGGCGGCCAGATGCCGGTGCCCTTCCTCGAGGAGATGTCGGCGTGCTCGGGCCGCCCGGTGATGATCGCCGCGCTGCTGCACAACGGCACCAACCCGCAGGCGGTGTTCCGCGACCTCGACGCGATCTCGGCGGCGAACGAGCGGGGCCGCAGGCTGATCGGCCAGGTCTCCTGCTGCCCGCTGTCGATGGACTTCACGCTCGCCTCGCCGTATCCGGTCGAGGGGCTCGCGAGCTGGCGGCCCGCGCTCGGCGCCTCGGGCGCCGCGCTGCGCGCGACGCTCGCCGACCGCTCGTTCCGCGACGCGGTGCGCGCCGAGCTGTCGGCGCCGGCGACGTTCCGGCTCTTCAACGGCGAGTGGGACAAGGTGCAGGTGACCGAGGTCGCCGAGCCCGCTCACGCGGCGCTCGAGCAGCGCACGATCGCGGAGGTGGCGCGCGAATCGGGGCGCGATCCGCTCGACGTCTTCCTGGACCTCGCGCTCGCCGAGGACCTGCGCACGGTGTTCACCGCGATGCTGCTCAACAGCGACGAGGACGCGGTCGGCCGGATGCTGGTGCACCCGCACGCGCTGGTGTCGCTGTCCGACGCGGGCGCGCACCTGACCTTCTTCAACGACGCCGGCTTCGGGCTGCACCTGATGGGGCACTGGGCGCGCGAGCGCGGCACGATGGGCATGGCCGACGCGGTGCGCCGGCTCACGGCGCAGCCCGCGTCGGTGTTCGGCATGACCGACCGCGGCCGCATCGAGCCCGGGCTCGCCGCCGACCTGCTGCTGTTCGATCCGGCGCGCGTCGGGCGCGGCCCGAAACGCCGCGTCTTCGACCTGCCCGGCGGCGCGCCGCGGCTGACGACGGACGCGCTCGGCGTGCACGGCGTCTGGGTCAACGGCCGCCAGGTCGCCGACGCGCGCGGCCTGCGCGAGGATGCGCCGCTCGCCGGGCGGCTGCTGACGGAGTTCGCGGCCTAGTTGCAGGCGGCCCCGGCGCCCGGGGCTCACCGGCCGGCCGCCCGACTCACTCCGGCAGCGCGTTCTGCAGGTACATCGCCTGCAGGGCGGGCGGCACCGGGATGTTCGTGCCGAAGGCGGCGCCGAACAGATCGACGACGCGGCCGCTCCGGTAGAGGTCGGAGAGCGCGCGGTCGACCTCGACGCGGAAGCGGGCGTCGCGCCGCATCATCAGCCCGTAGGTCTCGAGCGAGAAGAAGTCGTCGGACAGCTGCCAGGTCCCGGGGGCGCGGCCCGACGCCCGCGCCATCCCGACGAGGATCGTGCGGTCGCTGACGTAGGCGTCGATCCGGCCGTCGGCGACCGCGGCCACGCCCTCGTCGTGCGTCTTCACCGGCACGAGCAGCCCGGTGAAGCCGTCCTTGCCCTGCGCGGCCTTCAGCATCGTCTCGGTCGTCGTGCCGGGGATCACGCCGACGCGCTTGCCCGCGAGGTCGCGTCCGCTCTTCAGCCCCGACGAAGCGAGCGCGATGAAGCTGCTGCCCTCGATGAAGATCGGCACGCTGAAGTCGACCCGCTCCATCCGAGACAGCGTCCGGGTCGTGCTGCCGCACTCGAGGTCGACCGTGCCGTCCTCGACCGACGCGATCCGCGACGCGACGGTCACCGGCACCCACTTCACCTCCAGCCGCGGCAGCTTGAGCCGCGTCTTCAGCGACTCGGCGACGTGCCGGCACAGCGCGACGGAGTAGCCCGCGGGACGACCGTCGGCGCCTGTGAACGAGAACGGCGCAGAGTCCGCGCGGTAGCCGACGATCAGGGTGCCGGTGCGGGTCACGCGCTCGATCGTGTCGGCGGGCGCTGCGGCGCGCACGGTGATCGGGACGGCGAGCGCGATCCCGAGGAGCGCGGCGGACAGGAGGCGGACGGGCGTGCGGATCATGGTCGGACTCGGTTCGAAGTTCGGGCGGCATGATGACACGCCCGAGCTCGGGCGCAGCC
The DNA here is from genome assembly GCA_020248665.1 of Burkholderiales bacterium. Taxonomy (GTDB): domain Bacteria; phylum Pseudomonadota; class Gammaproteobacteria; order Burkholderiales; family Burkholderiaceae_E; genus UBA4615. Next base: position 1,374 of record JADCHE010000191.1, on the reverse strand, counting down.
CGTGGTGATCCCGTTTGCGCGAGCCCCGCGGGATCGGGTCTACTGGCGCCCTTCGCGCCGGCACGGGGGATCGGCTCCCGCAAGGCGGCGCGTACCGGACGGCGGAGACACGGCATGAAGCAGCGTATCGGCATCGTGGGCGTCGGCCTGATGGGCCACGGTATCGCGCGCAACGTCGCGAAGCACGGCCATCCGCTCGCGGTGCTGGACCACCCGGGCAACCAGCCGCTCGACGAGTTGCGCGCGATGGGCGCCGAGGTGCGGGCGACGCCGGCCGCGCTCGCCGCCGATCGCGACGTGGTGATCCTCTGCGTGACCGGCACGCCCGAGGTCGAGGCGGTACTGACCGGACCGGACGGTGTGCTGAAGGGACTGCGGCGCGGCGCGGTGGTGATCGACTGCTCGACCGCGGTGCCCGACTCGACCTTGCGCATGGCGAAGGCGGTGACCGGCGCGGGCGGGCGCTTCGCCGACGCGCCGATGACGCGCACGCCGAAGCACGCGCACGAGGGCACGCTCAACCTGCTGGTCGGCGCGGACGACGCGCTCTTCGCCGAGATCCGGCCGCTGCTCGCGTGCTTCGCCGAGAACATCGCGCACGTCGGGCCGGTCGGGGCCGGGCACCGGATGAAGCTGGTGCACAACTACGTGTCGCTCGGCACGGTCGCGCTGGTCGCCGAGGCGGCCGCGCTCGCCAGGCAGGCGGGCATCGCGCCCGAGGTGCTGGTCGACGTGCTCGCGAAGGGTGGCGGCTACGGCGCGGCGCTCGATCGCCTGAAGCCCTACATGATCGCGCGCGATCCCTCGAACCTGCAGTTCTTCATGGCCAACGCGGTGAAGGACATGAGCTACTACGGCGAGATGGCCGGCTGCTCCGGGGCCGCGCACGCGATCGCCGACGCGGTGCTCGCCACCTACGGCGTGGGGGTCGAGCGCGGCGGGCCGAAGGCGCTGGTGCCCGAGCTGGTCACGCTGCTGGAGGCGAGGCCGCGCTGAGCGCGGGCCCGTCGCCGGCGCGGCGGCCCGCTCAGTTCACCCGCCGCGTCCGCCCTGCCCAGTACTGCGCACGCAGCACCTTCTTGTCGGGCTTGCCGACCGGCGTCAGCGGCAGCGACGGCACGACGTCGACCGTCTTCGGCGCGTAGACCGGCCCCTTCGCCGCGCGCACGCGCTCGATCAGCGCCGGCGCGTCGACCGTGGCCCCCGGTCGCGCGACGACCAGCGCCTTCACCGACTCGCCCCACTTCTCGTCGGGCACGCCGATCACCGCGGCCGCCGAGACCGCCGGATCCTGTGTCAGCACGTCCTCGATCTCGCGCGGGAACACGTTGAAGCCGCCGCTGACGATCATGTCCTTCTTGCGGTCGACGATGT
>JADCHE010000190.1 GCA_020248665.1 Burkholderiales bacterium | reverse complement strand
GTCGGCCGCATGCTTCGGGAGAACCCGCCGCCCGACGACGAGCGGGCGCTGCTCGCCGACTTCGCGCGGCTCGGGCTCGACGGCGATCCCGCCGGCGACGTGCCGCGCCTGCCCGCGGACCTCGCCCGCGACGCGATCGGGCGCGCGCTCGCGACCGTCGACACCCTGCTGGACGCCCCGTCACCCGACGACGCGCCGGCCGGCCGCGGCGGCTGGAGCGTGCCGATGGTGCTCGGCGAATCGTTCGGCCGCGACTGGCACCGGCGCGCGCTCGTCGCGCGGCGCTACATCGGCGCGCTCGCGAGCGCGGAGGCGTCCTACGCGATGGCGCGGGCCGACAGCGAGGGCCGTCCGCTGTCGGGCGCGCACCGGTATACCATCCGCTTTCCCGCCGGGGCCGAGCCCCCGGTCGACTGCTTCTGGTCGCTGACGATGTACGACAGCCGCGACTGCATGCTGGTGCCCAACCCGATCGACCGCTACCGGATCGGCGACCGTTCGCGCGGCCTGCGCCGCGACGCCGACGGCGGCCTGACGATCCGGCTGCAGCACGCGTCCCCCGGCGCCGCCGACGAGGCCAACTGGCTGCCGGCGCCCGAGGGGCCGTTCTACCTGTGCCTGCGCGCCTACCAGCCGCGCGCCGAACTGCTCGACGGGCGGTGGCTGCCGCCGGACATCGTGCGTGTCGGCTGAGCCCGGCGCGAACGACGCGGCCGGCGGTCCCCCGCAGTCCCCGTCCCCGGGCATCCGGCGCCCCAGGCTGCCCGCGCGCCGCATCGACGCGCGCGGCCGCGCGCGGGTCGATGCCCGCGCGATCGTCGCGCTCGCGCTGCCGCTGTTCGTCAACTCGAGCCTGCAGGCGGTGCTGAACCTGACCGACACCTGGTTCATCGGCCGGATCTCGGCGCAGGCGGTGGCGGGGGTCGGCGGCGTCTACTGGGTGGTGCTCGGCACGCTGCTGCTGCTGGGCGGCGTCGGCATGGTCGTGCAGGCGTTCGCCGCGCAGGCCTACGGCGCAGGTCGGCTGCGGCGCGCGGCGCAGTCCGCCTGGTCCGGGCTGTGGGCCGCGCTCGCGATGGTCCCGGTGTTCGTCGCGATCGCCGCCGCGGGCCCTTGGGCGGTGCCCGCGCTGGGGCTGCCGGCCGAGGTCGGTGCGCTGTCGCTCGAGTACTGGGGACCGCGGATGCTCGGCGGCGGGCCGGCGATCGCGCTGTGGGCGGTGCTGTCGTTCTTCAACGGCGTCGGCCACGTGCGCCACGCGCTCGCGGTCAACGCGTTCGTCGCGGTGCTCAATGCCGCGCTCAACGAGTGGCTGATGTTCGGGCTCGGCTGGGGCGTGGCTGGCGCCGCCTGGGCGACCAGCGCATCGGTCGCGGCGGGTCTCGTGCTCGCGCTGGCGATGTTCCTCTCCGGTCGCTACCGGCGCGCGTTCGCGTCGACGCGGACCTGGCGGCCGAACGGCGCCGCGATCGTCGCGACGGTCCGCGTCGGGCTGCCGGTCGGGCTGTCGATCGCGTTCGACGTGCTCGGGCTCGCCGCGTTCCAGGCGATGCTCACGCGGCTCGGCGCGGTGCCCGGCGCCGCGAGCCAGATCGTGATGATGCTGACCTCGATCGCCTACATGCCGGCGGTCGGGCTGGGCATGGCGGGCACGACGCTGGTCGGCCAGTCGATCGGCGCGGGTGACCGCGACTGGGCGCGCCGCGTCGGCGACGTGACGATCGGTCTCGCGGTCGCCTACATGTTCCTGACCGGTTTCGCGATCGCGGCCGCAGGCCCGTGGCTGATGCCGTGGTTCGTGGCCGCGTCGGACCCGGATGCGGCCGCCGTGGTGGCGCTCGGCGCGACGCTGCTCTGGATCGCCGCCGCCTACCAGTTCTTCGACGGTCTCAACCTCGGCTGCGGGTTCTGCCTGCGCGGTGCGGGCGACACGCGGTTTCCCGCGGTCGTGCTGCTGGTGCTCGCCTGGGGCGTGTTCGTGCCGCTGGTCCATGCGCTCGCGTTCGCGCCGGGGCAGGGCTGGATCGCGTCGGCGCCCGGCGCGGGCTGGGGCGCGGTCGGCGGTTGGATCGCGGCGGTCGTCTATGTCGCGCTGCTGGGCTCGACGCTCGCGTGGCGCTGGCGCTCGGGCACCTGGCGCCGGATGACGCTCGGCTGAGCCGATCTCAGCGCTCGCGCGACGCCAGCCACAGCCACGCGCCGACGAGCGCCGGCGCGGTTGCGATGCCGACGTAGGTCGCGCCGTGGCTGCCGGTCACACCGACCAGCGACGCGAACGCGACCGGTCCGATCATGCCGCCGAAGAAGGTCAGGAACTGCGTGCCGCCGGTCACGGTGCCGAGCTCGGCCGACGGCACGCGGTGCGCGAGCTCGGCGAAGTAGACGCCGTTCCAGGCCATCGAGGTCGCCGCGCAGGCGAGCGCGGCGGCCATCGCGATCCAGGGCGGCGCATCGGGCGGCAGCACGCCGAGCAGCACCACCGCGCCGGCCATCGCGAGGCCGAGCGCCGCGAGCAGTCGCAGCGGCGATACCCACCGGTCGGCGACCTGGCCCCACAGCACGCGGCACGCGACGCTCAGCACCTGCGAGATCGCGAGCACGCCGGCCGCCGCCGCGAGGCTGCGGCCGAGCTCGAGCTTCAGGTACGAGACCAGGAAGGTGGTGAAGCACAGCTGCGTCATCGAGAACGCGAGCGAGGCGACGCCGAGCCGCCGCAGCGTCGGTTCGCGCCACACGCGCTTGAGCGGCGCCACCAGCGCCCGCAGTGTCGCGCCGAGCCCCGCCGGTGGCGGCCCGCCGGATGGCGCGCGCGCCTCCAGCACCGTCGCCGGCTGCAGCGCGAGCGCGAGGATCACGCAGGCGGCCGACAGCACCGCGAGCGCCCAGGTCCATGCCATCGCGGCGAGCAGCGGCGGCACGACGAGCCCGGCGAGCCCCACGCCGATCGGCACGCCGCTCTGCTTGATCGAGAAGAACAGGCCCCGCCGCGTCGGCGGCGCGTGCACTGCGAGCACCATCGAGGCGGCCGGGTTCGGCAGACCGTAGCCGCAGCCGATCGCGATCGCCGCGAGCGCGATCAGCGGCATCAGCGCCTCGGACGTACCGCCCGCGGCGCCGCATGCGAGCCCGACCGCGCAGGCGACGAGCGCCAGCCGGCTCATCCGGATCGCGCCGACCCGTGCGACCCGCGCGCCGGCCGCGAGCCCCGAGAACATCGCCGCGAGGTACGCGAGCCCGACGAACCAGCCGATCCGCTGTGGCGGCACACCGAGCAGCGGCGCGACCGCCGGCGCCATCACCGACGGCGCGGTCAGCGACAGCGTCGCCATCGCCTGCACGCCCAGCGTCGTTGCGAGCGCGAGCCGCGGGCGGGTCGCGGGCGCCGCGGGCGCGCCGGGGGCGGCGGCGCTCATTCGGCGAACAGCCGCAGCGTCGCGATCAGGTCGACCAGCGAGCCCTCGAGCTTCGCGTCGCCGGTGGCGAGCATCACCGGCAGCCCGCGCACGCCGGCGGCGACCTCCTTCCAGCGGTCCGCGGCGAGGGTCAGCCGCGCGTTCGCCCGATCGGGCCGGCCCGGGCGCATCTCGGCCACGCCGCGCCGTACCTCGAGCGTCCAGTGCGCGCCCGCGTCCGGGAACGAGAAGCCGATCGTGCGCTCGACGTCGAGCGCGCGCTCGGCGCGCAGCCGCACCGGCATGCCGCGCATGAACGCGTCGATCGGGAACGCGTGCAGCAACTCGGGCGGCGTGCGCGACGGATCGCGCGGTGCGATGCGCAGCTCGCCCGAGGTCTCGCCGGCGGCGGTCAGCAGGTAGTTGCGCGCGTTCGCGCTGCCCTGGCGCTCGCCGAGCGTCGCGAGCGCGCGCGCCTTCGTCGCCCTCGCGCTGCGGTCGTCCGGCGCGAGCCGCAGCGCGGCCTCGGCCATCTCCGCGGCCCACTGCAGGTCGCCGGCGCCGAGCGCGCGCTCGGCCTCCTGCGCGAGCGTGCGGCCACTGCCCGCGAGCGCCTGCAGGCGCTTCGCGCGCTCGGCGGGCGGCAGCGGGAAGAGCCGCGTCGCGTCGCCGTCGAACCAGCCGACCTGCCCGGCGAAGATCGAGCGCACGCTCCAGTCGACGCGCCCGTAGTGCTCGGCGAGGTACGGGCTCGACGCGAGGTGGGGCGGCAGCACCACGCGCTGGACGATCTCGTCGACGCCGAGGCCGGCGTTCATCCAGCGGATCGTCTGGTCGTGCACGTACTGGATCGCATCGCGGTAGTCGGTCAACGCGCGCATCACCGCGTCTTCGCCGGACACCGGCCGCGTGTGGCTCGGCACGAGGTGCACCGGGCGCAGCGCGCGCATCGCGTCCAGGCTCGCGATCCACTTGCGCACGTCGCGGTAGGGCGTGCCGCGGATCGCGTACAGGTTCGGGAACGAGCGGTAGAAGTTGTCGGCCGCGAGCAGCACGCGCGACTGCGGCAGCCACACCAGGATCTGGTCCTCGGTCTCGCCGGGCGCGTGGCGCAGCTGCAGGCGCACGCCGGCGATCTCGAGGTCGAGCGCGTCGTCGAAGCTGCGCGTGGGTCGCAGCAGCGCGACGCGGTTGCGGCCCTCGACGAAGTCGAGCCGCGGCCCGATGCCGGCGTTCGGCACCTTCGCCGGCGGCAGGTGCGTGCCGAACTGGCGCATGCTGCGCGGATAGATCGTCGGCGAGACGACGTCGAGCACCTCGTTCAGCAGCGCGTCGGTCTTCGCGTGCGCGATCACCTCGACCGGGCGGCCCTCGGCGAACACCGCGGCGCCGAAGGTGTGGTCGGGGTGGTAGTGCGTGTAGACGATCGCGCGGACCGGCTTGTCGGTGACCGTGCGGAACAGCCTGAGCACCGCCTGCGCGGACTCCGCACTCTCCATCGTGTCGACCACGACGACGCCGTCGGTGCCCTCGATCAGGATGGAGTTCGCGAGCCCGTGGCCGACCGCGACGTGCACGCCCTCGGCGACCTTCAGCAGCTGCGGCACGAACTCGCGCGAGTGCGCCCGCAACCGCGCGAGCGCCGGATGCTCGCCTTCGGCGGGGGCGACCGCGGCAGGGGAATCCAGGCGCGATGCCGAGCGCTCGCCGTGCGGCCAGGCCACCAGCGCGGCGACCCCGGCGACGACGACGGCTGCCGCGAGCAGCGCCGCGCCCGAGCCGGCGAGGCCCGGTGCGATGCGGTGGATGCGGAGGCGGCGCAGGTTCATCGAGGGGGCCGGGTTCCGGGGCGGCCCGGACGGTCCGACCGAGTATAGGTCGGCGACCCGGCCGCGCGCTCGTCGGCCGCGCCGCGGCCGCTCCGGGAATGCCGCTATCATCGGTCGACACCGCCCTGGAGAGCCGTCCGATGAATCTGTCCGACCTGCGCCCCCTGATCGACGCGAAGTGGGACGCCGACCTGGTGCCGCGGCTCGTCGAGTACGTGAAGCTGCCGGCCAAGTCGCCGTCCTTCGACGCGAGCTGGGCCGCTCACGGCCACATCGCCGCCGCGGTCGAGGCGGCCGCCGCGTGGGCGCGCGCGCAGCCGGTCGCCGGGCTCGAGGTCGAGGTGATCTCGATCGACGGCATGACGCCGTGCATCTTCTTCGACGTGCCGGCGACGCACGGCTTGGGCGAGGACCGCACGGTGCTGTTCTACGGCCACCTCGACAAGCAGCCCGAGATGACCGGATGGCGCGAGGACCTCGGGCCCTGGAAGCCGGTGATCGAGGACGGGAAGCTCTACGGGCGCGGCGCCGCCGACGACGGCTACGCCCTGTACGCGGCGCTGACCGTGATCCAGGCGCTCGACGCGCGCAAGGTCGCGCGCCCGCGCTGCGTCGGCCTGATCGAGACCTGCGAGGAGAGCGGCAGTCCCGACCTGCCGGCCTACCTCGCGAAGCTTGCGCCACGCCTCGGCCAGGTGCAGCTGGTCGCGGGCCTGGACTCCGGCTGCGGCAACTACGAGCAGCTGTGGGTCACCACCTCGCTGCGCGGGCTGGTCGGCGGCGTGCTGACCGTCGAGGTGCTGCAGGAGGGCGTGCATTCGGGCGCGGCGAGCGGCCTCGTGCCCTCGTCGTTCCGCATCGCCCGCAAGCTGCTGAACCGCCTGGACGACGTCGACACCGGCCGGCTGATCCCCGAGGGGCTGCACGCGCCGATCCCCGAGGAGCGCATCGAGCAGGCGAAGGCCGCCGGCGCGATCCTCGGCGACTCGGTCTGGAAGCAGTTCCCGTGGGTCGGCTGCAACCACGGCCCCGACGCGCACGCGCACGCGATGCCGACGACCACCGACCCGGTCGAGGCGATCCTGAACCGGACCTGGCGCCCGGCGCTGTCGGTCGTCGGCGCCGAGCATTTGCCCGGCATCGCGATGGCCGGCAACGTGCTGCGCCCCAAGACCTCGCTGAAGCTGTCGCTGCGCCTGCCGCCGACCGTCGACGGCGAGCGCGCCGCCGCGCTGATGAAGCGCGTGCTCGAGGCCGACCCGCCGTACAACGCGAAGGTCAGCTTCTCCGACGCGCACGGCGCGACCGGCTGGAACGCGCCGCCGACCGCGCCGTGGCTCAAGGAAGCGGCCGACGCCGCCTCGATGGCCGCCTGGGGCCGGCCGGCCGCCTGGATCGGCGAGGGCGGCACGATCCCGTTCATGAACATGCTGGGCGAGAAGTTCCCCGAGGCGCAGTTCCTGATCACCGGCGTGCTCGGGCCGCAGTCGAACGCGCACGGGCCGAACGAGTTCCTGCACCTCGACGCCGGCAAGCGGCTGACGGCGGCGGTGGCGGGAGTGGTCGCTTCGGTGCGCTGAGCGGCCGGGCGCCGGCGGCGGGGCGGCACGCCTGCGGGCCACGGGCGGGTCGATCGCCGTGCGCCGCGCCCGAGCGGCGACGTGGCCGCAAGAGCCCGCTAAGGTGACGTCGAAACCGCGATCGAGCCGCGCTGCCCGGGCGGGGCCGACGCGGTGGCGGGAGCCCGCGTGTCGGCCGGCCTGCGCGCCGCCGGCGCGACGGCCGCGCCGCGCGGTGCATCGCCGGGCGTCGGGCCGTCCCCGAAGATGCGTCCCGGGCCGTCGAGCCGCGCGCCGAACGCCGCGTACTGGCGGGCCGCGTACGCTGCGAAGACGTCCTGCGACGCGATCAGCGCCTCGATCCGCGCGAGCGCCTCGTCCGGCGTCGTGCAGGGCACGGTGCCGTCGGAGAAGTAGGCTGGCGAGAACGCCGGGTCCGTCGACCAGGCCATCGCCGCCGCGTGCATCAGGTAGGCGCCCGCCGCGAGGAAGCTGATCGTGCCGGTGGTCGGCTGGCCGAAGCTCACGCACAGGTCCGTCTTGGCGGCCACGGTCTCGAGCGTCGGGCGGGTCGCCCGGGCGAGCGCGTCGGCGGGTACGCCCGTCGCGGCGGCGAACAGCTGCAGGCCCGGCGCGGTCGGCTTGAGCCTCAGCACCAGTCGCACGCCGTGCGCCGCGCACAGCTCGGCAAGTCGCCGATGGAAGCGGACAGTGCCGAGGAAGTCGATGTGGAACAGCCCGTTGCTGACCATGCCGTTGACCAGCATGCAGACCGTGCGCACCTGCGTGCGGGGGCGCCGCTCGACCTGCGGGCCGAGCGCCACGCCGCGGCGCGCGACCGCCTCGCCCCAGACGCTGCGCATCGGCGTGGCGAAGCCGTCGCGCTCGACCACCTCGACGCGACGCGCGTGCGGGATCGCGCCGGTCACGTACGAGGAGTGCGGCACGATCGTGATCGGCGCGTCCAGCGCCGCCGCCACGGCGAACAGCGGCCCGTTGTTGCCGGTGTCGTGATCGGTCAGCACGAAGCGCGGGCGGTGGCCGGCGAGCGCGTCGCGCAGGCCGTGGAAATTCAGTGCCTGCATCAGCGCGCGACGCGACAGCAGGTCGACCTGCGCCGCCAGCCCCGCTTCGTCGGGCAGCATCTCGCGCAGGTGCTCGCGCAGCGTCGCGCGGGCGCGTTCGGCGTAGACGATGCAGGCCTCGCGGAACGGCGCGCCGACGGTCGACGCAACCGGCTGCAGCAGCGGCTCCTCGCGCCGCAGCGGGATGTCCCAGAACGCGCTCGGCAGGTCCAGGAACCGATCGAACGCCGCGGCGATCTGCGTGGCGTACTCGTTCGCGTGGCGATAGGTGGTCGGCACGTGCACGACCGCCTGCGGCGCGTCGCGGCCCGCGATGCGCTGCACCGCCTCGAAGTCGAAGCAGCAGCCGAAGGCGTCGGGCTCCCAGTTCGCGCCCGCCGGATACTCGTCCAGCAGGTGCCAGCGTGGCGAGCCGGCCGCGAACGCGTCGGTCGTGAGGCGCGAGTCGAAGTAGAACAGCTGAGGGTTGGACGGCCGGAAGAGCCCGATCCGGCGTTCAGGGAACGCGGCCTCGCACGCGCGACCGAGCGCCGCGAACAGCAGTACCCTCACGAAGCCCTGCCGCAGCAGGCCCTGGTCCCAGCCAGCGAGCGCGCCCGGGCCGAAGAGCGATTCCCGGTGCCGCGTGAGCGCCAGGTCGAGCGCCGCCGCGCGCGTCGCCGCCTCGGTGAGGATCCGCGCCTGGAAGTACGGCGGCACGTCGAGCGAGCGGAACTCGAAGGGCTGCACGTCGATCCCGGTCGCGGCCGCCTGCTCGACGAGGCCGGGGTCGATCATCAGCCGGCGCAGGCCGTCCCACCGGCCGGGATGCGCAGCGAGGTGGGTGAGGTCGCTCGGTTGGAGCAGCAGCAGCGCGTCGACGTTCATCGTGGTGCGGTGCGGCCGCGAGGGCCGCGGCGGCTCCGTCGCGAAGGGGTGGGCCGTCCGATTGGACGCTGGCGCGCACGATTCGGGTCCGGCGAAATGCGGCGCACGCCCGGCGCTCTTCCGCGCCTCGCGCGCGGCGCGCGAGGCGACCATCGCGGCACGACTCAGGGAGTGCCCATGATCCGCATCTTCGTCGGCTTCGATCCGCGCGAGACCGTCGCGTGGCACGTGCTGTCGCACAGCATCCTCGCGCGCGCCTCGGAGCCCGTGGCGATCGTGCCGCTGGCGCTCGGCGGGCTCGGCGGGCTGATGCGCCGCGAGCGCAGCCCCCTGCAGTCGACCGACTTCGCGTTCTCGCGCTTCCTGGTGCCGCACCTGTCGGCCTACGAGGGCTGGTCGGTCTTCATGGACTGCGACATGCTCGTGCGCCGAGACGTCGCCGAGCTGTGGGCGCTGCGTGACGAGCGTTACGCGGTGATGTGCGTCAAGCACGACCACCGTCCCACGGAGACGGTCAAGTTCCTCGGCGCCCGCCAGACGGTCTATCCGAAGAAGAACTGGTCGAGCCTGATGCTGTTCAACAACGCACGCTGCCGCGCGCTGAGCGCCGGGTACGTCGACGCGGCGAGCGGCCTGGAGCTGCACCAGTTCAAGTGGCTGGAGTCCGAGTCGCTGATCGGCGAGCTGCCGCGGCGCTGGAACCACCTGGTCGGCTGGGACGCGCACGATCCCGAGGCGGCCAACGTCCACTTCACCGACGGCGGCCCGTACTTCGACGAGTACCAGGGCTGCGAGTACGCGGGCGAGTGGTTCCTCGAGCGGGCCCGGATGCTGCGCGTGGACCAGCGTGCCGACGACGGCGGGGCGGTCGCGGCGACGGTACCCGGGCGGGCTGTGCTGCCCGCCTGAGCGTCGCGCGGTCCGGCCGGACCGCGCGCGCCGCGTCAGGCCCGGCCCCAGCGGGGCGACTGGACGGTGACCGCGAATCCGTTGGGCACGGGCTGGACCGCGAGCAGCACGAAGCGCTGCCGCAGACGCGGCAGCCACCAGTGCGGTCCCTGCTGGATCAGGTGCGCATTGCGGCCGTCGGCGAGGACCTTGCCCGCCGGGCCGGTGTGGATCGTGAAGAAGCCGAACGCGAGGCACACCGAGGCGAGCTCGTCGAGCACGCTGTCCAGGAAGGCCTCCTCGATGTGCTCGAGCACGTCGATGCAGACGACCAGCTCCGCCGGGGAGGGCCGCGCCGAATAGGCGGGCACCGCGGGGTCGTAGCCCTCGTAGCGAACGTCCGCGGGCAGCTGCATACCCGCCAGCAGGCTGCGCTTGCTGCCGCAGCCGTAGTCGAGCAGGGTGCACGCGCCGCCGACCCGCAGCAGCTCGAGCACGGTCGGCCCGTAGCGCAGCGCGGCCAAGCCGTAGTTGCCCTGCGCGTGCAGCGCGGCCTGCAGCGCGCGATAGTCTTCGGTGATCGTGACGGACATGGACGCTCCGGGGGCGGATCAGGCGACGCCTGCGAACGCGGCCGCGGCGGGCACGGTCCCGGGGCCGGGCCCGGGCCGGCGCAGTTCGCCGCACAGCGTCGGGATCGACGCGTGCGCGGGGTGCTTCTCGAGCAGGCGCGCGGCGCTCTCGTGGAACGCGGCGGGCAGCACGTGGTCGGTCGTCGAGTTGTGGAAGAGCGGGACCTCGAGGATCTGCGCGACGTCGCGGCCCGCGAGAGCACGGGCCTGCAGGCACAGGTCGGTCGCCCACAGGTGCCAGCCGAGCGAGGGATCGGGTTCGACGACCGCGTCGGCGTGCATCGCGACGGCGAACTCGTCGATCGACGCGCCTGCGTTCGAGCCCGGATGCGCGAACAGGCGGGTGCGGTCGACCACCATCCCGGCGTAGCGCACCGCGCCGCGACCGGCGGCCTCCAGCCCGGCGAAGCCGACCGGCAGCATCGTGACCCCGGCGGCCTGCAGCGCGCCGAGCCGTCGCGACAGCGCGAAGCCGCTGCCGACCGGACAGTAGACGTCCTGGTGCAGCATCACGCGCCACGGATGCGCGGCGCGCGCGACGCCTTCGCGCCACGCGTGCGCCGCGCTCGTGGCGCCCTGAACCGGCACGAGCTGCACCCCCGCTTCGGCGAGGCCGGGCGAGCGCGCGACGTTGAGCTCGAACTGCCCCGGCCGGTTGACCGGGACGATCACGGTGAAGGGCGCCATCGGCCCGGCGCCCGACAGCTCGGTGATCGTCCACTTCGAGCAGACGACGATCATCTGGTAGAGACCGAGCCGGTGGCGCGCGCTCGCCGGCGGCACGCCGAGTGACTCCGAGGCGCGCAGCAGCGCGTCGACGAACGGCCCGGCGGGCGGCTCGACGCGGTACGCGTCGTGCAGGTCCGGCAGCCAGCCGCCGTCCAGGAACAACTTGAACGCCGACGAGGGCGAGTACAGGCGCACGTGGGTACGGTCGAGCAGCCCCATCGGGTCGTAGCTGAAGTCGCCGGCCAGCATCCGCTCGACGACGCTTGCGTGCACGCCGTTGGGCAGGCAGCAGACGAGCCGCGCCCCGGGCGCCGACAGGTCGTGCAGCGCCGCGAGCGCGGCCTCGGGCTGCACGAGGTGCTCGAGCAGGTCGCCGACGACGATCGTGTCGAAGCCCTCGCCGATGCCCACCAGCCCGTCGCGGTCGATGTCGCGCACGTGTACCGCGTCGAGCACCGCGGCGGCGCGGGCGGCCGCGTCGCGATCGCGCTCGATGCCGGTCCAGCGTACGCCGGGGTGTCGCCTCGAGAACGCTTCGCCGAGGCGGCCGCTCGCGCAGCCGAGCTCGAGCACGTGACGGGCGTCGGGCGGGATCGCGTCGAGCAGCTTCGCGTTCAGGCCGTCGTGGTAGGCGCTCATCGGGGACCTACTTCGAGAGCGTGACCAGCACGCGGCTCATCGCTTCGCTGATCGACGCGGCGGTGACCGGGTCGGGGGCGGGCGACGGGAACGGGGCGGGCGACGCGAACGGGGCGGGCGACGGGAACGCCGCGGTCGGCGCGGCCGCCCGGACCGGCTGCATCGCGGCAGGAGGCAGGTGCGAGGAGCCCGGCGCGTGCGCGGCGATCATCGGCGCGGCCGGCGCGGCGACCAGAGTCGTCGCGGGGGCGGCGTGCGGCGCCACGGCCGCGTCCCGAGGGTCGTCCCGCCACACGTCGTCGTCGATGCCGCCGAAGTCGGCCTGCAACGTGCGCGCGAGCGTGCGCTCGCCCGGCGTCGTGGCGACCTTGCGCAGCACCACGCGCATGAATGCGGCCTGCTCGCGCGAGGAAGGCGCATGGTTCAGGTCCAGCCATTGCGAGGCGGCGAGCTCGAAGCGGTGCTCGAACCACCCGAGGTACCAGAACCAGTCGGTGTAGTAGAGCCACGAGTTCTCGTTCATCGCGCGCAGGTGCGTCGGGTCCTGCCATGCGGTCGGCGCGCGCTCGTAGGGGACTTCTATCTCCATCTCGCCGCCTTCGCGCAGCAGCGCGAGCACGGTGGTCATCAGGCCCGGCAGGTCGGCGACGTGCTCGAGCACGTTGCTTGCGTGGACGCGCTCGAGGCCACCCGCCTCGAGCAGCACCTCGCCGCCACGCGCGCCGGGCAGCGCCGCGGGCAGCTCGAGCGGTCGCGAGAGGTCGAGCACTAGGTCGGGCTCGGTGCGCGCGACCACGTCGACGTTCAGCCAGCCCGGTCGGTAGTCGCGGCCCGAGCCGAGGTTCAGGCGGTCAGGCCGCCACGGGCCTGGCGTACAGGTCTGCTGCCAGCCGCGCAGGTAACCGGACGCGAAGGCCAGCGCGTCCGCATAGGCCTCGATCGGGTCGTGGCGGCGGAACGCGTCGAGCTTCGCACGCGCGGCGTCGCCGAAGCGGGGCGAGCGGAAGGTTTCGACGAAGAACCGCTCGATCGACCCCTCGTCGATCCAGAACATCGCGTCGTCGAAGGCGGCCGGCGCGCGGGTGTGGGGCGTGCGCTCGGAGATCACCGGGGTACCGAGCGACAGGCAGTGGAACGCGCGCGCCTGCTCGAAGCGGCTGGTCCCGTAGAAGTGGCAGTTGAGCACCGCGCGCGCCTGGCGGACGAACCGGTCCCGCTCGGCGCCGTACAGCGGCTGATCGAGGAAGGAGACCTGCACGCCGCAGGCCTCGACGCGCTGCACGAAGGCCTGCCGGCGCGGGTTCATGCTGCCGAAGAACAATAGGTCGATCGGGCGCTCTTCGATCGGCAGCGCCTGTCCGTCGTCGAGGTAGGGCGCGTGGAGGAACGGCACGATCGGCACGTCTGCCGGCTCGCTCGCGTAGGCGGCGACGTTCGAGGCGTCGTAGTCGACGACCGCGCCGCCGCGCAGCAGCGCGAGGTAGTTGGGGCTCACCGCCGCGCCGCCGTCGCCGAGCTGCTCGAGGTTGACGAACACGCACGCGTGGCGGCGACGCAGCTCGGCCGGGAAGTCGAGGTGGGCGCCGAAGACGAAGTTCACCGCGTCCTCGCGCAGCCGGTTCTTCGAGATCGTCACCTCGGCGCCCATGCGCCGGAACTGGTGGCGGAAGAATCGGGCCTGGTCGAGGAACCCGAGCGAGTGCACGTACCCGGTCGGCTGGACGATCGTCAGGTTGACGGCAGGCAGGTGCATGGCGGGCCTCGCGCTCGGATGGGGTCGGAACGACGAACCCCGCCACGGTACGGCGCGGCCCGACCAACCTATAGCGCGATAAGGGCGGGCCCGCACCGGCTGTTCGGCCGGCCTGCCGGACGGCACGCGCCGTCCGCGCGAGCCGCCCCGCCGTCGGTCGGCGCTCAGCCCGTGGCGCGCTTCGCCACCAGCGTCAGGATGTCGTACGAAGCCACCAGCACGCCGTCCTGGTTGGTCACCTGCACGTCCCAGGCGACGACACCCTGTCCGGGCCCGTCGCCCTTCGAGGGCCGGTCGATGCGGCGCTTGCAGGTGAGCCGCGCCTGGATCGTGTCGCCGATGCCGACCGGCTTCACGAAGCGCAGCGTGTCGAGCCCGTAGTTCGCGAGCACCGGGCCCGGCGAGGGCCAGACGAACAGGCCCGCCGCCGCCGACAGCACGAAGTAGCCGTGCGCGATGCGCTTGCCGAACGGGCTCGCCTTCGCGGCGGGCTCGTCGAAATGCATGTAGAAATAGTCGCCCGACAGGCCGCCGAAGGCGACGATGTCGGCCTCGGTGACCGTTCGCCGGTGGGTCAGCAGCGAGTCGCCGACGCGGATGTCCTCGAAGTGCCTGCGGAACGGGTGGACCTCCGACTCCGAGACCTTCGCGCCGCGGACGTACTCGCCGGTGATCGCGGTCAGCATCGTCGGCGAGCCCTGGAGCGCGGTGCGCTGCAGGTAGTGCGTGACGGCGCGCAGCCCGCCGAGCTCCTCGCCGCCGCCGGCGCGTCCCGGGCCGCCGTGCTTGAGCACCGGCAGCGGCGAGCCGTGGCCGGTCGACTCGGCGGCCGCCTCGGCGTCGAGCACGTGCAGCCGGCCGTGCAGGGCGGCCAGGCGCGGGATCGCCTCGGCCGCGATCGCGGGCGACGCGGTGGCCAGCGTCGCGACCAGGCTGCCGCGGCCGCGCGCCGCGAGGTCGATCGCGTCGTCGAGGTCGTCGTAGGGCATCAGCGTGGCGACCGGACCGAAGGCCTCGACCTCGTGCACCGACGCGACCTCGCGGGGGCGCGCGCAGAGCAGCAGCGTCGGCGCGAAGAACGCGCCGGACTCGACGCGCTCGCCGCGCGGCGCGAAGCCGTCGGCCGCGCCGTACACCGTCTCGCAGTCCCGCGCGAGCCGCGCGACCTGCTCGGCGACGTCGCGCTGCTGATCGCGCGACGCGAGCGCGCCCATCTGCACGCCCTCGAGCGCCGGGTCGCCGACGACCAGCGTGGCCAGCTTCGCACGCAGCGCCTGCGCGACCGCGTCGAGCCGCGCGCGCGGCACGAGCGCGCGGCGGATCGCCGTGCACTTCTGGCCCGCCTTGACCGTCATCTCGCGCGCGACCTCGTCGATGAAGAGGCCGAACTCGGCGCTGCCCGCCTCGACGTCGGGCGCGAGGATCGCGGCGTTGAGGGAATCGGCCTCGGCGTTGAACGGCACCGAGTGCCGCACCAGGTTCGGGTGGGTGCGCAGGCGGGCGGCGGTGTCCGCCGAGCCGGTGAAGGTGACGACGTCGCGCCCGTCGAGCCGCTCGAGCAGGTCGCCGACGCTGCCCACGACGAGCTGCAGCGCGCCCGGCGGCAGCAGCCCGCTCGCGTCGATCTCGCGCACCAGTGCCTCGGTCAGGTAGGCGGTGGCGGTCGCGGGCTTCGCGATGCACGGCATGCCCGCGAGGAAGGCCGGCGCGAACTTCTCGAGCAGCCCCCAGACCGGGAAGTTGTACGCGTTGACGTGGACCGCCACGCCGCGGCGCGGCACCAGCACGTGCGTACCGGCGAATGCGCCCTTCCTGCCGAGGGGGATCGCCGGACCCTCGTGGACGAGGTTGCCCGACGGCAGCTCGGACGCCCCGATGCCCGCATAGGCCGCCAGCGTGCCGATGCCGCCCTCGATGTCGATCCAGCCGTCGCGGCGCGTGGCGCCGGTCCATGCCGAGACCGCGTAGAGCGCCTCCTTGCGCTCGGCGAGGTGCTTGCCCAGCGACCGCAGCACGCCGGCGCGCCGCTGGAAGTCCATCGCGAGCAGGCCCGTCAGTCCGGTGCCGCGCGCGTACGCGACGGCCTCGCCGAAGTCGGGCCGCTCCTTCGGCACGTGGGCGACGACCTCGCCGTTCACCGCGCTCGCGAGCGGTGCGTCCGCGGTCTCGCCGACCCATCGGCCGGCGACGTGGCTGCGCAGGATCGTGGCCATCGGCCTCTCCGTCAGAGCGCGCGCCAGCCGGGCGCGTCGCGGTCGAGCAGGCGCTTGGTCGCCTCGAGGAAGAGGTCCGACTGCTGGCGCTCGCCCTCGATCTGGGAGGCGACCCGTGCGCAGAGCGCGTCGGGCACGCGGCGCAGGGGCCGCCCGGCGGCTGCCTGCACCGCGATCACCTGGTGCATGCAGGCGCGCTCGAGGTAGTACAGGTCGTCGAAGGCCCAAGCGAGCGACCGGCCGACGACGGTGACGCCGTGGCTCGCCATGAACATCACGGTGTAGCCGCCGTCGAGCTGCGCGGCGATCCGGTCGCCCTCGGCGGCGTCGAGTGCAAGCCCGTTGTAGACGTCGTCGTACGCGACGCGGCCGAAGAAGCGCAGCGCGTTCTGGTTGCACCACTCGAGCCGGCCGCCCTCGACGAGCGTCAGCGCAGTCGCGTAGGGCATGTGGGTGTGCAGCACCGCCTTCGCATGGCGGTGGCGCCGGTGGATGCGGCTGTGGATGAAGAAGGCGGTCGGCTCCAGCGGGTGGCGCCCCTCGATCACGCGGCCAGCGCCGTCGATCAGCAGCATGTCCCCGGCGGTGACCTCGGACCAGTGCAGGCCCTGCGGGTTGATCAGGTAGCGGTCCTCGCCCACCTCGAGGCTGAAATGGTTGCAGACCCCCTCGTTGAGGCCGTGCCGGGCCGCGCCGCGCAGCGTCGCGGCCAGATCGACGCGCAGCGCGTCGACGTTCGTCGTGTCCATCGCTCCTCCTGGTCGAGGCGCGCAGTATGCCTCGCGGCGCGGCGCCGCGCCGCGCGGGGCCGGGCATGGCAGAATCCGGCAGGCGCCGCGCAGCCCGCGACGACGCCGCTTCACCGATGAGCGCGGTCCTGTCTACCGAGTCCTCCGTCGATCCCCGAGCGCCCGACCTCGCCGCCGAACAGGCGGGCCGGACGTCGCCCCCGGCGCCCGCGGCGGGGGCGGGGCCACGTCCCGCGCCGCTCGCGTGCGCGCTCGACGCGCTCGGCGTGATGCTGCTGCACGTCTCACTTGACGGCCGGGTGCTGGCCTGGAGCCGCGCGGCCCGCGAGATGCTCGGCTGGGACGGCGGCCTGCGCGGCGAGCGCCTCGACCCGGCGCTCTCGGGCGAGGGCGCCGCCGGGCTCGCACGCCGCATCGCCGCACAGGGCCCGGTCACCTGGGAGACCGCCTGGGCCCGCGCTGACGGGCGTCGCGTGCGGGTGCGCGTCGCCGTCGAGCTCGAGCCGCACGCGGGCGGGCCGCGCCTGGTGTGCTGCGCGACGCCGCTGCCCGACCCGACGCCGGCCCGCGCCGAGCTGGACCGGCTGCGGCGCTGGCACGAGGCGTTCTTCCGGCTCGCGCCGCTGCCCGCCTGCGTGCAGGGCGCGGACTGGCGCCTGATCGCGGTCAACCCGGCGTACTGCGAGCTGATGGGCTACGAGGAGCGCGAGCTCGTCGGGCGGGACCCGGTGTTCATGGTCGCACCCGACCACGTCGAGGAGATGCTGCGCGCGCGGGCGGACGGGGGCGTGCTCGCCCGGATGGCCGCCGAGGGCACGGTACGCGTCCACGAGCGGCGCTGGGTGCGGCGCGACGGCCGGCCGCTGCTGCTGCGCGTGCACACCCGGGTGCTGTCGGACCCCCGGCACGGCTTCCTCGTGTGTTCGCTGACCGAGGACCAGACCGCCGACCGTCTGCGCGTCGACGAGGTGATCCGGGACAACGAGATGTTCCGGCTGCTCTTCGAGGAGTCGCCGTCGCCGAAGTCGATCCAGGACGCGTCGTTCAGGCTGGTCAAGGTCAACCGCGCCTACTGCGAGATGTTCGGCTACCAGCCTTCGGAGATCCTCGGGCGCGACCCGATCGAGTGGGCCGCCCCCGAGGACCGCGAGATGATCCTCGAGCAGCGGCAGCGCGCGCTGCGCGGCGAGCACCTGCCGGCGACGCTGACGCGGCGGATCATGCACCGCAACGGCTCGATGCGGATCTGCCGGCTGATGCGCCACACGACGCACGCCTCCGACGGCACGCGGATCGAGCTGATCACACTGCAAGACGAGACCGAGGAGATCCGCATGCAGCAGCGGCTGCGGGCCTACTGGCAGCGCTTCGAGCGCTTCTTCGAGCAGGCGCCGGTCGGGCTGATGATCTCCGATGCCGCGGGTCGCGTCGCGCTGGTCAACCGGATGCTCGAGGACATCGTCGGGCGGCCGCGCGACCGGCTGATCGGCTCGCCCGACGCGCTCGGCGTGGCACGCTTCGAGGCGAGCGGACGTGGCGGGGCCCGCCAGCGCACGACCCTCGTGCGCGACGACGGCTCGACGCGCTGGATCGACCGGATCGACCGCGAGCTCGAGGACCTCGACGGCCGCCCGATGCGGCTCACCGTCGTCCACGACGCGACGCGCGAACGCAACCTGCGCGACGAGCTGATCGAGACCGAGGAGCGCTTCCGGCAGTTCGCCGAGCTCGTCGACGACGCGATCTTCGTCGCCGACCCGGGCCTCGCGCAGGTGCACTACGTGAACGGGCGCTTCGAGGCGACCTGGGGCATGGCGTGCAGCGAGCTCGTCCGCGAGCCGCGCGGGCTGCTGGACGTGGTGCAGCCGGCACAGCGCGAGCAGGTCGCCGCGCTGTTCGACGGCCAGGCGGCCGGCCACGCGAACGAGGCGCTGATCCGGCTCGACCATCCGCAGACCGGCACCCGCACGATCCGGCTGCGCGTGTTCGGTCGGCGCGTCGCCACCACCGAGGACACCGGTGACGGCGCGGCCGACCGGCTGTTCGCGGTCGCCGAGGACGTGACCCAGACGCTGCGCCTCGAGCAGGCGCGGCTCGAGGATGCGATCAAGCAGCGCGACATGCTGGTCCGCGAGGTGCACCACCGGATCAAGAACAACCTGCAGGGCGTCGCTGGCCTGCTGCAGCAGAGCGCCTCGACGCGCCCCGAGCTCGCCGAGCCGCTCGCCGGGGTCGTCGGGCGGATCCAGGCGATCGCGCAGGTCCACGGCCTGCAGGTCCGAGACGGCGAGGCGCTGGTCGTGCGCCGCGTCGCGGCCGCGGTCTTCGACAACCTCGGCCGGACCTTCGGCATCGAGCTCGCGGTGCAGGTCGAGGACCCGGATGCGGTCGAACGCTGGACGCTGCCGGAGCAGGAGGCGGTGCCGCTCGCGCTGGTCTTCAACGAGCTCGGCACCAACGCGATCAAGCATCGGAGCCCCGGCTCGCGCGTCGGCGTGCGGCTGCGCGCGCTGCCCGACGGGATCGCGCTCGAGATCGCGAGCACCGGCACGCTGCCCGAGGGCTTCGACTTCGCCCGGCTCGGTCCGTCGCCGTCCGGGCTCGGACTGGTGAAGGCGCTGCTGCCGCGCCGAGGCGCGCGCCTCGAGCTCGCCCAGCGCGACGACCGCGTCGTCGCGCGGACCGAGCTGACGACGCCCGCGGTGCGGGAGCGCGCTCCCGAGACCGACCCGACCCCGACGAGGATTCGATGACCGATATCCGCGCGACCATCCTGGTGTGCGACGACGACCGGCTCGTGCTCGCCACGCTGGTCCACGGGCTCAAGAGCGCCGGCTACGACGTGGTCGAGGCCGACAACGGCGACGACGCGATCCTGCTCGCCCGCGAGCGGCGGCCCGACCTGGCGCTGCTCGACATGCGGATGAACGGCAAGACCGGCCTGGACGTCGCGGCGTACCTGCGCGACCACGTCGGCACGCCGTTCATGTTCCTGTCGGCCTTCAACGACGAGCGCATCGTGCGTCAGGCGGTCGAGTTCGGCGCGCTCGCCTACCTTGTCAAGCCCCTCGACGTGCGGCAGATCGTGCCTGCGGTGGAGGCGGCGCTCGCGCGCGCCGGCGCGCGCGGCGCAGGCGCCGCCGGCGCGGCGGGCGCCGAGGCCGCGGACGCGGCCACCGCGATGGCCACCTCCGCCGCCACGCTGCCATCCG
>JADCHE010000019.1 GCA_020248665.1 Burkholderiales bacterium | reverse complement strand
GGCCTGCGCGACGCTGCTCGCGCCGACCGCGAGCACCGGCCGGCCGCGCGCGTGCCGCGCGAGCGCGGTGCCGATCGCGGCGAGGTGCGCGTCGCGCATCGCGTCGAGGAGCACGGGGCGCGGCGGGGCGACGCGGCCGCCGGCGTCGCACGGGCCGGACGCGTCGGCCGGGCCGGCGCCGTCGATCGCCTCGCGCAGCGCCGCGTCGATCGCCGCGTCGCCCGCCTCCAGCGTGCGCCAGTCGATCGTCGCGACCGGTGCGAGGCCCTGCTTCGCGAGGTGCACCGCGAGGTCGGCCTCGTCCATCGGCGTGACCGGATGGCGGCTCATCGTCGGATGCCGGTCGATGCGGAACACCGGCCCGCCGACGCCCGCCTGCGCGAAGAGCTGCCCGAACACGCACCAGCGCCCGAGGCTCGGCTGCCCGCCCACCAGCGGGACCCACGGTGCGTACGCGGGCGACCACAGCGTGCGGACCGCCTCGCCGACGTTGCCGACGTGAGGCGCACTGTCCCAGGTCGAGCAGACCTTGTAGTGCACCAGCGGCACGCCGCTCGCCGCGAGCCACGCGGCGATCGGCGCGAGCGCCGAGCGCATCGCCCCGGGCGCCATCGAGCGCACCGCGGTCGCGACGCCGACGGCGTCGAGCGGCCCGACCGCGGCGAGGCGCGCCGCGGTCGGCACGTCGAGGAACAGCAGCGCGCGCGCGCCGCCTGTGGCGAGCGTCGCGAGGGTGTCGCTCGCGCCGGTGAAGTCGTCGCCGACCCAGGCGAGCCGCGGCGCGCTCACGACCCGAAGAACGCGAGCGCGTCGCGCAGCTCGGGCGCGTCGCGCGCGGCGTCGGCGAGGCTGCGGCCGGCGCGCGTCGCCGCCCAGGCCTGCCGCACGCTGGTCACGCCGGCGGCGGGGCCGCCCGGGTGCGCGAGGATGCCCCCGCCGCACAGGAACAGCAGGTCGCCGTCGGGGACGACCTCGAGCGTGCGCGGCAGCGTGCCTGCCCACTGGCCCGAGGAGAACGCGGGCACGATACGGTCGTCGGCGTCGTCGCGGTCGTCGCAGCCGGACGCGGCGGCGAGCGGCGCGAGGCAGGCGCGGGCCGCGTCGGCGACGTCCTCGTCGCGCTGCGCGAACTTGCCGCCCATGCCGTGCACGTGCAGGTGGTCGATGCCGGCGAGCCGCCACATCGCCTGGTACGGCTGGAAGGCCATGCCGAGCGCGGGGTGCCGGTCGAACATCCCGAAGCCGTTGCGGTGGCCATGGATCGCGAGGTCGGTGCTGCGGCGCAGTGCCTGCATCGTCGAGAAGCCGACCCAGTTCAGGCTCGCCATCACGCAGCTGCCGCCCTCGCGCTGCACCAGCTCGGCGTGGCGCAGCATCTCGTCGTGCGTGCCGCTGACGTTGAAGGCGACCATCACGTGCTTGCCGCTCTCGTCCTGCCAGCGGCGCACCTTCGCCATCACCGCGCGGATCCGGTCGGCGATCGGCGCGTGCTCGGAGTCGGCGTTGACCTCGTCGTCCTTCACGAAGTCGATGCCGGCGCGGCACAGCGCGTCGACGAGCTCGGCGGTCTGCGCGGCCGACAGGCCGACGTTCGGCTTGACGATCGTGCCGGCGATCGGCCCGCTCGCGACGCCGGTGAGCCGACGGGTGCCGGCGACGCCCTGGCGCGGCCGATCGAAGCGCTCGCGGAACGAGGCGGGCAGCGCGAGGTGCTCGAGCCGCACGCCGGTGGTCTCGCCGAGGTCGTAGAGGTTGCCGGCGACGGTCGCGGCGAGCGTCGGCAGGTTGCGCCCGATGTTCGCCGGCGGGAACGCGACCTCGACGCGCGCGCGCCGCCACGGCCCGGTCGCGCCGCGCCCGGCGAGCCACGCGCTGTGCAGGCTCGGCGCGCCCGCCGGCTCGAACTCGACGATCCGCTCGACCGTCGCGCGGCTGCGCGCGCGCAGGTCGTCGGTCTCGCCGGCCACGCGCACGAAGGTGCCGCTGCTCTGCTCGCCGGCGAGCACGTCGGCGACCTTCGCCGGGTCGAGCGGGGTCTCGATCAGGTAGGTCGCGACGATGCGCTCGTCGCCGGGTGCAGCGGCCATGTCAGAGGGTCGTGAGGTCGGGGAAGGGGCGCACCGGATCGCGGCCGTCCCAGCCGCGCGACGCCTCGCGGATCATATCGAACATCCTGCCCTTCGGGCCCTGCACTTCGGAGAGCTCGATCACCGCGCCCGGGTGGAACTCGCCGTCGAAGTAGACGAAGCGGCCGCGCTCGCCGACCTCGCCGCCCATCTTCACGCGAAAGCCCTGCGCCTGCAGGCGCGCGAGGTCTTCGTCGAACGACGACGTCCAGTAGGCGACGTGCTGCAGCCCGGTGCGCCCGGCGCGCAGGAAGTCGCGGTACATCGACGGCACGTCGTTGCGCGGCTGGATCAGCTCGACCTGCACGAAGCCCGAGTTGGCCAGCGCGACCGAGTTGTGCGGCTGGTACGGCTCGCCGTCGTAGGTGTAGTTCACGATCGGCACCTTCGGGTTGTAGAACCACGGGCCCACGCCGAGCACGCGGCTCCAGTGGTGCATCGCGGCCTCGACGTCGTGCACCACGTAGCCGAGCTGGCGGATCTCGCCGAGGAATCTGCTCATCGTCGTTCTCGATCGGAGGAGGTCACTTCATCAGCAGGCCCGGCAGCCAGGTGGAGGCCGCGGGCACGTAGGTCACCGCGAGCAGCGACAGCCCGAGCGTCACGATCCACGGCCACGCGCTCGCGACGACGCGGTCGACCGGCATCCCCGCGACGTTCGACACCATGTACAGGCTCATCCCCACCGGCGGCGTCAGCAGGCCGATCATCAGGTTCAGCACCACCACGACGCCCAGGTGCACCGGGTCGACGCCGGCGGCCACCAGCGCCGGCGTGACGATCGGCGCGACGATCAGGATCGCGGCGAGCGTCTCCATCACCATCCCGAGCACCAGCAGCAGCACGTTGACCAGCAGCAGCAGCACCCAGGGCTCCTTCGACAGGCCGAGCAGCAGCTCGGTCGCCTTCATCGGCACCTGGTCGATCGTCAGCACCCAGGCGAACAGGGCCGCGGTACCGACGATCAGCATCACGCTCGCCGACGACCGCACCGTCTCGCGCGCCGCCGCGAGCAGGCCCGCCCAGGTGAGGCGCCGGTAGAACAGCACGCCGACGAGCAGCGAATAGGCGACCGTCACCGCGGCCGCCTCGGTCGAGCCGAACCAGCCGATCACCATGCCGCCGATCAGCACCACCGGCGCGAGCAGCGCGGGCAGCGACATCCAGAAGGTGCGCAGGAAGTCGGCGCGGGTGATCACGATCGTGTCGCGCGGCAGGCCGCGGCGCTTCGCGGTCCAGACGACCTGCCCCATCAGGAAGGCGGCGATGATCAGCGACGGAATGATCGCCGCGATCAGCACCTTGACCGGCGAGACCTCGGCGGCCATCGCGAAGATCACCAGCGGGATCGACGGCGGGAAGATCGGCCCGAGCGTCGCCGCCGCCATGCAGATGCCGGCGGCGAACTCGTCGTCGTAGCCCTGCTCGCGCATCATGTCGATCTGGACCTTGCCGAGCGCGCCGATGTCGGCGAGCGCCGCGCCCGACACGCCCGAGAACACCAGGTGCGTGAGCACCGTCACGTGCCCGAGTCCGCCGTGGATGCGGCCGACCACCATCCGCACGAAGTCGAACAGCTGCGCGGTGATGCCCGCGGCGTTGAAGATCGCCGCCGCGAAGATGAACATCGGCACCGCGAGCAGCGGCGTCGAATCGAGCGCATTGACGGTGCGCTGCGCGATCACCGCGAGCGGCAGGTCGAACCACCAGATCACCGTGCCGGCGGACAGCCCCATCGCGAACGCGATCGGCAGCCCGGCGACGGTCAGCACGAGGAACAGCAGCACCGCCACGAGGCTCATCATCGCCACGCGCTCCGGTCAGATGCCGTGGGCGCCGGCCGCCGCGTCGGTCGGGGTGCGGGGCGAGACCAGGCGGTGCACCGCGACCAGCGCGAGCAGCGCGACGCCGACGATCGCCGGCAGGTAGAACAGCAGGTTCGGCAGCGACAGCGCGGGCGTCGAGAAACGTCCGGCGCGCTGCAGGAAGAACCAGCCGGCGACGAGGAAGAGCCCGCAGAAGGCGGCCGTCAGCAGGTCGACGAGCCGCAGCATCGCGCGCCGCCCGCCCTCGGGCAGCCGGTTCACGAAGAAGTCGACCTTCACGTGCGCGTCGCGGGCGAGCAGCAGCGGCGCGGCGAGGAAGATCAGCCCCAGGCCGCCCAGCCGCGCGAGCTCGTCGGCCCAGGGCACGCCATCGTTCAGCAGCTCGCGGCCGACGATCATCAGCAGGATCAGCACGGTGACGAGCGCGAGCATGACCATCGCTACCGCCTCCCCGACGCGGCAGGCCGCGTCGAGGATCCGCCCGATCGGCTTCACCGGACCGCCGCGATCTCTTTGTAGAGCTCGCCGAACTTCGCGCCGAACCGGTCCTGCACCACCTTGTTGACCGAGGCCTTGAACGCGTCGAGCTTCAGGCCCTCGGCGGGACCCAAGACCTTCATCCTCAGCCCCTTGAGCTTCTCGGTCTCGTCGGCCTCCTGCGCGCGGACGTGCTCGGTCGCCTTCGTGCGGACCTCGTCGGCGGCCTTCGCGAGCGCGGCCTTCATCTCCGGCGACAGGCCCTGCCAGGCCTTCTCGTTGATGACGATCAGCTGCGCGTTCATGATGTGCCCGGTCAGCATCATGTGCGACTGGGTCTCGTAGAGCTTGGACGACAGCACGACGTTGACCGGGTTCTCCTGCCCCGCGACCTGCCCGGTCGCGAGCGCGGTCGGCACCTCCGACCAGTCCACCGGCACCGGTACCGCGCCGAGGCCCTGCACCGTGCTCATGTAGATCGGGAACGGGATCGCGCGGATCTTCTGGCCGGCAAGGTCGGAGGGCTGCATCACCGCCCTGTTCGCGGTCAGCTGGCGCGTGCCGAAGTAGTACGCGTAGAGCACGCGAACGCCGGCCGACTTCACCAGGCCCTCGTTGAGCTTCCTCATCACCGACGAGTTCACGTCGACGACCTTCATCAGGTGGTCGACGTCGCGGTACAGGTACGGCGTGTCGAGCGCGCCGAAGGGCTCGTGCAGCGAGCCGATGCCGCCCGCGGTGTTGTGCGACAGCGCGATCGTGCCGGTGGACACCGCCTCGGCGAGCTCCTGCAGCTTGCCGAGCTGCGAGGACGGATAGACCGTGACCTTGATCTGCCCGTTGGAGTACTTCGCGATCGCCTCCGCGAGCCACTGCGCCTGCATGCCCGCCGCGCTGTTCGGCGGGTTCATGTGGCCGTAGCGCCATTCGATCGTCTTCGCCTGCTGCGCGAGGGCCGTGGGCGAGGCGACGAGCGCTGCGGCGGCCGCGAGGCCGGCGACGACGGCGCGACGCGGGCCGGCGCTGCGGCCGTTCTTGATTGCGGGCATGATGGTCTCCCCGGTGTGGTTCGATGGTGTCCGGCGGGCACCGGTCGGCCGAGCGTAGGAGGCGCGCAGGGCAGGGTCAAACCTCCGCGTTGATGGATCTTGATGGAACGATGATGCAGCGCGCACGCGACGCCGACCCGCCGCCGGCCACGGTGGCCGACATCGCGCGCGCGGCCGGCGTGTCGACCGCGACCGTCGACCGCGTGCTGCACGGGCGCCCGAACGTGCGACCGCTGACCGCGCAGCGCGTGCTGCGCGCGGCCGCCGCGCTGAAGGCGGTGCCCGAGGACGCCGCGCGGCGCGCGCTCGCGCCGCCGCCGATGGAGGTGGCCTTCCTGCTGCCGGCCGGCACCAACCGCTACGTTCGGATGGTCGCCGACGCGGTCGGCTTCGCGCAGGACTCGCTGAGGCCGTACAACGTGCGTTGCCGCGTGCACGAGGTCGACAGCTTCGATCCGGCGGCGCTCGCCTTCGCACTGCTGCGGCACGGCCGCGCCGCACAGGGCATCGCACTGATGGGTGTCGAGCACCCGCTGGTGCGCGACGCGGTGCGTGCGCTCGCCGCGCGCGGCGTGCACGTCGTCACGCTGATCACCGACGTCGCCGACTCGCCGCGCGTCGCCTACGTCGGCATCGACCACCGCAGCGCGGGTCGCACCGCCGCACTGCTGATCGGGCGCCTGTCCGGCGGGCGCGGCGGCGAGGTCGCGACGATCGCCGGCAGCCTCGGCTACCGCGGCCACGAGGAGCGCGAGATGGGCTTCCTCGGCGCGATGCGCGAGTCGTTCCCCGAGCTGCGCGTGATCCGGGCGCTCGAGGGCCGCGACGACGCCGACAGCAACTACCGCCACGCGCGCGCGCTGCTCGAGCGCCACCCCGACCTGGTCGGGCTCTACAACATCGGCGGCGCGGCCGACGGCGTGGGCCGCGCGCTGCGCGAGAGCGGGCGCGCGGGTCGCGTGGTGTTCGTCGCGCACGGCCTCACGCCCGACACCCGCGCGCTGCTGATCGACCGCACGCTCGACGCGGTGCTGACGCAGAGCCCGCAGTCGGTGGTCCACGCGGCCGTGCGCATCCTCGCGAACGTACGCGACGGCTGCGATCCGATGGCCGGGGTCGAGGCGGTGCGCTTCTCGATCGTGATGCGCGAGAACCTGCCCTAGGCAAGGTCCGCGCGACCGCTTCGCGCGCCGCGCGTCCAGGACACCGCGTCGCGCGGCGTGAGTCGGGCCCCGCTTCGGGCCGCCCCGCTTCGGCGCCGGCACGCGGTGGTCCGCGCGGCGCGCGCGCCGTGCGTCGGCGCCGCGCGTCCGCCGGGTGGGGCGCGGTCGAACTGCCGGGTTTTCCTGCCGCTCATCTCAGGCGGCGCACGTGCCCGATCGGTCTAGGCTTGTCTTCGTCAACCGTTCCCTGGGTTCCGCGCGGACCCGTCCTTCGCCCCGTGTTCCAGGAGCCTCGTCCCATGTCCGCCCGTTCCGGTCGCTTCACCCTCGCGCAACAGCTGTACCTCGCGAGCGGTGTGCTCGTGCTGTCCCTCGCCGCGGTCGCCGTCGTCGTCGCGACCCTGATGTCCGAGATCGTCGAAGAGACGGGCTTCGTGGAGGCGGTGCGCGTCCCGCAGCTGCAGCGGATCTCCGAGGTCGAGCTGCAGGTGACGCGCGCGTCGCTTCAGCTGCGCCATGCGATCCTCGCACGGACCCCGGAGGAACGGGACGCCGCGCTCGCCGACGTCGATGCGAAGCGCCGGCTGGTCGGCGAGACGATGGACGCGATCGGGCGCGGCATGGTGACGCCCGAAGGCAAGGAGGTGTATGCGCCGATGCCCGGGCTGCTGCGCGAGTTCGCGGCGGTGGTCGACGAGAACGTCGCGCTGATCCGGGAGGGACGCAAGGCGGAGGCGTTCGCGTTCCTCGCGGAACGCACGGTGCAGGCGCGCAACCGGCTGCTGCAGCCGCTCGCGGCGGAGAAGCAGCGGCAGGGCGACACCCTGCGCGAGGCGATCGGATCGATCGTCCGGGAGTCGGTCTCGGCGCGCAACGTGGTGATCGGCGCGGTGGTCGCGGTCGGGCTCGGGCAGCTCGCGTTCGCGATCTACCTGATCCGGGTCATGCGCCGCCTCGGCGCCGAGCCGGATGCGCTGAAGGACGTCGCGTCCGCCGTCGCCGCCGGCCGGCTCGACACCGACATCGCGCTGCGCCACGGTGACGCCGACAGCGTGATGGCGGCGCTGCGCACGATGCGCGACGACATCGCGCGCACCGTCGGCACCGTCCGCACCAACGCGGAAGCGGTGGCCGGCGCGAGCGCGCAGATCGCCAGCGGCAATACCGACCTGTCGGCGCGGACCGAGTCGCAGGCGAGCGCGCTGCAGCAGACCGCGGCGTCGATGGAGCAGCTCGCGGCGACGGTGCGCCAGAACGCCGACAACGCGCGAGCGGCCGACCGTCTCGCGGCCGAGGCGTCGCAGGTCGCCGGACGCGGCGGCTCGACGGTGCGCGAGGTGGTCGACACGATGCGCGGCATCCACGACAGCTCGCGCCGGATCGCCGAGATCAACGCGGTCATCGACGGGATCGCGTTCCAGACGAACATCCTCGCGCTCAACGCGGCGGTCGAGGCCGCGCGTGCCGGCGAGCAGGGCCGCGGCTTCGCGGTCGTCGCCGGCGAGGTGCGCACGCTCGCGCAGCGTGCGGCGCAGGCGGCGCGCGAGATCAAGACGCTGATCGAGGAGTCGGTCGGCCGCGTCGACCAGGGCACCGCGCTCGTCGACCGCGCAGGCGCCGACATGCAGGAGATCGTCGCGGCGATCCAGCGGGTCGCCGGCATCGTCGGCGAGATCAGCGCCGCGAGCGACGAGCAGGCGCGCGGGGTGTCGCAGATCGGCGAGGCGGTCGCTCAGATGGACCGCAGCACGCAGCAGAACGCGGCGCTGGTCGAGGAAAGCGCTGCCGCAGCCGACAGCCTGCGGCAGCAGGCGAACGAGCTGGTCGGCGCGGTATCGACGTTCAGGCTGGCCTGAGGGCGGCGTTCAGCCGCGCGGGGCCGCGCGCTCGGGCGCGCCGGCCACGCAGCCGCGCAAGCCCTCCACGAGCAGGTCCCGGGGCAGGCCCTTGCCGATGAAGACCATCTTCGAGCCGCGCGTCTCGCCCTTGCGCCACGGCGTACCGAAGTCCGCGCCCATCAACATGTGGACGCCCTGGAATACGACCCGCCGCGACTGTCCGGCGACGGCGAGCACGCCCTTGTAGCGCATCAGGGCCGTGCCGTAGACGCGGATCATCGAGTCGAGGAAGGCCTCGACGCGCTCGAGGTCGAGCGGGCGGGTCTCGCGGAACACGAACGACGACACCTCCTCGTCGTGCTCGTGCTCGAGGTCGGTCAGGAAGCCCGGCTCGATCTCCAGGATCGCGTCGAGGTCGAAGCCGCGGATGTCGAGCAGGGTGGAAACGTCCGCGTCGCCGCGGACGGCGACCGCGATCGGTGCGCGCGGGTTCATGCGCCGCAGCCGCGCGGTCAGGGCATCCACGTCGGCGGGCGCGACCAGGTCGGTCTTGCTGAGCAGGATGCGGTCGGCGAACCCGACCTGCTCCTGCGCCTCGTGGTGCGCGTCGAGCTGGCCGTCCGCGTGGACGGCGTCGACCATGGTGACGATCGCGTCGAGTCCGTAGCGCATCGACACGTCGTCGTCGACGAAGAACGTCTGCGCGACGGGCGCGGGATCGGCGAGCCCGGTGGTCTCGATGATCACCCGGTCGAACGCGAGCTCGCCGCGGTCGCGCCGGCCCGCGAGGTCGCGCAGGATCCTGACGAGGTCGCCGCGCACGGTGCAGCAGATGCAGCCGTTGTTCATCTCGACGATCTGCTCGTCGCGGTCCTGCACCAGCAGCTCGTTGTCGATGCCGGCCTCGCCGAACTCGTTCTCGATCACGGCGACGCGGCGACCGTGCTCGGTGTGCAGGATCCTGTTCAGCAGGGTCGTCTTCCCGCTGCCCAGGAACCCGGTCAGGATCGTCACGGGAATCGTCGACATCGAAGCGCCCTCCAGACCTTGGTGAGAATGCGATCTCAGGAGCGAAAGATAGCACGCGATCCGTCGCGCGAGGCCGTGTGTCCCCGGTCAGCGGGCGCCCCGCAGCAGCAGCCCGACCATGAACGTCGCGCCGAGCGCGGCGGTCACCACGCCCACCGGCAGCTCCTGCGGCACGAGGACCGTCCGGGCGAGCAGGTCGCTCGCCAGCAGCAGCACCGCACCGGCGATCCCGGCGGGCGCGATCGACCGGCCGTGGCCGATGCCCGCCGCAGCGCGCGCGAGGTGGGGCACCATCAGGCCGACGAACCCGATCACGCCCGACAGCGCGACGAAGCACGCGGTCGACAGCGACGCGATCGCGAACACCGCTGTGCGCAGCCGGTCGGGATCGACGCCGAGCCCGTGCGCGGTCTCGTCGCCCGCCAGCAGGGCGTCGAGCTCGCCCCGTCGCAGGATCGCGAAGCCGGCGACCGCCGCGAGGCCCGCGCCGGCGATCCACAGCGTGTCCCAGCGCGCGAGCCCGAGGCCTCCGAGCGTCCAGAAGGTGACGGCATGCGCGGCGCGCGGGTCGGCGGCGAGCACCACCGCGTGCGTCAGCGCGCCGAAGAGGAACGACACCGCGAGGCCGGCGAGCACCACGCGATGGGGGTCCGCCGACCCGGCGCGTCGGGCGAGGGCGAGCACCGTCGCGGCCGCCAGCATGCCGCCGGCGAACGCGGCCGCCGGCAGCGTCGCGGCGCCGAGCACTTCGCCCGCGTGCAGCAGCACGATCGCCGCGCCGGCGGCGGCGCCGGAGGACAGGCCGAACAGCCACGGGTCCGCGAGGTCGTTGCGCGTCGCGGTCTGCAGCAGGAGGCCGGCCAGGCCGAGCCCCGCGCCGACGATCGCGGCCAGCAGGGCCCGGGGGAGGCGGAGCTCGACGACGATCACTGCGATCGCCGGGTCGACGGGGCCGAGGCCGAGCCCCGGAGCGAGCGGGTCGACGAGCGCGGCGAGGACCGCCGCGGGGGGCAGCGCCGTCGCGCCGAGCGCGAGCGAGGCGACGAGCAGCGCGGGGATCGCGAGCGTCGCGGCGACCGCGAGCGCCGCGCTGCGGGCACCGGGCCGCTCGAGGGTCACCGGGCCGACCCGTGAAACGCGGCCGCGAGCTTCTCGACCGCCTCGACGTTGGCGGGGCCCGGGACGAGCTCGACGTAGCGCAGCACGATCATGCGGCCGTCCCGCACTGCCGATGTGCGACGCATCGCGGGGTGCGCGCGCAGCGTCGACGCGAGCCGGGCGGCGGCGCGGCCGTCGCCGTCGTCGACCAGCACGATCCACTGCGGATCGCGGGTCGCGACCGCCTCCCACGACACGGCGATCCAGCTCCCCGGCTGGTCGGCGAGCACGTTGCGCCCGCCCGCGGCCGCGATCAGCGCGGTGGGCATCGCGGCGCGCCCCGCGGTGAACGGTCGGTCTTCGCCCGAGTCGTAGACGAAGACCCGGGGCGCCGCCGCCGGGTCGACCGGGCGCGAGGCCGCCTCGATCCGGGCGCGCCAGTCCTCGACGAGCCGCCGGGCGCGCGCCTCGACGCCGAAGACGCGACCGAGGCGCAGTACGTCGTCGTAGAGCAGCGACATCGTGGCGACCCGGTCGGCCCGGTCGACGTGGGCGCAGCTCTCGGTCAGCACCAGGGTGCGGATGCCGAAGCGCGCGAGCGTCGCGGGCGTCACGTCGCCGCCGGGCCGCATCCCGTAGTGCCAGCCGGCGACGAACAGGTCGGGCCGGGCGGCGAGCAGGGTCTCGAGCGAAGGCTGGCGGGGCGCGAGCTCGGGCACCGCACCGAGGGCCGCCCGGAGCGACGGGTCCGGAGGGCGCCAGCCGGTGAGGCCGGTGACGCCGGCGATGGCCGGCTGCAGGCCGAGCGCGATCGCCATGCCGACGAGGTTGTGGTCGTGGAACACCGCGCGGCGCGGCGGCTCGCCGAAGACCACGGGTTCGCCGCAGCTGGCTACCGTCACCGGATGGGCCGTCGCGATCGACGGCGCGAACGGGACGGCCGCGGCGAGCGCGAGCGCGGCGCGCCGACGTCCGGTCACGCCACGCTCCGGTCGAACGCGAGCGCGGTCGCGCCCGACGCCGGATGGAGCGCGCGGTACACCTCGAGGCCGAACACCCGCCGCACGAGCTCCGGCTCGAGCACCGCATCCGGCGTGCCGACGGCGACCGCCCGGCCGCGGTCGATGACCAGCACCCGGTCGGCGAAACGGGGCAGCAGCGCCAGCTCGTGCACGACGGCGACGGTCGCGAGCCCGAGGCCCGCCACCAGGTCGAGCAACGCGATGCGGGCGGCGAGGTCGAGGTGGTTGGTCGGCTCGTCGAGCAGCAGCACGGACGGCCGTTGCGCGATCGCGCGCGCGAGCCGCGCGCGCTGGCGCTCGCCGCCGGACAGGCTCGCCACCGGCCGCGCAGCGAGCGCCACGATCCCGCACGCCCGCATCGCGTCATCGACGGCCGCGTCCTGCTCGTGCCGCGTCGCGCTCGTGCGGTGCGGAAGCCGCCCGAGGGCGACGTAGTCGCGGACACGGAACCGGCCGTCGATCGCCTCCTCCTGCGCGAGCGTCGCCAGCGTCCGGGCGCGCTCGCCGTGCGGCATCGCGTCGAGCGCACGGCCCGCGATCCGCAGGGTGCCCCGGCTGGCGCGCAGGCGTCCGGCGATGAGTCGCAGCAGCGTCGACTTGCCCGCCCCGTTGGGACCGACGATCGCGACGCGCTCGCCCGCCGCGACCTCGAGGTCGATCGCCTCGAGGACGCCGCGGCCCCGGGTGTCGTGCCACGAGAGCGCGCGCGCCTCGACAGCCGCAGGGCGGGGCGCCATCAGAACGCGTGCCGCAGCGCGATCTCCACGCTGCGGGGAGGACCGATCAGGATCTGGTCGGGATAGAACGGATCGGCCCAGGCGGCGTACACCCGGTCGGTGAGGTTCCTGCCGCGCAGCAGCAGCGTCGTGCCGCGCCGCAGCTCGACGGACACGCTCGCCTCGACGAGCGTGTAGGCCGCGAGCCGCACCGTGTTCGCGTCGCTGTGGAAGCGCTCGCCGACGTGGCGCACCCATGCGGACACCTCGACCGGCCGGCCGACGTCGACGCGGTAGCTGGCGCCGGCGTTGGCGACCACGCGCGGCGCGTTGGGCGGCGCGTTGCCGGAGAAGGACCCGCCGGCGAAGTCGTAGTCGCGGTACGTCGCGCGGTTCACCGCGACGTTGCCCCACAGCCGCCACGCGGTGCTCGGGCGCAGCGACACCGCGGCCTCGACGCCGCGCGACGCGAGCCGGCCCGCGTCGACGAGCGCGCGTCCGCCCTGCGCCGAGAACACGTTCGAGCGCTCGATGTCGTAGGCCGCGACGGTCCACTCGCCCGCGGCGCCTGCGCGGCCCTTCAGGCCGACCTCGAGCGTGCGCGTGCGGGCGAGCTCGGGTGGCTGGTCGGCGCGCAGCAGGAACAGGTTGTTGGCGGCGACGTCGACGCCGGTCGCGTACTGACCGTAGGCGGTGAGACCGGGCAGCACGTCCCAGGTCACGCCGGCGCGTCCGGTCGTCGGCGTCCACCGGACCGAGAACGGGAATCCGGGCCGCGACGCGCCCGCGGCGTTTGTCGAGGTCCGGTCCAGGTCGATCGACTCGGTCCGCAGGCCGGCGAGCAGCGCGACCGTCGGTGTCACGCGCCAGCGGTCCTCGACGATCGCCGCGACGGTGCGGATGCGCGAGGTCTGCAGCTGCGTCGTCAGCGGGCCGTAGACGCCCCGGTCGGGGGCGACCAGGTCCACGCGATCGGACGGGAAGTTGGCTGCACCGGGGCGCACGAAGTCGAGGTCGCTCCATTCGAGCGCGGCGACGAGCTGGTTCGGGCGGCCGGCCAGCCGCCCCTCGTGGGCGAGGTCGAGCTTGCCGCCCAGCAGCGTCTGGTCGTGCGCGACGTAGAAGCGTTCCCGATCGACCCGACCGCTGGCGGGATCGAACGCGATCACCTCGTTGTTGCGCCACTCGCGCTCGGCCGCGTAGCGGTAGAGCTGTCCGCGCAGGGCCCACTGCTGGCCGAGCCGCGCCTCGAAGCCGCCCCGCAGCCAGGTCTCGTCGGCGGTGTTGCGGTTGTCGAGCACGTTGTAGTTCGTGCGCAGCGTGCGGCGGTCGATCGCGACCGGCCCGAGGTCAGCGCCGCTGAAGCCGGAGACGTAGGTGCCCGACACCAGGCCGGCGGCCGGCTCGATGCCGGGCGCGCCCGCCGACACCAGCGGCGTGCCCCAGTACGGGCTCGCGCGGTCGCGCTTGCGTTCGACGGCCCCCCACAGCTTGAGGCCGGGTCGTGCGTACCAGTCGATCGCGCCCGACAGGTGCCAGCCGAGCGCGCCGGTGTCGTCGACGAAGCCGTCGGTGCTCGTGCGGTTCAGATCGATCCGGTAGTCGACCGAGTCGATCGCGGTCGTGCCGCCCGAACCGAACCCGGTTCGCACCGTGCCGAAGCTGCCCGCCGACAGGTCGAGCTCGTTGCGGATCGGACCGCGATGGGGCCGCTTCGTCACGAAGTTGATCGCGCCGCCCGCCGCGCCTTCGCCGGACATCAGCGAGGCGGATCCCTTGAGGAACTCGATACGCTCGAGCGCGCCGACGTCCATCACGCGCGACGTCATGTTCGGCGGCCCGATCCGGATGCCGTTGTAGAGCGAGTTCAGCTGGCTGTTCGCGAAGCCGCGCATCGAGAAGTTGGCCGGCTCGGCGGGGAAGTCGGCGCCGGTGACGCCGGTCGCGCCCGCCGCAGCCTCGGTCACCGAGCGGAGGCCGAGCTCGCGCATCGCGCCGGCGGTCAGCACGTCGATCGAGGCGGGCGTCTCGCGCACGGTCAGGCCGAGGCGCGAGGCGGACTCGGCCCGGGCGTCGAGGCCTTCGGAACGATCGGTGACGATGACCGGCGCGAGTCCGGGCGCGGGAGGGGACGGCGCCTGCGCGCGGGCGGCCCGCGGCCCGCCCGCCGAGACGCAGAGCAGGGCGGCGGCGCACAGGGCGATCGATGGGGCGGCATGCATGCGGAGCGACGTCCGGTGGCGGCGGGGCGGACCGGGGCACCGGTCGCGACCGCCACCCGGATCCAGTTGCAGTTGATAATGCAGTCGCAATAGTAGCAGCCCGGCGGCGGCTTCGGAGATAATCGGACCCCATGGAGCGCTCGACCCGGCAACGCACCTCGATCCGCGACGCGATCCGCGACGCCGGCAGGCCGCTCGGCCCGGTGGAGATCCTCGAGGCCGCGCGCGGGGCCGTGCCGGCGCTGAGCCTCGCGACGGTCTACCGCACGGTGCGTCGCCTCGCCGAGTCGGGCGAGATCCAGGCGGTAACGCTGCCCGGCGAGTCCGTGCGCTACGAGATCGCGGGCGGCACGCACCACCACCATTTCCAGTGCACCGCGTGCAGCCGGGTGTTCGACGTGCACGCCTGCCCGGGCAACCTCGCCCGGCTCGCGCCCGAGGGGTTCACGGTCGAGGACCACGAGCTCACGCTGTACGGTCGCTGCAGGGAGTGCCAGCCGGCGCGGCGCGGCGCGAAGCGCGGTGCACCGGGGCGCGCCGGCGGCTGAACGGGCGCGGCCTCAGCGACGGACGGCCGGCGCGTGCATCGAGACGAGCAGCGCGATCGCGGCCGTCGCCGCGACCGTGCCGCTCGCGCCGAATGCGGCCGCCGCGCCGAAACGCTCCCAGGCCCAGCCGAATCCCGCGGACGCCGGCACCAGCCCCAGCCCGGCGACCAGGTGGAACCAGCCGAACGCCGTGCCGAGGCGTTCGGGCGGCACGAGGTCGGCGACCAGCGCCTTCTCCACGCCCTCGGTCATCGCGAGCACGACGCCGTAGAGGGCGAGCAGCGCGGCGATGCCGGCGAGCGTGTCGACCGCCGCGCCGAGCACGCCGAAGACCGCCGCGTACAGCAGCCAGCCGGTCGCGACCAGCCGCAGCCGCGGCACGCGGTCGGAGAGCGAGGACAGCGGCGTCGTCAGCAGCATCGCGATGGCCGACTGCACGGCCCACAGCAGCGGGATGCTCGCCGCGGGCACCCCGAGCTGCGAGGCGCGCAGCAGCAGGAACAGGTTCGACGCCTGCGACAGCGTGTACAGCGCGACGATCGCGAGATAGGTGCGGAACGGCGCGGGCAGCGTGCCGAGCGCCCAGTCGATGCGCTCGGGCGGCGCGAGCGCGCCGGGCGGCTCGCGCACCGCGAGCGCGAGCGCGATGCACGCGACGCCCGGCACCAGCGTCCAGAGGAAGATCTCGCGCAGGCCCATGCCGCCGGCGAGCAGCGCCGCTGCGGCGAGCGGCCCGGCCACCGCGCCCGCGTGGTCCATCGAGCGGTGCACGCCGAACGCGAGCCCGCGCCTCGCGGGCTCCACCGAGCGCGCGAGCAGCGCGTCGCGGGGCGCCGAGCGCAGCCCCTTGCCGATCCGATCGGCGACGCGCAGCACGCCGAGCGTCAGCGTCGAGCCGGCGAAGGCGATCGCCGGCCGCGCGATCGCCGGCAGCCCGTAGCCGGCGACCAGCCAGCCCTTCGCGCGCGGGAACCGGTCGTACAGCGTGCCGGACACCAGCTTCAGCAGCGCGGCCGTCGCGTTCGCGAGGCCCTCGATGACGCCGAGCGCGCGCGGGCCCGCGCCCAGCACCTGCGCGACGAACAGCGGCACCAGCGGGTAGACCAGGTCGGAGGCGGCGTCGTTGAGGAAGCTGATCGCGCCCAGCATCCAGACGGTCGCCGGCAGGCCGCGGATCACCAGTCGACGTCCCGGCCCGCCGCCTTCGCCCGTGCGATCTCCGCGGCATCGTCCTGCAGCAGCTTCTCGAGCTGTGCGCGGCTCGCCTTGACGACCGCCATGAACTTCTCGTCGTCGTCGACCACCCGCAGCTGCTCCTCGAACTGCTTCTCATCGTGCATCCGGAAGCGGTGCGCGATCGCGCGCGCGAGAAACGGCCGGTGGCCGAGCAGCCGCAGCGCGCGCTCGCCGGCCTCGAGCGCCGAGCCCCAGGTCTCGCGGACCGTGGGCACGCCGAGCTTCGCGAGCTCGTAGGCGTCGACGCGGCCGCGCGCGCGGGCGAGCATCGCGAGGCCGGGATACGTCGCCCGGACGTGCTCGACGGTGCGCTTGACCGTCGCCGGGTCGTCCATCGCGAGCACCAGCAGCTTGGCCTCGGCGGCGCCTGCCTGGTCGAGCACGTCGGGCCGGCTCGCGTCGCCGTAGAAGCCGTGGAACGCGAAGCGACGCATCAGCTCGATCTGGTTCGGGTCGTGGTCGATCACCGTGACGGTCATGCCGCGGCCGAGCAGCATCCGTGCGACCAGCTGGCCGAAGCGGCCGGCGCCGGCGACGATCACCGCGTTGCGCTCGTCGATCGCGTCGAAGGCGCGGGCCGGGCCCGCGTTGTAGCGCGGCGCGATCAGCCGCTCGTACACGACCATCAGCAGCGGCGTCGAGAGCATCGACAGCGCGACCGCCGCGGTCAGCAGCGCCGCCTCGCGCTCGGGCACGATGCCGTAGCCGCGGGCCGACGCGAGCACGAGGAACGCGAACTCGCCGACGTGCGACAGCGTGATCGCGAACACCCAGCCGTCCTGCGCGCACAGCCGGAACACGCGGCCGAGCACCGCGAGCACGACGAACTTCAGCGCGACCGCAGCGACCGCGAGCGCGAGCACGACCCACGGCTGCGCGAGCACCAGGCCGAGGTCGATGCCCATGCCGACGGCCATGAAGAAGAGGCCGAGCAGCAGGCCCTTGAACGGCTCGATGTCGACCTCGAGCTCCATCCGGTACTCGGACTCGGCGAGCAGCACGCCGGCGATGAAGGCGCCGAGGCCCATCGACAGCCCGACCGACTGCGTGAGCCAGGCGCTGCCGACCACCAGCAGCAGCGCGAGCGCGACGAAGATCTCGCGCGCGCCGACGTCCGCGACGATGCGCAGCACCGGGCGCAGCAGCAGCCGGCCGCCGAGCACCATGCCGGCGAGCAGCGCGACGGCGATGCCGGCCTCGCGCCAGCCGAAGGCGTCGCCTTGCGCCGAGCCGGCCGGCGCGAGCGCACCCAGCACCAGCAGCATCGGGATCACCGCGAGGTCCTGGAACAGCGACACGGCGAACGCCGACTGCCCGGGCACCGACTTCACCATGCCGCGCTCGGCGAGCACCTGCAGCGCGATCGCGGTCGAGGACATCGCGCAGGCCATACCGAGCACGACGCCGACCGGCCACGACGTGCCGGCCGCGAGGCGCGCGATCGCGGCGACCGCGGCGACGGTGACCACGACCTGCAGCAGCCCGAGCCCGAAGATCGAGCGGCGCAGCGACCACAGCCGCTTGGGCTCGAGCTCGAGGCCGACGAGGAACAACAGCATCACGACGCCGAGCTCGGAGACCTGCGCGACCCGCTCGAAGTCGTTGACCAGCGCGAGGCCCCAGGGCCCGATCGCGACGCCGGCGACCAGGTAGCCGAGCACCGTGCCGAGGCCGAGCCGCTTGAAGAGCGGGACCATGACCAGCGCCGCGGCCAGGTAGACGAGGGCGGGCAGCAGGAAGCCGGCGCCGTGCACGTCAGCGGGTCCCGGCCGGAGTCGCGGCCGCGCGGGCCGCCGCCTCGGCCGCGTGCGCGTCGGCCGACGCGGCGAGCGCGGCGAGCCACGCGCGGTAGCGCTCGCAGGCCGCCTCCAGCGCCGTCGCGTCGATCCGCTCGGCCTCGTGCACCGGGAATGGCGGGTGCCAGCGCATCCCGCACAGCCGCGCCGACTGCAGCCAGGGCTTCACGTAGTCGGACAGCGGGAAGACGTTCGCGCGGCCCGTCGGCTCGTCGGAGGGGTCGACGGCGTGCGCGTAGGCGTGCGCCGAGCCGGCGGTGGTGATCGCGTGGGCCCAGGTCTTGCCGATCGTGGCGGTGGCGCCGCGGCCGTACGCCCAGCCCTCCTCGAGCACCGTGTCCCACCACTGCTTGAGCAGCGGCGGGGCGGCGTACCAGTACATCGGGTGCTGGAAGACGACCGCCGCGTGCGCCTCGACGCGAGACTGCTCGGCGCGGGCGTCGACGAAGAAGTGCGGGTACGCGTCATAGAGGTCGTGAACCTCGACGCCGGGCACGGTCCGCGCCGCGGCGGCGAGCGCGGCGTTCACGCGCGACGGGGGCGAGCCGGGGTGGGCCAGTACGAGGAGGAGAGCCATGGGCGTGACGCTCGGACACCCATTCTATAGGTCGCGGTTCCGGTGGCTTCGACCGCTCGTGACTTCCATCAATCGGACGGTCCGGAGGGTGTGGCACTTTTTTGCGTCCCGGGGGCCGGATCCCGGCCGGATCGGCACGGATCGCCGGTGTACACTCGACGGTTCCACCCGGGAAAGTGGTGCATGACTGGACCGGTGACGACATGACGGCGACGACCGACCGCGAGACGCCCGCCTACCCGGCGGACGTCCCGGCGCGCGGCGCCCCGGGGGCCCTGCTGGAGCGACGGATCTCGCTCGCGCCCCGATCCTGCGACGCGCCCCGTGCGCGCGTCGCCGCGAGCGCAACGATTCCTTTCCTTCGGAGCTTCAGATGAACCACCCGTACGTGGCCCCGGCCGTGGCCGCCGGCGTCGCCGCCCCGGACTACGTCAGGCACCAGGGCCTGATCGACTGGGTCGCCCAGATCGCGTCCCTCACCCAGCCTGCCCGCATCGTCTGGGCCGACGGCTCGCAGGAGGAGTACGACCGGCTGTGCGACGAGATGGTCGCGGCCGGCACGCTGCGCCGGCTGAATCCGGCGAAGCGCCCGAACTCGTTCCTCGCCTGGTCGGACCCGACGGACGTGGCGCGCGTCGAGGACCGCACGTTCATCTGCTCGCAGCGCCGCGAGGACGCCGGCCCGACCAACAACTGGACCGACCCGGCCGAGATGCGCACGACGCTCGCCGGCCTGTTCGACGGCTGCATGCGCGGCCGCACGATGTACGTGATCCCGTTCTCGATGGGCCCGATCGGCTCGCCGATCGCGCACGTCGGCATCGAGATCTCCGACAGCCCGTACGTCGTCGTGTCGATGCGCACGATGACCCGCATGGGTCGCGCGGTCTACGAGGTGCTCGGCGAGGACGGCGGCTTCGTGCCCTGCGTGCACACCGTGGGCGCGCCGCTCGAGCCGGGCCGGAAGGACGTCGCCTGGCCCTGCAACAGGACCAAGTACATCGTCCACTACCCCGAGACCCGCGAGATCTGGTCGTACGGCTCGGGCTACGGCGGCAACGCGCTGCTCGGCAAGAAGTGCTTCGCGCTGCGGATCGCGTCGAACATGGGTCGCCAGGACGTCGCTGCCGGCGGCATCGGCTGGCTCGCCGAGCACATGCTGATCCTCGGCGTGACCTCGCCCGAGGGCCGCAAGTACCACGTCGCGGCTGCGTTCCCGTCGGCCTGCGGCAAGACCAACTTCGCGATGCTGATCCCGCCGAAGGGCCTGGACGGCTGGAAGGTCACCACCATCGGCGACGACATCGCCTGGATCAAGCCGGGCGCGGACGGCCGGCTCTATGCGATCAACCCCGAGGCCGGCTACTTCGGCGTCGCGCCGGGCACGAACGAGAAGACCAATTTCAACTGCATGGCGTCGCTGAAGGAGAACACGATCTTCACGAACGTCGCGCTGACCGACGACGGCGATGTCTGGTGGGAGGGGATGACCAAGGAGGCGCCGGCGCACCTGGTCGACTGGCAGGGCAAGGACTGGACGCCCGAGGACGGCAAGGCCGGTCGCAAGGCCGCGCACCCGAACGCGCGCTTCACCGTCGCCGCGTCTCAGAACCCGGTCATCGATCCGGCCTGGGACGATCCGCGCGGCGTCGCGATCGACGCGTTCATCTTCGGCGGCCGCCGCTCGACGACGGTGCCGCTGGTCACGCAGGCCCGCAACTGGGTCGAGGGCGTGTACATGGCGGCGACGATGGGCTCCGAGACCACCGCCGCGCAGGCGGGCGCTCAGGGCGTCGTGCGCCGCGACCCGTTCGCGATGCTGCCCTTCTGCGGCTACAACATGGCCGACTACTTCCGCCACTGGCTGGACCTCGGCCACCGGCTGGAGGTCGCGAAGGCGAAGCTGCCGGCGATCTTCTGCGTGAACTGGTTCCGCACCGACGAGCAGGGCCGCTTCGTGTGGCCCGGCTACAGCGAGAACATGCGCGTGCTGCAGTGGATGATCGGCCGCATCGAGGGCAAAGCGGGCGCCGCCGAGCATGTGTTCGGTCACTCGCCGCGCTACGAGGACCTCGACTGGCGCGGGCTGGAGTTCGGCCGCGGCGACTTCGAGAAGATCACCGCGATCGACGCGGCGCAGTGGAAGCGCGAGTTCGAGCTGCACGAGGAGCTGTTCCGCATGCTCGCCCACGGGCTGCCCCACCACCTGCCGGAGACGAAGGCGGCGCTGGAGAGGCGACTGGCGGCGTGAGCGGTCGCTCGCTTCGCTGAACGAGCCCGGCTTCGGCCGGGCTTTCTTCCGGGTGCGGGATTGGCGTTGACCAGAGCACTTGCCGTCGGTACTTCGACTCGAAGGAGGCGGTGCTCGCCGAGGTCGCGGTCGGCGAGATGACCCGCGCCGCTCGGGCGGTCGCCGAGGCGGTGCTCCGCACCTCGGGCGCGGCCGACGCGATGGAGGCGATGCTGCGGTCGTACTTCGCCGCCTTCGTCGCGCGCCGTCCCGGCTCGACGATCGGCGAGGCGGCGGCCTTCCTCGGGGTCACGAGGCCGACCGCCGACCCACGCGGCTCGAGGTCACCGACGCGGACCGCGCTGGGCTCGACCGCATCCGCCGCGGTGCGCAGGCCGAGGTCGCGCGGCGGTTGGCCGCGCTCGAGCCTCGGGGAACTCGCCGCGCTCGACGCCGGGCTCGAGGTGCTGCGACGCATCGGGGGCGCGACGTGAGTGCCGACAGCAGGCGCATCGATGGCTGACCGGCGTCGCATCGCGACGGTCGCGGCGCTCGGCACCGCGCAGACGCTCGCGTGGGCGTCGACGTTCTACCTGCCCGCGGTGCTCGCGCCGGCGATCGCGCGCGACCTCGGCCTCGGCGTGCCGACGGTGTTCCTCGCGTTCTCGTGGGCGCTGGTCGTGTCGGCGGTGCTCGGTCCGTACGCGGGCCGCGCGATCGACCGCTGGGGCGGCCGGCCGGTGCTGGTCGCGACCAACGTCGTGTTCGCGGCCGGCCTCGCGCTGCTCGCCGCGGCCGACTCGGCCGCGGGGCTGGCGGTCGCGTGGACGGTGCTCGGCATCGGCATGGGCAGCGGGCTGTACGAGGCCGCGTTCGCCGCGCTGGTGCGGCTGCACGGGCGCGACGCCCGGCCGCTGATCACCGGCATCACGCTGGTCGCGGGCTTCGCGAGCACGGTGGGCTGGCCGCTGTCCACGCTGCTCGACGCGCAGCTCGGCTGGCGCGGCGCGTGCGTCGCGTGGGCGGTGCTGCACCTCGTGCTCGGGATCCCGCTCAACGCGGCGCTGCCGCGCGTCGACGTCAGGCAAGATGGTGCGTCGCCCGCGGCGGGCGCGCCGGCGCATGAGGCCGAGGGGCCGCCTCCGCCGCGCCGGACCGGTCCGGTACTCGCGTTCGTGTTCGCGGTGGTCGGCTTCACCGGCACCGCGATGGCCGCGCACCTGCCGGTGGTGCTGCAGCTCGCCGGCGCCAGCGTCGCCGCGGCGGTGGCCGCGGGTGCGCTGATCGGACCCGCGCAGGTCGCCGCGCGGCTGCTCGAGTTCGGCGCGATGCAGCGGCTGCACCCGCTCGTGACGGCGCGGCTGTCGATGGCCGCGCACCCGGTCGCGGTCGTGCTGCTGCTCGCGTTGGGCGCGCCCGCGGCGGCCGCGTTCGCGATCGTGCACGGCGCGGGCAACGGGCTGATGACGATCGCGCGCGGCACGCTGCCGCTCGCGCTGTTCGGGCCGGGCGGCTACGGGGCGCGGCAGGGGCGGCTCGGGATGCCGTCGCGCATCGCGCAGGCGGTCGCGCCCTGGCTGTTCGGCGTGTGCCTCGAGCGCTGGGGCGCAGGGGCGCTGTGGGTCACCGCGGCCTGCGGCGTCGCGGCGGTCGCGGCGCTCGCCACGCTGCGGGCGCCGGCGCCGCTCACCTCGGGCACAGCAGCGTGACCGACAGCCGCAGGCCCCAGCCCTGCGGGCCGCCCTCGGGCGACTCGGCCCGGTATCGCAGCCCGCCGCCGACGGACCACAGGTCGTTGCCCGGCGCGCCCCACGTCCAGCCGTCCGACTGCCGCAGCACGACTCCGGTCGGTCCTGCGCCCCATCGGCCGGCGCCGAGGGCGTCGTCGGTCGCGTTGGGCAGCAGGAACACCGGCCCCGACGCCCGAGATCCAGCCGCCCGGCCCGGGGGCGCTCGGCGACAGGAACGGACTCTGCACGACCTCGCCGAGGCCCGACTGCCGGCCGCCGCCGGGCACGACGCCCGACTGCGTGGCGATCGGCACGATCGTGGGGGAGATCGGGTTCAGGTCGGGATTCAGCGCCATCGGCACCACGGGCTGGACGTTCAGCGTCCACTCGTCGCCGGTGCCGGCCACGCCGAGTTCCCGGTCGTGGTTCAGCTGCAGCGGCGAGCAGCACCGCCGCGACGATCGGTGCGAGGCGCGCCGCGGCGCTATTCGGGCTTGACGCCCGCGACGTCGATCAGTGCCTTCCAGCGCACGAGCTCGTCCTGGATCTGCTTCTCGAACGCGGCGACCGACAGCGGCTTCGGCGGCGGCGAGTTCTGCTTCTGGTCGAAGAACTCGACGACCTCGGGCATGACCATCCAGCGGTTGAGTGCGGCGTTCAGCCGCTCGACCAGCTCGCGCGGCAGGCCCTTCGGCCCGAAGAGCCCGTACCAGGGGATCGCGTCGAGCGGGAAGCCCTGCTCGATCATCGTCGGCACATCCTTCAGCTGGGGCAGCCGCTCGGACGACATCGTCGCGATCGGACGCATCCGGCCGGAGCGGATGTGCGGCATCGGCGTGGCCGCGTCGATGGTCGCGACCGGGATCACGCCGGAGATCAGGTCGGGCGGGATCTGCGCGACGGTCTTGTACGGCACGTGC
Source organism: Burkholderiales bacterium (assembly GCA_020248665.1). GTDB lineage: Bacteria > Pseudomonadota > Gammaproteobacteria > Burkholderiales > Burkholderiaceae_E > UBA4615. Next base: position 17,672 of record JADCHE010000019.1, on the reverse strand, counting down.
TCGATCCGCAGGCCGGACTTCGCCTTGATCGACTCCATCACCAGGTGCCCGCCCGAGCCGACGCCCCACGACGCATAGGTGAGGTCGGTGCGCGTCTTCCCGTACTCGAGCAGCTCCTTCAGCGAGCGCACCGGCAGCGAGGGGTTCACGACGATCATGTTTCCGCCGCCGCCGCCGATGCGCGCGATCGGCACGACGTCGTTCAGCGGGTCGACCGGCGGCTTGAGCATCAGCAGCTTGTTGGCGACCGTCGCGGCGGTGAACGAGATCAGCAGCGTGTGCCCGTCGGGCGCCGCGCGCGCGACCTCCTGCGTCGCGAGCAGGCCGTTCGCGCCCGGGCGGTTGTCGACGACGACCTGGGTGCCGAGTTCCTTCGACAGCCACTCGGCCATCAGGCGGCCGAAGAGGTCCGCGCCGCCGCCCGCGCCGCTCGGCAGCACCAGCCGCACCGGGCGTCCGGGGGTCGGGAAGGCCTGCGCGCGCGCAGCCGTCGCATGCGCCGCGGCGAGGGCTGCCGCGATGCGCAGCAGGTCGCGTCGGGCGGCGGCGGGCCCCCGCCGGGGGGGCATGCCGGTGGCGTCGTTCATTCGGGGTCTCCTCGCGGGCGCGCTGCGCGGCTCGTCGCCGCGATGCGCGCCTCCTCCTGTCGATGGCCGGGATCGTACGTCGGCCTGTCATGACAGGTCAAACCCGCGGCGGCGGCCCGGGGCAGGGCCTCGCGGCACGACAGCCGGCCGCCGGCGCGCTAGCCTGCGCGGGTCGACGGCGCGCGGTGCGCCGGGCCGCGCACGGGCGCGGCGGGAAGGAGGGGCGATGCGCAGGAACGGATGCGCCGGATGCGCGGCTCGGACCGTGCGGCGGGCGGGAGCGACGTCGTGAGGCCGATGGACGGGATGCGGGTCGTCGACCTGTCGCACGTGATCGCGGGGCCGACCTGCGGCCACTACCTCGCGCGGCACGGCGCCGAGGTGATCAAGGTCGAGCCGCCGGGGCGCGGCGACGTGCTGCGCGCGGGCGGCGGCCGCACGCAGGTCGACGAGGGCGTGAGCGTCGGCTTCGCGGCGATCAACGCGGGCAAGCGCTCGGTCGCGGTCGACCTGAAGACGCCCGAGGGCGTCGCCGTGGTGCTCGCGCTCGCGCGCGAGGCCGACGTGTTCGTCGAGAACTGGACGCCCGGTGTCGCCGAGCGTCTCGGCCTCGGCTGGGACGCGGTACGCGCGGCCCGGCCGGACATCGTCTACGCGTCGATCTCCGGCTACGGCCAGGAGGGCGAGTGGTCGTCGCGCGGCGCGTACGACCACGTCGTGCAGGCGATGACCGGGATGATGTCGCTGCAGGGCGAGGCCGACGATCCGCCGATCAAGGTCGGCTTCCCGGTGATCGACGCGGCCGCGGGGATGATGGCCGCGCAGGCGGTGCTCGCCGCGCTGCTGCGGCGCGCGCGCGGCGGCGGCGGCGCGTACCTCGACGTGTCGATGGCGCAGGCCGCGGTGCACCTGATGCTGTCACCTGCGGTGCTCGCCGCGCACGAGGGCCGCGACCGGCCCCGGCCCGGCAACCGCGGCTTCTCGGGCAGCCCGGGCGCGGCGACCTTCCGCTGCGCCGACGGCTGGATCGCGACCGCGGCCAACACGCCCGCGCAGTTCGCGACGCTGTGCCGCCTGCTCGGCGTCGAGGACGTGCTCGCCGATCCGGCGCTGCTCGACGTCGACGCGCTCGCGCGCGGCGCGGGCTTCGTCGTGCCGCGCGACGCCGCGGCGCTGCACGCGCGGCTCGCGGCGGCCTTCGCCGCCGCGTCGGCCGCGGCGCTCGAGCGCGCACTCGCCGACGCGCGCGTGCCGGCCGCGCGGGTGCGCGGGCTCGCGGAGTTCATGGGCGAGTGGGCCGACGGCACGATCGCGACCGCGCCGGTCGTGCGGGTCGACTATCCGGGCGGCGCGGTCCTCGACGTCGGCACCGGCGCGAAGTGGGACCGGACCGCGCCGCCGCCGCCGGGGCGGGCGCCGCGGCTCGGGGAGGACGACCGGCTCGTCGGGGGCGGGTGACGCGGCGGCGCCAGTGCGGGGTGCGGGCCATCGGCGCTTCAAGGTGCCTGATCTCCTTCGCGTGCATCCAGCGGGCGCTGATCGGGCGGATCGGCATCGAGCCGCCGCGTCCGCGGAACGTGAACGCGACGAACACATGCCGGGCGCCGGCGTCGCGGCCGATCGCGAGGAACCGCGTCTCGGACGTCGGAGGACGCGGATCCGGACACACGTGGACCTCCCGCTGAACAGCGATTCGATCGTCTCGATCGGCACGCCGTGCCTCGTGCACTTGCCGCGGTTGCCGGCGTCCCAGTCGAACCCGTCGATCCGCGTCGGCTCGGATCGGCATAGCCGTCTGGATGCACAAGCACCTGCCTCGAACGAAGCGGGGCGGTCCCGGACGAAGCGCGGCGACGGGGCGGGCATGGCGTGACGGGGCGATGATCGCGATACCGCAGTGTCGCGATCATCCTGCGCAGCCCCCGCTCCCGCTACTGCTGCCCCTGTACCCGGCGCTCGACCGCCACCTCCTCGCGCCGCGCGGTGCGCGGCGTGCGCGGCGCGATGTCGAACACCACGCGGCGGATGCGGCCCTCGAACGCGAACGGCGGCGCATAGTCGTCGCACACCGGGGCCTGCGAGCGTCCGACATCCATGCCGGTGGAGGAGACCATCGCGGCGGTGCGCGGGATGCGGACCGAGCCGATGCCCGCACCGTCGAGCAGCAGCGTCGCGACCGCCGCCTCGCCGTCGCGCTCGATGCGGACGGCGACGGTGCACGGCCCGGGCGGCAGCGCGACGTCCGAGACGATGCGCGTGTGCTCGTGGAAGTGGTTGTAGGCGAACGCGAGCCGGCGATCGCGCACGTACAGCACGTAGCCGCCGTTCGAGCCGCCGCGCGCGACGATCGCGCCGTCGCGGCCCTCGCCGAGCTCGATCTCGGCGGCGAGCACGAACGGCCGCGTGCCGGTCGGCGGCGAGACGTCGGCGTTCCAGCGCGACAGGGGCGCGTAGAGCACGTACCGCTCGCGCATCGTCGAGCCGCCCCGCGCGCGCGCCGCCCGGAACAGCTCGCCGAGCCGACGGTCGTCGAGCGGCAGCACGCCGTGGCGCTCGGCTTCGGCCCACCACAGCGCGACCAGCGCGCGCAGCCGCTCCGGATGCGCGGTGGCGAGGTCGATCGCCTCGGACGGGTCGGCATCCGCGTGGTAGAGCTCCCAGGCCTCGGTGTCGTAGTCCGCGCCCGGCGTGTGGAAGCACACCGCCTTCCAGCCGTCGTGCCAGATCCCGCGATGCCCGAACATCTCGAAGTACTGCGTGCGCTTGCGCGTCGGTGCCCCGGCCGCGTCGTCGGCGAGCGCGTAGGCCATCGAGGTGCCGTGCACCGGCATCTGCGCGACGCCCTCGAACACCTCGGGCGGCGCGAGGCCGACCAGCTCGAGCACCGTCGGCGCGATGTCGGTCACGTGGTGGAACTGCCGGCGGATGCCGCCCGCGTCCATCACGCGCGCCGGCCAGTGCACGACGAACGGATCGCGCACGCCGCCGGCGTGGGTGTTCTGCTTGTAGCGCTTCAACGGCGTGTTGCCGCACATCGCCCAGCCCCACGGGTAGTTGGTGTGGCTGTCGGCGGTGCCGATCGCGTCGAGCCTCTCCACCGCGCGGTCGACGTCCTCCTTCAGGCCGTTGAAGTACAGCATCTCGTCGAGCACGCCGCTGCGGCCGCCCTCCTGGCTCGCGCCGTTGTCGCTCATCGCGACGAGCAGCGTGTTCTCGAGCTGCCCCATGTCGCGCAGCGCGTCGACGAAGCGGCCGAGCTGCGCGTCGGTGTGCTCGAGGAACGCGGCGAACGCCTCCATCAGCCGCGCGGCGAAGCGCCGCTCGTTGTCGGTCAGCTCCGTCCACGCGGGCACGCCAGGATTGCGCGGCGGCAGCACCGTGTCCGGCGACACGACGCCCATCGCCTTCTGGCGCGCGAACCAGCGCTCGCGGAACACGTCCCAGCCCTCGTCGAACGCCCCGCGCCAGCGCGCGAGGTACGCGTCCGGCGCCTGGTGCGGCGCGTGGCAGGCGCCGAACGCGAGGTAGGTGAAGAACGGCCGATCGGGCGCGGCCGACACGTGGTCCGCCGCGTACGCGATCGCGCGGTCGACCAGGTCCTCGGAGAGGTGGTAGCCGTCCTCGGCGCGGCGGGGCGCGTCGACGTAGTGGTTGTCCTGCACCAGCTCGGGCCTGAACTGGTCGGTCTCGCCCTGCATGAAGCCGTAGAAGCGGTCGAAGCCGCGCCCGAGCGGCCAGTTGCGGAACGGGCCTGCGGGTCCGGCCTCGTGCATCGGCGCCAGGTGCCACTTGCCGACCATGTAGGTGCCGTAGCCCTGCGCGCGAAGCAGCTCGGCGAGCGTCGCCGCGCTCTTCGGGATCGCGCCGCGCATGTTGGGGAAGCCGGTGTCGAAGTTGGAGATCGAGCGCATGCCGACCGCGTGGTGGTTGCGGCCGGTGAGGAGGCACGCGCGCGTCGGCGAGCACAGCGCGGTGGTGTGGAAGTTCACGAAGCGCAGGCCGGCGGCGGCGAGCGCGTCGAGCCGCGGCGTCGCCAGCGTCGAGCCGTAGCAGCCCCAGTGCGCGAAGCCGACGTCGTCGAACACGACGACCACGACGTTCGGTGCGCCCTCGCGCGGGCGGGGCTCCTCGGGCCACCAGGGCGCGGCGTCGGCGACGGTGCGGCCGATCCGGCCGTGGAACGGTGCGTCGGACACGGTGTCTCCTCCTTCGTCTCGTGCGGCCGTGGTCGGCCGTCGTGCGCGGGACCGTCCCGCGGTGCTCAGCGTGCCGCGGCCGTCGCGCCGACCGCGCTCCGCGCGAAGCGCCCGACGTTGACCGCGGTCAGGATCAGCAGCGCCTGGAACACCGCGATGCCGATCCAGACGACGGCCGGGTGGCCATGGTCCATCAGCCAGCCGAAGCCGAGCGGCGCGATCGCCATGCCGGCGTCGAGCCCCGAGTAGACGGTGCCGTAGACGCGGCCGGTCGCGCCGGGCGGGCTCGCGCGGCGGACCAGCAGGTCGCGCGAGGGGCCGGCGACGCCCGAGCCCGCGCCCATCGCGGCGAACAGCACCGGCACCGCCCAGGCGGGCAGCGCGACCGTGCCGAGCACCAGCGCGCCCGCGGCGCCGAGGCCGTAGCCGACCGCGATCGCCGGCTCGGCGCGGCGCGGGTCGCTCGCGACGAAGCCGCCGACGACGATGCCGGCGGCGCTCGCGAGCATGTACGCGGTCAGGCACAGCGCGACCCAGCGCGGCTCGACGCCGTGCAGTGCGCCGGCCGACTCGGGTCCGAAGGTCTGGATCCCGCCGAAGGAGATCGCCATCGTGAAGAAGAACACGAAGCTCATCCACACCGCGGGCAGGCGCAGGAACGCGAGGCTCGACTCGGCCGGGCCGGCGTGCGCGGAGGCGGGCGCCGCACGCACCACGCCGAACGCGCCGACCGGCCTGCCGGCGAGCCGCGCGCGCTCGTGCCAGACCAGCAGCCCGATCGCCGCCGCCAGCGCGCCCGCGCCGGCCACCGCGACGCGCCAGCCGGCGAGCTGCGTGAGCCCGACGAGGAACACCGGCGCGGCGGCCCAGCCAAGGCTGCCGGCGATGCCGTGCACCGAGTACGCGTGCGCGAGCCGCGGCGTCGCGATCCGGGCGTTGAGGATCGAGTAGTCGACCGGGTGGAACGCGGCGTTGCCGAGCCCGGCGAGCGCGAGCCCGACCGCGAGCATCGGGTAGCCCGGCGCGGTCGCGATCGCGAGCGTCGCGAGCACGAACGCCGCGAGGCTCGCGAGCATCACCGGCACCGCGCCGATGCGGTCGACGACGAAGCCGGCGAGCGCCTGGCCCACGCCCGAGACGAGGAAGAACACCGTCATCAGCAGGCCGAGCTGCGACCAGCTGAGGTCGAACGAGACCTTCAGCCAGGGAAAGATCGGCGCGACGATCAGGTGAAAGAAGTGCGAGCAGCCGTGGGCGAGCGACACGACGCCGACGATGCGGGCGTCGTCGCGGCGCGAGGGCGCGGACGCGGACGCGGACGCGGCGGACATCGGGGCAGCATAGCCGAGGCGCCGGGCGCACGCCCCGCCCGCGCGCGGAATCCGGCGCGGGCCGTCAGCGCGGCGGGGCGCGGTGCGGCGTGCGCACCACCTGGTCGGCGGGGAAGCCCATCTCGCGCGCCTGCCCGAGCAGCGTCCCGAGCTCGTCGTCGGGCAGCGTCGGCTGGCGCGACAGGATCCACAGGAAGTCGCGGCTCGGCGCGCCGACCATCGCCCAGCGGTAGTCGGCGTCGAGCGCGAGCACCCAGTAGTCGCCGCGTCCGAACGGCAGCCAGCGCAGCGCAGCGGGCAGGAAGCTGACCCGGAGCCTGGCGTTGGTCGCGTCCTGCGGCCTCGCGAGGCCGCCGGCCTCGTCGAGCGCGCCCGACTCGGTGCGGCAGCGGTTGGTCACGTCGATCGCGCCGTCGGGGCGCGGCGCGTAGGTCGCGACGACGTCGCTCGCGCACTGCGTCTGGAAGCGGTTGGGGAGGCGCGCGACCTCGTACCAGGTGCCGGCGTAGCGCTGCGGGTCGACGCGCGGCACCGGGAGCAGCCTCGGCAGCTCGGCGCCGGTCGGCGCGGGCAGCGCGGCGAGAGGCGCGCCCAGCGCGAGGGCGCAGGCGGCGGCGCGCGCGGCCCGGGCGAGCGGGGCCGGACGGGATGCGGGGCGGGGCGTCATGGGTCGAGTCTGCCACGCTGGCCGGCGCGGACCGCCCGAAGGCCACGCGCCGGCGGGCCCGGTCGGTCGGAGCGGCGGGCGGGTCCCGGACGCCGGCGCGCGTTGCATTCCGGGGCGCGCGACGCCAGGCTTGGGCCCGGATGAACGTCACGCTGCGCCAGTTCCGCTACTTCATCGCGGTCGCCGACTGCGCGTCGGTGTCCGCGGCCGCGCTCGGCATCTTCGCGCGGGACGCCGTCACGGTGGGTCTCGCGGCGCTGCGCTCGGTGGTACGGCGGGACCGCGCGGCGCCCGCGCGGCTGCTCGGCGGAGCCTGACCCGGCCCGTCGTGCGGCGGCCGCTCAGCCGGCGATCACGCGCTCGACGCCCACGCCGCGGCAGTCCATCTCGTACTCCAGCCCGCGGATCGGCGGGCGCGCGAAGTGCCAGGTCAGCCCGCCGGGGATCGCGCCGCGCGCGGCGAGCTCGTCGGCGAGGAACGGGTGCAGGTCGTGCACCGTGTAGACCTGCGTCGCGGTCGCCTTCGACCAGTCGGCGCCGAGCGCGGCCATGCGCCGCTCCATCTCGCCGAGCACCCAGCGTGCCTTCGCGAGCAGGCCTGCGGGCGAGACGTCGCCGAACGCGATCGCATGGTCGCGGTAGTCGCCGCCGGTCTCGGGCGCCTCGCCGCTGCCGGCGACGATCCACGACGGCGCGGCCTGCGGATCGGGCACGGTGTAGGCGAACGCGAAGAAGCCCGGTGCCGGCGGCTTGTGCAGCTCGGGGCAGACGTTGCTGCGCGCGACCGGATTGACGTCGCCGTCCATCAGGCCCCAGCGCCGCAGGGTTTCGATGTAGACGGCGTTGAAGTCGCGGAAGCCCTGCTCGGTGAACGGCTCGGGCGAGCGCAGCTCGCAGGCGCAGAAGGCGCTCGTCGGGCGGCCGATCGACGCGAGGTGGCGCTCGATCGCGGCGAAGCCCTCCGCGAGCGGCACGACGCGCTCGAAGCGCACGCGCTCGATCCGGTGACCGGGTTCGGCGGTGACGCCGCCCGAGTACTGCGAGACGGCGGGAATGAAACGGTAGGCGCCGGCGGCGAGGAGGCGGGTGCTCATGGGGACTCCGGGGAAGTCGGGTCGGTCGGGCGTCGTGGCGGGGTCGGGGTCGGGGGCGTCGGGGGCGTCGGGGGCTCGAGGGGCGTCAGGCGCGCGGCAGCAGCCACAGCTGCAGCGAGCGTGCGCGCACGACGCCCTCGGCGTCGACGAGGGCGGTGCCGGCGTGCAGCTTGCGGCCGTCCTGCGCGATCGGCCAGCCCATCGCGACGAGGCGCTCGCCGGCGCGGATCGGCGCGTCGAACCGCGCGGCGATGCGGCCGGTCATCATCGGCGGCGCGTCGGGCAGCCGGTGCGTCCACGCGATGCCGGCCGGGCAGTCGAGCGCGGCCCAGACGACCGGCGCGGGCAGCGTGCCGTCGGCGCCCGCGAGGTCGGCCGCGGGCGTCCAGTCCGTCGCGACGACGCCGTCGACGCCGACCGGCGCCGGGATGATCCGCAGGCCGTCGTCCCGGTCGATGCCGCAGCCGAAGCAGCGGCGGTACGGGTTGCCGGTGCGCGCGTGCGCACGCATCCGCCCCAGCGCGCCGGCGGCGGCCGCCGCCTCGAGGTCGGGCGCGCGCGGCACCTCGAGCTCGAACGCGCGGGCGACGGCCTCGGCGAGCAGCGTGTCCCCGTCGTGCAGCGCGAGGCCCTCGCCGTTCGGGCGAACCTCGAGCGGCGTGTCGAGCGGCGGTGGCGCGCGCAGCGTGACCTCGACCGACGCCGCGCCGAGCCGCTCGGCGAGCAGGCCGCCGACCCAGCCTCCGTTGCCGGTGGCGGGCGGTCCGTTGTAGCGGCGGGGGATCGACAGCGAGGTCACGGCGCGGGCTCCGGGGGCGCGTCGTCGGGCGGTCGAGTATAGGCGGGACGAGCCTCGGCGGCACCCGCGCGGCCGCGCCGGGTCGGTCCTCCGCGGACTCGGGTGTCCGACCCGCGGGTCAGGCGAACGGATCGACGATGCGCAGGCCGGAGATCGCCCGACCGGCCTGCAGATCCTCGGTCAGCAGGATCTCGCAGCCGGCGCGACCGGCGGCCGACAGGATCAGTGCGTCCCAGAACGACAGCGCGTGCAGCCGGTGCAGGTCCACTGCCGCGAGGATCAGGTCGGTGTCGACCTGGATGACGTCCAGCGTCGCGAACAGCTGCAGCTTGCGGCGCGCGACCGCCGGGTCGGTGCCGAGCTTGCGCGTGGTGACCGAGTAGTACTCCTGGAGCACCTGCGTGCTGACGACGCCCTCGCCCGATGCGATCGCCTCCTGCACGGCGGCGAGGGCCCGCTTCGCCCGGCGGCGGTCGCCGCCGTCGTCCGTGTAGACCAGGACGTTGGTGTCGAGGAACCTACGCGCCACGACGACGGTCCAGTCGCTCGGCGTAGACCTCGTCCCGATCGAAGCGCCAGCCGGCCGAGGGGCCGCGGCCCTTCATCGACAGCGCCTGCAGCTCGTCGACGACGGCCTCGCGCTGCGCCTGTCCGGCGAGCTGCTCGAGGTAGTCGCGGACGGCCTGGTTCAGGCTCTTGCCCATCGCCTGCGCGGCCTTGCGGGCCTGCTCGACGACGCGATCGTCCACGGACAGGGTGATGTTCATGCGACCTCCGTGTGCACAGGTTATGTGCGCACGGAGCGTGTGTCAACGGAGCTCCGCGGCGGTGCCCGGCGTCACAGCAGCCGGATCACGTAACCCCCCGACTTCTCGTCGTGCTCGAGCGAGAGCAGCCCGCGGTCGCGCGCGTCCTCGAGCAGCTCGTTGAACGAGCGGTACCCGTAGTAGCTCTCGGCGAAACCCGGTCGGCGGCGCTTGAGCGTCTGCTTGACCATCGAGCCCCAGATCTTGTCGTCGGCGCCGCGCTCGGCGAGCAGCGCCTCGACGGTCTCGACCGCGAGGTCGATCGCCTCCTGGCGGCGTTCGGCCTCGCTGCGGCGCGGGCGTGCCGCGGCCTCGTCGTCGGGCCGGGTGTCCTCGGCATCGCCGGTCGCGGTGCCCGGGGCCGCGTCGGACACCGGGACGGCTGCGGCCTCGGCCGGGGCCGCGTCCCGCACGGGCGCGGTGGCGGGGTCGACGGGCGCGGCCTCGTCGGCACTCGCCGTCGCGGCGGTCTTGCGCCGGCGCGGGGCGCGCTTCTTGGGGCCCTCGACGGGCGGCGCGGCGTCGCCGTCGGCGGCAGCCGGCAACGCGTCGGGCGGGGCCGTGTCCGGGGTCTCGACCACCGGATCGGTGCCGTCGGCCGGGTCCGAGCCGACGAAGTCGGCGGCGGACACGACGTCCGACGGATCGACCGCCTCGCCGCCGGCCTGCGCGGCGTCGTCCGCCGCGCCGGCGCGCGTGCGGCCGCGCCGCGAGCGGCGTCCGGGCCGTCCGGGCGGCGCGGCGCCCTCGCCGCTCGCCTCCACGGCGGGGGCCGTGTCCCCGGCCTGCGTACCCGAGGTGTCCGCGTCGTCGGCGGCCGGCACGAGCTCGCCGGTCCGCGCGTCGTCGCCGTCGCGCCGCTCGGCCGCGAAGGGCCGCCAGGGGCCGCCGACCGACGGGGTGTCCTCGTCGTCGAAGGCCGCGGCGGCGGCAGCACCCGCGGTCGGCACGACCGTCAGCGCAACGCGCGCCGGATCGCGGCCGCCCTCGCGCTCGCCGCCGCGCCCCGGGCCGCGCGGGCCGTTGCCGCGGCCGCCGTCGCGGTTCGCGTCGCGCCCGCCCTCGCGGCCCGCGTCGCCGCGCGCGTTCTCGCGCCCGGCCTCGCGGCCGCCCTCTCGTCCGTTCTCCCGGCCACCCTCGCGCCGCGCCGCGCTCTGCGCGCCGCGCCGGCGCTGCTCGCGCACCAGGTCGTCGTAGAAGATGAACTCGTCGCAGTTCGCGGTGAGCAGGTCCGAGGTCGAGCCCTTCACGCCGACGCCGATCACCGTCTTCGCGTTCTCGCGCAGCTTCGAGACCAGCGGCGAGAAGTCGGAGTCGCCACTGACGATCACGAAGGTGTCGACGTGCGACTTGGTGTAGCAGAGGTCGAGCGCGTCGACGACCATGCGGATGTCGGCCGAGTTCTTGCCCGACTGGCGCACGTGCGGGATCTCGATCAGCTCGAACGAGGCCTCGTGCATCTCGGCCTTGAACTCGCGGTAGCGTGCCCAGTCGCAGTAGGCCTTCTTGACGACGATGCTGCCCTTGAGCAGCAGGCGCTCGAGCACCTTGCGGATGTCGAACTTCTCGTACTTCGCGTCGCGAACGCCGAGCGCGACGTTCTCGAAATCGCAGAACACCGCCATGCTCGGGGTGTCGTCGGGCTTGGCCATCTGGCCTCCGGAATGTCGTCGCCGCGCGCGGGCCCGGGTCGGGCCGCGCCGCGCGATGCCGACATTATCGTCCCGAAGCGGTCGCGCCCTCGAAGAACGCGCGGCACAGCGCGTCGCTGCGGGCGTCGGCCGGGAAGAAGTGCTCGACGCGGATGCCCGCCGCGAGCACGTCCTGCGCGGTGCCGAAGCTGGTGATCGTGGTGAAGAGGTCGATGCGCTCGCCGTCGACGAGGAAGCGCGTCTCGAGCACCGGCGACAGCGTCGAGCCGCGCTGGGCCGACGGATCGGCGGGCGGCACCCAGGGCTGCACCTCGCCCACCAGTTCGGCGAGCTCGGGCTGGCTCCAGGTCTCCTGGCGCAGCCGCGCGAACAGGTGCGGCCCGACCACGCCCCAGTTCTCGACCGAGCGCGACAGCCCGCGCGGATGGAAGGTCAGGTGCATCACGTTCGGCACCGGCCCGCGGCCACGCTCGGCGACCAGCGCCGGCATGTCGACCAGCGCACCGAGCAGCGCCTGCGCGCTGCGGTTCATCTGCAGCACGTCCCAGTGCGCGTCGACCGCGACCGCCGGGAACGGGTCGTGGTGGTCGAGCAGGCGGGCGATCGCGTGGCGGACGGCGTGCATGTCGGTGTCGTCGATCGAACGGCGGCCGTACATCGGCGCGAAGCCGGCGAGCCGCAGCAGCTCGTTGCGCTCGGCGAGCGGCACGTCGAGCACGCCGGCCGCGCGCAGCACCAGCTCGCGGCTCGGGTACGACCGGCCGGACTCGACGTAGCTCGCGTGCCGCTGCGAGATGCCGCAGGCCTCGGCGAACGCGGACTGGGTGAGCCCGCGCCGGGCGCGCCATCGGCGCAACGCCATCCCGAACGAAGGGATGGCGGCACCGACGCTCGGCGCCGCGGCGTCCATCAGAGCGCCCCGGCCGCGAGCGAGGCCGTGCGGCCGGGACGGCGCGCGTCGACGACCATCCAGGCCATCACGAGCACCAGCGCGAGCACCAGCGCGATGACGAGGTCGGCGAGCACCTCCGTGCCGGCCGTGTTCTGCAGCCCGTGCGCGAAGATCCCGACGAAGCCGTGGTCGGCGACGGCGAGCGCGGACGGCGCGCCGACGGCGGCGAGGGCGAGGACGAGCAGGGCGATCTCCAAGTCGGGCTCCCGGGAGGGGGTGGGGATGGCCCGATTCTGCGGACCGCCCGCGCGGCCGGCAATGCCCTCCGAGGTCAACGCCGGGCCGCGGCCCGCGGCCCGCCGCGTCGCTCAGCGGTCGCCGAGCATCGCGTCGATACGCTTGAAGTGCCTGCGGGCGTAGGCGAGCAGCTCGCCCTCGGTCGGGTGGTCGAGCGTCTCGACACCGACGACCCGCTTCGCGACCTCCGCGTGCTTCTTCGCGAGGTGTTCGCGCAGGCCGATCTTGGCGGTGCCCGGACCGGTGATCAGCACCTCCTGGGCGTCGCCGAGCGCGGCCACGATCGCGTCGAGGAAGTGCACGTCGTCGGGCGCATGGCCCGAGCCGATCGAGCCGGCCTTGTGGTGGACCTGGCGGTGGCCGCCGCGGTGGTGCACGTTGACGACGTGCGTGTCGTCGACAGAGAAGTCGACCACCTTCGCTTCGCGGTGGTCGAGCCAGACGACGGCGTGGACGTGGGACATGGCGAGGTCTCTTGGAGTGGGTATCGAGGGAGGAGGAGAGGCTGCTGCCTGGAGGAGACGATCGGAACGGAAAGCGGTGCGTCTACAGCGTGCTGCGGTGCGTGCCGGCCGCGCGCTCGCGGCGCTCCTGGCACGCGACGCAGCGGATCGCGAAGGCCTGCGCCTGCAGCCGCGCGGCGGGGATCGCCTCGCCGCAGTCGACGCAGGTGCCGTAGTCGCCGGACTCGAGTCGCGCGAGCGCGGCGCGGCCGGCCTGGTATTCCTCGATGTCGCGGCGCGCGTCGGCGAAGTCGGCGCTCGCGGTATCGTTGGCAACCGACAGGTCGCCCGAGTCGGCGCTGTGGTCGAGGCCTTCGTTGACGAGCGCGGCGTCGCCGAGCTTGTCGGTGATCTCGCCGCGCAGCGCGTCGAGCCGGTGCTCGATCGTGCGGCGGATGCGGGCTGCGTCGAGGGGGTCCATCGTGGCGGGCCTTGTCGTGGGTGCTTCGCGGGCGTGCTTCGTGACTGCCCCACCATCGTAGGCCGCGACGCCGCCGCGATCCTTGATCGAGGTCAAGCACGACCGTGGGTCGGGACGGCGGCGGTGCCCGGTCCGCCGCCGTCGCCGCACCCAGGCGGAGCCGCCCGCCTTGCGCAGCGGGCAGGTGCTCAGGCCGAGCAGCGGATCGACCGGGCAGACCCGGAACAGCCCGGTGGCCAGCGGGACGACCCCGATCCGGCCCCAGGCGCCGACCGTGTCCGTCGCCGCGCGTGCGATCAGGACCAGACCGACGACGATGCGCAGCACGCGCTCGGTGCCGCCGAGGTTCGCCTCCATGGCCTGCCTCCCTGGGTGTGGTGCCATCGGGCCCACTGGATCGCCGAACGGCCGCAGCGGTCTGTGACCGCGGTCACACGACGCCGGCAGGCGAGTCGCGTGCCCGGGCGTGCCGAGGCACGGGGCGGCCCGCGGCGGCCGCGGCGAGCCTCCGGTACAGTCGCCGCTTCCGCCACCGACCGAGCGACGCCCGACATGGACCGACCCCCGGACCGACCCCCGCCCACCGTGGAGCTGAATCCCGCCTCGCTGACGGCCAACGAGATGTACCTGCTGCTGCGCGACGCGATCATGCCGCGGCCGATCGCCTGGGTGTCGACGATCGACCGCGAGGGGCGCAGCAACCTCGCGCCGTACAGCTTCTTCAACGTCTGCTCGCCCGATCCGCCGATCGTCGGCTTCTCGGTCGGGGGCGCGGGCCGCGACGCGCGCGGCCAGCCCAAGCCCAAGGACACGCTGGTGAACATCCGCGCGAACGGCGAGATGGTCGTCAACATCGTCCCCGAGTCGATGATGCTGCCGATGGTCGAGACCTCGACCGGCCTGCCGCCCGGCGAGAGCGAGTTCGACTTCGCGAAGCTGCCGGAGGCGCCGTCCACCACGGTGAAGCCCCCGCGCGTGGCCGGTGCGCCGGTCGCCTACGAGTGCACCGTGCACTCGATCATCGAGCTCGGCGGCAGCTGGTGGGTGATGGGGCAGGTGCGGCACGTGCACGTCGACGAGCGCGTGTACCTCGGCACCGTCAAGGGCATGAACCACCGGATCGACCTGCTTCGCGTCGAGGCGATGCGTCCGGTCGGGCGGCTCGGGCGCGCGCTGTACGCGCGCATCCGAAACGAGGAGACGATCCTGCGACGCGACGGGCCGAACGACTGATTCGGCGCCCCGCTCAGGCCTCGGGGCGCGCGTCCGCCGGCCCTTCGCCGTCGGACAGCGCCCGCAGCGTCGACGATCGCGATGCGCTCGCGCCCGAGCCGCGCGCCGGCGAGGTGCCGGTCCATCCGCTGGAAGGCGACCGCCTCGGCGAGGCCCATCAGGTCGGCGAGCCGCTCGCCGTGCACCCCGAAGACGAACGCGCGGAACGCGGGCGCAGCCATCCACGCGAGGAAGGCCTCGGGCGGCGCGGGCCACGGCCGCGTCGCGGTCGCGGCACTCGCGCGCGCGGCCTGCAGCAGCGAGGAGAACGCGCGCGAGGCCGACAGCAGGCGAACCTCGCCGGGGCCGACGCGGTAGCGCTCGATCGAGCGGGCCCCGGGTGAGCCGCGCGCGACGCTGACCTCGCCGTCGAGCACGAACGGGAAGCCGCGGCACGGGTCGCCCTCGCGGAACGGCACGGTGCCTCGCGGCACGTCGGCGTGCGCCGCCGGTCCATCGCCGGATCCGCCGCCCGTCGCGCCGCTCATCGCGTCGTGCGCCGCGTCACCGCCGCGATTCGAAGAAGCGGGACGCGATCGCGAGCGCCTCGTCGACGTCGGCGCGGTCCACGTCGAGGTGGGTGACCCAGCGCTGCACCAGCCCCTGGCCGTAGCGGCCGGTGCTGCCGGTGGTGCGCACGCCGTGCGCGAGCAGGTGCTCGGCAAAGGGCGCGGCGATCGCGTCGGCGACCTGCACGAACACGATGTTGGTCTGCGGCGGCACCACCTGGATCGCATCGCCGTTCGCGCGGCCGAGCGCGGCGAGGCCCTCGGCGAGCGCGCGCGCGTTGTCGTGGTCCTCGGCGAGGCGGTCGACGTGGTGCTCGAGCGCGTGCAGGCCGCCCGCGGCGAGCAGCCCCGCCTGCCGCATGCCGCCGCCGAGCATCTTGCGCCAGCGGCGCGCGCGCGCGACGAAGCGCTTCGAGCCGAGCAGCAGCGAGCCGACCGGGGCGCCGAGGCCCTTCGACAGGCACACCGACACGCTGTCGAAGTTCGAGCAGATCTCGCGGGCGACCGCGCGCGGGTCGGTGCTCGTGCCCCCGTGCGCGTCGCCCTCGCGCTCGCCGGCGGCACGCCGGCGCGCGACCTCGACCGCCGCGTTGAAGAGCCGCGCGCCGTCGAGGTGGGCGGCGAGGCCTCGCCGGCGCGTGAGCTCGCGCACCTCGCGCAGGTAGTCCATCGGCAGCACCTTGCCGCCGGTGGTGTTCTCCATGCCGACGAGGCGCGACTTCGCGAAGTGCGGGTCGTCGGGCTTGATCGCGGCCTCGATCGCGTCGATCGCGATCGTGCCGTCGGGCCGGTTCTCGAGCGGCTGCGGCTGGATCGAGCCAAGCACCGCCATGCCGCCGGCCTCCCAGCGGTAGGTGTGCCACATCTGGCCGACGATCGCCTCGTCGCCGCGCTCGCAGTGCGACAGCAGGCCCATCAGGTTGGTCTGCGTGCCCGATGCGGCGAACAGCGCGTCCTCGAAGCCGAGCATCTCGGCCGCGTGGTGCTGCAGCGCGTTGATCGACGGGTCGTCGGCGAACACGTCGTCGCCGACCTCGGCGGCGGCGATCGCGGCGCGCATCGCGGGGGTGGGCCGGGTGACGGTGTCGCTGCGGAAGTCGGGCATGTCTCGGGCTCGGGTCGGGGTCGGTCGTGGGGGCGCGCGACGGGACGCTCTGGAGCGCGCGGTCAGCGGTCGGGGGCGAGCTTCGTCGCGAGCTCGATCGCGGCGAGGAGGCTGCGGGGGTCGGCGAGGCCGCGGCCCGCGAGGTCGAACGCGGTGCCATGGTCGACGGACGTGCGCACGAACGGCAGTCCGACGGTCACGTTCACGCCGCTGTCGAGGCCGAGGTACTTGACCGGGATCAGCCCCTGGTCGTGGTACATCGCGACGACGACGTCGAACTCCCGGAAGCCGCGCGCGCGCATGAACACCGTGTCGCCGGGCCACGGGCCGCTCGCGTCGATGCCGGCGGCGCGCGCGTCGGCGACCGCCGGCGCGATCGTCTCGATCTCCTCGCGGCCCATCAGCCCGCCCTCGCCGGCGTGCGGGTTCAGGCCCGCGACCGCGATCCGAGGCCGCGCGACGCCGAGGCGCCTGAGGCCCGCGTCGGCGATCGCGATCGTGTCGCGCACCGCCTCGCGGGTGATCGCGTCGATCGCGGCACGCAGCGGCACGTGGATGGTGACGAGGATCGTGCGCAGCTCGTCGTTGGCCAGCATCATCCGCACGTCCGGCACCCCGGCGACCTCGGCGAGGATCTCGGTGTGGCCGGGGTGCTTCACGCCGGCGGCCGCGAGCGCTGCCTTGTGGATCGGCGCCGTGACGACCGCGCGGACCTCGCCGCGCATCGCGGCGCGGCTCGCCTCGACGATCGCGGCGTGGGCGGCGGCGCCTGCGCGGGCGTCGACGCGGCCGAGGGGCAGGTGTGCAGGCAGGTCGGAGCAGGCGATCACCGGCACGCGCGGGCGCCCGGCGCCCGCGCGTGCCGCGTCGGCCGGTCGCGCGACGGGCACGACGTCGAGCGCGAGGCCGAGCGCGCGCGCCTGCCGGGCGAGCACGCCCGCGTCGCCGTAGACGACGAGCGACGGCGCGCCGGGCACGGCGGCGTGCGCGGCGAAGGCCTTGAGCACGATCTCGGGGCCGATGCCGCAGGCGTCGCCCATCGTGACCGCGAACGGCGGGCGTCCGGTGTCCATGGGACGATTGTAGGCGTCGCGCGGGCGGCCACGAGCACGTCGTTGGTCCAGAGGACCATCGAGCGGTAGCCGACCTCGCGCGCGACGCGCTGGCACTCGCTCACCAGCGCGCGGCCGATGCCGAGGCCGCGGGCCGACGGCTCGACCAGCACCAGCCTCAGCTTGGCCGCCGACGCGGACTCGCGCACGACGACGGCCGAGCCGACGCGCGCGCCGCCGTGCTCGGCGATCAGGCAGACCTCGCGCGCGGGGTCGAAGCGCTCGACGAGGCGCGCGACGATACCGGCGACCATGCCTTCGAAGCGCTGGTCCCAGCCGTACTCGGCGGCGTACAGGGCGCCGTGGCGCTCGACGATCCAGCCGAGGTCGCCGGCGCGGTGCGGGCGCAGCACGACGGCGGGGGGGCGCGGGGCCTCGGCGGACGCGGCGTCGGTGGGCGCGGTGGCGACCCGCGGCCCGTCGGGCGCG
>JADCHE010000189.1 GCA_020248665.1 Burkholderiales bacterium | reverse complement strand
GCCAGTCGCGCAATCCGCCCACCGTCAGGTGCGCGATCGGCGCGAATGCCGCTGCGTCGTGCTGCTCGAGGATCAGGCGGCTCACCTCGTCGTGCTCGGGCGGGATCACCGGCTCGTCGAGCAGCGTGCGCAGCGGCAGGTCGGCGAGCGTCATCCGCGCGGCGATGCGCTCCTCCTCGTCGGCGGCCGCGACGCCGGCGAGCAGGTCGCCGGAGCGCGCCGGGCTCGCCTTCGCGAGCAGCACGCGCACGTCGTCGAAGCGGTGGCGGCGGGCGCCGATCGTCTGGTGGAAGGCCATCGGCGCGCCTCCGTCGCGGCGGGACCGCCGGCGGGGCGATCGGATGCCGGCGCCACGATTCTATGCGGGTGCTCCGCGCGCACGGCCGACGACCCCGTCGCGCGTGCGCCCGTCGACGGCGCGCCGCGCCGCCCCTAGACTCGGACGCATGACGACCGACGCCGAACCCGCCTCCCTGATCCTGCACGGCGGCACCGTCCGCACGCTCGACGCGCACGACCGCGTCGCGACCGCGATCGCGGTGCGCGGCGAGCGGATCGCGGCGGTCGGCGACGACGCGTCGGTGCTCGCGCTGCGCGGGTGCGGCACGCACGTGGTCGACCTCGCCGGCCGCTGCGTCGTGCCCGGCTTCTTCGACGCGCATCCGCACCTGGACCGGCTCGGCCTGCGCGCACGCGCCGGCGTGCCGATCGCGCACTGCACGTCGGTCGCGCAGATCGTCGAGGCGGTCCGCGAGGCGGCGGCGCGCACGCCGCCCGGCGAGTGGATCGTCACGCTGCCGATGGGCGCGCCGCCCGATGGCTACTTCACCGAGTCCTCGCAGTTTGCCGAGGGGCGCTTCCCCGACCGGCACGACCTCGACCGCGCCGCGCCCGGGCACCCGGTCTTCATCCGCTCGCCGTGGGGCTGGTGGTCGCGGCTGCCGCTGCCGGCGGTCGCGAATTCGCGCGCGATGGCGCTCGCCGGCGTCGGCCGCGACACCCCCGATCCCTACCGGATCGAGATCGTGCGGGACGCCGGCGGCGAGCCCACCGGCGTGTTCCTCGAACGCAACCGCGCGCCGACGCTCGAGTACGTGCTGTTCGGCTGCGTGCCGCGCTTCTCGTGGGAGGACCGGCTCGAGGGCCTGCGCGTCGGCGCGCGGCTCACCGTCGCGGCGGGCACCACGGCGGCCTACGAAGGGCACGGCCTCACGCCGGCGCTGATCGATGCCTACCGCCAGCTGGCCGCCGACGACGCGCTGCCGCTGCGGATGCACGCGCTGCTGAGCGTGCCGAGCGCCACCTTCGCCGACGCCGCGATCGCCTCGCAGCTCGACGCCTGGGCGCCGCGGCTCGCCGGGCGCGGGCGCGCGACCGGGCTGCTGCGCGAGGAGGGCGTGTGCCTCGACGTCGCCGATCCGCAGGTGGCGGCGATCCTCGCGCGCGGCTGGCCCTACGAGCACTGGGCCGGGCACTTCTACCAGGCGCTGCCCCAGGAGCGGCTGGTCGCGCTCGGCGTGGAGGCCGCCCGGCGCGGGCTGCGCGTGTCGGTGCTCGTCTGCTACGAGCTCGAGCGGGTGCTGCAGGCGCTCGAGGCGATCGACGCGCGCGTGCCGATCCGGGACCTGCGCTGGGTCGCCGTCCACGTGACCGCGGCGACGCCGCGGCAGATCGAGCGCATCCGCGCGCTCGGCCTCGTCGCGACGGTGACCCCCGGCTTCATGTACCGCGCGCCGGACCGATTCGGGCTGCGCGCGCTCGGTGCCGCCGGCACGCCGATCCGCGCGCTGCTCGACGCCGGCGTGCCGGTCGCGCTGTCGACCGACGGCGTGCCGCACTCGATGCTGTTCGCGACCTGGGAGGCGCTCGCGCGCTGGGACGAGGACTCGGGCGAGGCGCTCGGCGAGAGCGGCCTCTCGCGCACCGAGGCGCTGCGGCTCGCGACCGTCGCCGGCCACGTGCTGACGTGGGACGAGGCGCAGCGCGGTGCGCTCGCACCGGGCCTGGACGCGGACCTCGTCGTGCTCGACGGCGACCCGGTCGACTGTCCGCTCGAGCGGCTGCCGGGCCTCGGGGTCGAGCGGACGGTGGTCGCCGGGCGCGTCGTCCACGAACGCGGGCGCGACGCCGTGCCGCCGCTGCCCTGAGGCGCGACGTCGCCCGACGCCTGGGCCGCCCCAGCGGCGAAATCGCCCCGCACGGTTAACCGTTTCGTTACCATGGTCGCGATGCACGCCAAGGTCGCCCCCCGTCGCCGCGCGAAGCCGGCGGTCCCGCAGACGCGGGACCCGGACGCCACGCGTGCCGCGATCCTGAAGTCGGCCACCGACGAGTTCGCGCAGCACGGCCTCGGCGGCGCGCGCGTCGACCGGATCGCCGAGAAGGCCGGCATCAACAAGCGGATGCTGTACTACTACTTCGGCGACAAGGCGGGCCTGTTCCTCGCGGTGCTGGAGCAGGCGTACCGCGACATCCGCGACGCCGAGCAGGCGCTGAACCTGTCGGCGGTCGACCCGGTCGAGGGCATCCGCCGGCTGATCGCCTTCACCTGGAACTACTACCTCGAGCACCCCGAGTTCCTGCGGCTGCTCAACAGCGAGAACCTGCACCGCGCCGAGCACTTGAAGCGCAGCAAGGAGGTCCGCGCGATGCACTCGCCGTTCGTCGCGATGATCGACGACCTGCTCGAGCGCGGCCGCCGCTCGGGCGTGTTCCGCGCCGGCGTCGACCCGGTGCAGCTCTACATCTCGATCGCGTCGCTGTCGTACTTCTACCTGTCGAACCGGCACACGCTGTCGACGATCTTCGGTCGAGAACTGCTCGCGCCGCGCGAGCGCGCCGAGCGGCTCGGGCACATGACGGACCTGGTGCTCGGGTACCTGATCCGCAACTGAGCGTGCAGGCACGCCCCGCCGCAGGGTTGCCCGGGCGATGCGGCGACGCATACAATTAACCAACGAGTTACCACAACCGGACGCCTGCCCGAGGCGTCGCCGAGGAGACAGCACCATGGATCCGATCCGCAGGGCGGCGCTCGCCGCACCGCTGGCCGCCGCGCTCGCCTTCGCCTCGCCGGCGGTCCACGCGCAGTGGAAACCGACCAAGCCGGTGACGATCATCGTGCCCTGGGCCGCCGGCGGCGCGACCGACCAGATCACCCGCCTCGCCGCCGCCGAGCTCGAGCCGGCGCTGGGCCAGAAGATCGTCGTGGTGAACCAGCCCGGCGGCGCCGGCTCGATCGGCACGAAGAGCGCGATGGAGGCGCCCAGGGACGGCTACACCTGGACCGCCGGCGCCGCCAAGCAGCTCGGCACCTATCCGCTGCTCGGCATGCTCAACAGCAAGGTCGACGACTTCCACCTGTTCCTGTCGGTCACCAACGTGTCGATCGTCGCGGTGAACCCGTCGACGCCGTACCAGACGCTGCCGCAGCTGATCGACGCGATGAAGGCCAGGCCGATCTCGGTCGCGACCGCGGGCAACAGCTCGTCGGGCCACTTCGCGATGGAAACGATCGCGAAGGCCACCGGCGCGAAGTACCGGCACGTGACCTACGACGGCGGCAATCCGGCGGTGGTCGCGACCGTGGCCGGCGAGGCCGAGGTGACCACGCAGCTCGCGGTCGAGATGGCCGAGATGCTGAAGGGCAAGCGGCTGCGCCCGCTCGCGGTGGTCGCCGACACGCCGCTGACGATCGAGGGCTTCGGCACGATCCCGCCGATCACCGACTTCGTGAAGGACTTCCCGAAGGTCACCTCCGGCTTCGGCATCTTCATCCCGAAGGGTGTGCCGGCCGAGGTGGTCGCGACGGTCGAGAAGCTGTGGGCCGAGAAGATCGCGACCTCCGAGAGGATCAGGGCCTACGCGACCCAGCGCGGCGCGCTGTTCACGCCGCTGTCGGGCAAGGCCGCGTACGACGCGGTCTGGCCGACCGTCGTGTCCGATGCGTTCCTGCTGCAGGACGCGGGCATGGCGAAGGTCACGCCCGAGTCGATCGGCATCCGGCGCTGACCCAAGGGCGCCCGCGATGCGCGTCGCCCTCGGCTGGATCGCGCTCGGGATCGCGATCGCCGTCGGCGGCTGGCGGATGGACCGGCTCGACAAGATGAACATCGAGCCGTGGTCCGCGCCCGGGCTGGTGCCGGGCGTGCTCGGCGCGCTGATGGCCGTGTTCGGCGCGATGCTCGCGTGGCGCGAACGGCGCGCCGGCGTGGCGACGCCCGCGCCCGCCGGCGACGCCGATGCGGACGCGCCCGGCACGCTGCTGCGCGTCCTGCCGATCCTCGTCCTCGCAGTCGCCTGGGTCGTCGGCACGCTCGGCCGCGGGCTGCCGTTCGTCGCGACCTCGGCGGTCCTCGTGGCCGCGTGGATCGCGCTGCTGCGCTGGCGCGACTGGCGCGCCGCCGGCTCGCTCGCGCGCGGGCTCGGCACCGCGGTCGCGATCGCGGTCGTCGCCTGCACCGCGATCGCGGTGCTGTTCGAGGACGTCTTCCTCGTGCGCCTGCCCTGAGCGATGGAAGGGCTCACGCTGCTGGGCACCTCGCTCGCGCACCTCGCGGGCCCGATGCAGATCGCCTACGCGCTCGGCGCGACGCTGGTCGGCATCGTGATCGGGCTGCTGCCCGGTCTGTCGGCGACGCTCGGCATCGCGCTGTTCACCACCCTGACGGTGAAGATGCAGCCGTCCGACGCGATCCTGATCCTGGTCTGCGTCTACGTCGGCGCGATCTACGGCGGCAGCCGCACGTCGATCCTGCTGAACATTCCCGGCACCGCGGCGAACGCGGCCGCGTGCCTCGACGGCCACGTGCTCGCGAGGAAGGGGCAGGCCGGCCGCGCAATGGGGATCGCGACCGCCGGCTCGGTCGCGGGCTCGCTGTTCGGCGTCGCCTGCCTCGCCGCGTTCACGCCGATGCTCGCCGAGGTGGCGCTCAAGTTCGGCGCGTTCGAGTTCTTCTGGCTCGGGCTGCTCGGCGTGATGCTGTCGGGCAGCCTGACCGGCACCGACGCCCTCAAGGGCTGGCTGATGGGGCTGCTGGGCCTGTTCGTCGCGACGATCGGGCTCGACCCGGTCCACGCCTACGAACGCTTCACCTTCGGCTGGAACGAGCTGTCGGGCGGCATCAACCTGATCCCGGCGCTGGTCGGCGCGTTCGGCTTCGCCGAGATCCTCGTCGTGATGTCCGAGCCGCGCGCGCGGCCGATCGTCGACGCGGTCGACTCGGTGCTGCCACGGATCGCCGACGTGCTGCGCTACTGGCGCACCGTGCTGCGCTCGGGCGTGATCGGCGTGTTCGTCGGCATCCTTCCGGGCGTCGGCGAGGACATGGCGGCGTGGAGCTCGTATGCGGCGGCCAAGCGCGCGAGCAAGGAGCGCGACCAGTTCGGCAAGGGCTCGGTCGAGGGCCTGATGGCCGCCGAGACCGGCGACAACGCGTCGATCCCGGGCGCGATCATCCCGGCGCTCGCGCTCGGCATCCCCGGCTCGGCACCCGCCGCGGTGCTGATGGCCGCGATGATCATCCACGGGGTGCAGCCGGGCCCGATGCTGATGACCGCGCAGCCGCAGTTCGTCTACGACGTGGTCGCGATCACGCTGGTCGCGACGCTCGCGATCCTGCTCTTCGGGCTGGTGATGGTGCGCCCGATCGTGCAGATCCTGCGCGTGCCGCGCGAGATCGTGATGCCGATCGTCTTCGTGCTCTGCGTGCTCGGCGCCTACTCGATCGGCCAGCGGCTGTTCGACGTGTACGTGATGCTGGTGGTCGGCGTCGTCTGCTTCCTGCTGCGCAGGCGCGGCTTCCCGGTCGCGCCCTTCGTGCTCGGGCTGGTGCTCGGCGACATCGTCGACAAGTCGCTGCGCCGGGGGCTCGTGCTGTCCGACGGCAGCCTGCTGCCGTTCTTCACCCGGCCGATCAGCGCGGTGCTCGCCGCGGTCGTGCTCGCGATGCTGCTCGCGCAGGTGCCGGCGGTGCGACGGCTGTTCGCGCGGCGCGGCGCGCCGGCGGCGACCTGAGGACGCGACCCGTGGACGCGCCCGCGGTCCCGCCTCGTCCCGGCCTCGCCGCGCGGCTCGCGCTGTGCAACGAGGTGCTCGCGCCGATGGCGTTCGCCGCACAGTGCGCGCTCGCCGCATCGCTCGGCTACCGCGCGCTCGAGGTCGCGCCGTTCACGCTCGCCGACGACCCGCTCGCGATCGACGACGCGCGGGCCGCGGCGATGCGGCGCGTCGCCGACGACCACGGCCTCGCGATCTGCGGCCTGCACTGGCTGCTGGTCGCGCCGAAGGGGCTGTCGATCACCACGCCCGACGACGCGCTGCGCGCGCGCACCGTCGAGGCGATGCGCCGCCTGGTCGCGCTGTGCGCGGCGCTCGGCGGGGAGTACCTGGTGCACGGCTCGCCGGCTCAGCGCGCGATCGCGCCCGGGCAGTCGCACGCCGATGCGCTCGCGCGCGCGGCCGACTGCTGGATGCGCGCCGGCGAGGCGGCGGGCGAGGCCGGCGTCGTCTACTGCATCGAGCCGCTGTCGGGCGACCAGACGCCGATCGTCAACACCGTCGCCGAGGCCGCCGCGATCGTCCGCGCGGCCGGGCTGCCGGCGCTGCGCACGATGCTCGACACCTGCTCGGCCGGGCTCGCCGAGGCCGAGCCGCCGGCGGCGCTGATCGAGCGCTGGTGGCCGACGGGGCTGCTCGCGCACGTGCAGCTCAACGACCGCAACCGGCGCGCGCCCGGCCAGGGCGACGACGCGTTCGCGCCGGTGCTCGCCGCGCTCGCGCGCCACGGCCACCGCGGCTGGATCGCGGTCGAGCCCTTAGACTACCGACCCGACGGACCGGGCTGCGCGGCGTTCGCCGCCGGCTACCTGCGCGGGCTGATCGAGGCCGGCGGACTCTGACGCGGTCGGGTGCGCGGCGCGTCGCGTCGCGTCGCTATACTCCGGGTCCCGTGGCGGCTCCCGTCCCGGCGCCCCGCCGATGACCTCCCCCCCGACCGCACCGACCGTCCCTCGCGGATCCCGCTCCGCCCGCGTCACCGTGGCACTCCTCGCCGGTCTGCTCGCGACGCTCGCGCACGCGCAACCGATGCGCCCCGGGGGCTCGCCGCCCGACACCCTCGAGGCCCGGCTGCTCGCCTGCACCGGCTGCCACGGACCGCAGGGCCGCTCGACGCCCGACGGCTACTACCCGCGGATCGCGGGCAAGCCGGCGGGCTACCTGTACAACCAGCTGCTGAACTTCCGCGACGGGCGCCGTGCGGTGCCCTCGATGACCTGGATGGTCGAGGGCCTGCCCGACGCGTACCTGCGCGACATCGCCGAGCACTTCGCCGGGCGCCATCCGCCGCATCCGCCGTCGCCGCCGCCCGCGGCCCCGCCCGCGACGCTCGAGCGCGGCCGCCGGCTCGTCGTCGAGGGCGATCGCGCGCGCGGGCTGCCCGCCTGCATCGCCTGCCACGGCGACGCCCTGCTCGGCGCGCAGCCCGCGGTGCCGGGCCTGCTCGGGCTGCCGCGCGACTACCTGAACGCGCAGTTCGGTGCGTGGCGCGAGGGCACGCGCCGCGCGATGGCGCCCGACTGCATGGCGACGATCGCGCGGCGCCTCGCGCCCGAGGACGTCGCCGCGGTCACCGCGTGGCTCGCCGCGCAGCCGGTGCCGGCGGACGCGCGTGCCCGCGAGTCCCTGCCGACGACGCTGCCGCTCGACTGCGGCGGGCTCGGGCGATGACCGCGACCCGGGTGGAGCCCGTGCGCCGTGCGGGGGGGCGCGTCCGGTGAGCCCGCGCGCGCGTCGCGTCGCGGGCCTCGTCGCGCTCGGGCTCGCCGGCCTCGGGCTCGCGGCCTGGCTCGACGGTCGCGCGCCCGGCGGCGCACCCGGGATCGTCACGACCGTGACGATCGCCCCGGACGGGACGGGCCCCGGCGTGCCCGCGCGCACCGGGGCGGGCGACGCGCCCGCGGCCGCCCCGGTCGCCCCCGACCCCGCCTCGCCGGACCCGGTCGCGCGCGGCGCCTACCTCGCGCTCGCCGGCAACTGCGCGGGCTGCCACACCGCTCGCGGCGGCGCGCCGTACGCCGGCGGGCGCCCGATCGCGACGCCCTTCGGCACGATCCACGCATCGAACCTGACGCCCGACGCCGCGACCGGGATCGGCGCGTGGACCGCCGACGACTTCGCGCGCGCGATGCACGAGGGCCGCTCGAAGGACGGCCGCGCGCTGTATCCCGCGTTTCCCTACACCGACTACACGCGGCTCACCCGCTCGGACACCGACGCGCTGTTCGCGTACCTGAGGCAGCTGCCGCCCGTGAGCGCGCCGTACCGTCCGCACGCGCTGCGCTTCCCGTGGAGCCTGCCGTGGCTGCTCGACGGATGGCGGCTCGTCTACTTCCGTCCGGCGCGCTTCGAGCCGGATCCGTCGAAGGACGCCGCGTGGAACCGCGGCGCCTACCTGGTCGGCGCGCTGGGCCACTGCGGCGCGTGCCACACCGCGCGCGACGCGCTCGGCGGCCCGAGCGGCCCCGCGCTCGGCGGCGGCGCGCTGGAGACGCTCGGCTGGCACGCGCCGTCGCTCCTCGACGACGCGGCGGGCGGCGTCGGCGGCTGGAGCGTCGAAGAGACCGTCGCGTGGCTCGCGACCGGCATCGGCCCGCGCGCGGTGGCGACCGGCCCGATGGCGCGCGTGGTCTCGGACAGCCTGCAGCACCTCGTGCCCGACGACCTGCGCGCGATGGCGGCGTACCTGAAGGCGCTGCCCGGCGCGGGCACGCCGGCGCCGAAGGCGTCCCGGGCGCGCGAGCCCGCCGGCGCCGCGACGCTCGGGCTCGGCGAGCGCCTCTACCGCGAGCGCTGCGAGGACTGCCACGGCGCGAGCGGCGAGGGCGGTCCGCCGCACTGGCCGGCGCTCGCGGGCAACCGCACGCTCGCGCAGGCCTCGCCGGTCAACACGATCCGCGCGGTGCTGCACGGAGGCTTCGCGCCGGCCACCTCGGACAACCCGCGGCCCTACGGCATGCCGCCGTTCGGGCCCGAACTCGACGACCGCGAGGCGGCGGCACTGGTGAGCTGGCTGCGCGCGACCTGGGGTCGCGGCGCGTCGCCGGTCGACGCGCGCGAGGTCAACGCGCTGCGGCCGATCCCGGTCGAGTGACGCGACGGCCGCGTCGCGGCGCGCGCGACAGCCAGCGCAGCAGCTGCGCCGTCACCTCGGGCCGGTCGAGCAGGTCCCAGTGGTTCGCGGCGCGGATCGTGCGACGGTGCGCATCGGGGATCGGCAGCGCGCGCGCGGGATCGGCGTGCCGGCCGAGCGCGCTGTCCACCGGCACGAGCCCGTCGCCCGCGAGCCTGCCGCGCGCGCCGGGGGCGCTGCGCGAGGCCGCGATCGCGTAGGCCGCGACGCCGCGCGGCAGCCCTGCGTCGAGCGGTGCGCCCGAGGTCGGGTCCGGCTTCGCGGACCGCGCGTCGCGCACCGCGCCGTGACGCAGGTCGACGATGCCCGCGCTGCGGGCCCGGCCGAGCCGCGCGAACGGCGCCGCGTACGGGCTCAGCCCGAGCGCGCGCTCGAGCGCGTGGCCGCCGCGCTCGAGCGGCGCGCCGAGGTGCGGCGTGCCGAGGAACACCAGCGCCGACAGTCGCGCGGGCCACGCGTGGCCGGCCTCGTGCGCGGCGATGCACGCGGCGCGCGCCACCAGCCCGCCCATGCTGTGGCCGAGGATCGCGATCTCGTCGACCGGCACCGGCCAGCGCGCGAGCAGCGCCTCGAGGGTCGCCGACAGCTCGCGGCCGTTGTCGGCGACGTGCCGGCCGCTGTCGTAGTGCAGCCGAAGCGGCGTCCACCCCGCGCTGTCCGCGAGCGCGACGCCGTGGTCGTGGCCGGCGCGGGTCCACTGCAGGTCATTCATGCACAGCCCGTGGACCATCAGCAGCAGCCGGCGACCGTCGCCGAGCCCGGTCGGCGGCCCCGCAGCCGCGTCGATCGGCACGCCGCCGACGCGCAGCCGCATCGGGATCGCCAGCGGGTTGCCGCTCGCCGCGAGGTGGTCGCCCCAGATGCCGTTCAGCACCGCCACCAGCGCCTCGCGCCGCGGCGACGACGCGCCGGCGGCCGACGCCGGCTCGCGCGCGAGGGCGGCGAGCGCGAGCTCGAGGCCGCCGCCGACCGCGCGCGCGGTGCCGCGCACCGTGCGGTACACGAAGCCGGTCAGGCCGCGCGTGCGCCCGTGCCGCGCGCGTCCGAGCGGCGGCGACAGCCGCACGATCGCCGCGTGCATGGCTTCCACGGCGTCGGTGATGCCGACGACCGCGTCGGCGCCCAGCCGTGCCCAGCCGCGCAGGTCGGCGGGACGGGGGGCGGTCGCCGGGACGGCGGGAACGGGGTCTGCGCGCATCGGGGCGCCTTCTGATCGGAGGAGGACCCCGACCCTGCGCCGCGACGGCGCGCCGCGCAAGCGCCCGCGTGGAGGATGGCCTCCAATCGCGGCGAGCGTGACGCGAACGGGGTCGGGCCTACGCGGCCCAGCCGTCGGACATCGCCCGCATCGCGCTCCAGTCGGGCATCGCGCCGCTCGCGTAGCCGGGCACATCGAGCGAGCCGACGCCCAGGCGTCCGTCGCGCAGCCGCACGCGCACCGCGCCGTGGCTGCGTTCATAGAGGTCGGGGTGCGCGTCGAGGAACGCCTGCTGCTCGGCCGCCGGCAGCGCGGCCATGCCGTCGACGTAGTGGTGGCCGTTGCGCTCGACGTGCCCGATCCCCAGCAGGGAGACGAGCGCGAGGTCCTGCTGCAGCGCCAGCCCAGCCTGGATCGTCAGGTCCTCGGCGGACATGAAGAAGCGGTCCGTGCCGGCGTCGCGGTTCCAGCGCGCGCAGCGCGCCGCGTTCAGCATCGACTTGTACAGGCCCTTGCAGGTCTTCGAGGACACGCCCGCGTAGCCGAGCGCTCGCGCCCGCGGGAACGCGTCGAGCGAGTCGTCGGACTCGTCGACGATCACCGGCCGCTCGCGCGCGAGCGCGCCCATGTCCCGCGACAGCGCGGCCGCACGGCGGATCGGCTGCTCGACGAAGGCCACCGCGTCGACCAGCCGGCACAGCCGCGCGTCGTCGCACATCGCGCGCCACAGCGTGACGACGCCGTCGACGTCGTCGTACTGCTCGTTGCCGTCGAGCGAGACGCGATACCGATGCGGCAGCCGGTCGAGCACCGAGGCGATCGACGCGAGCCGAGCGACGTCGGCCGCGACGTCGCCGCCGACCTTGAGCTTGAACCAGCGGTGGCCGTAGCGTGCGCAGACCTCCTCGAGCGTCTCTGGCAGCCCGTCGCCGACGGGCTCGCCGGGGTCCGACGCGACGATCCGGTCGACCAGCCCGACGGTGTGCCGCGCCTCGATCGACGCGGCGGGCCTCAGCGACGCGAGCCAGCCGCCGACGTCGAAGCCGTCGAGCTCGGGTGCGAGCGCGGCCGCGTGCGCGGCGAACCCGATGCGGTCGGTGCGCACCGCCTCGGCGAAGGCCACGCCGAGCGCGCGGCACAGCGCGTCGAGCACCGCGCGGTCGAGGAGCGCCGGGCCGAAGCCCGCGACCAGGCCGTTCAGGCGCTGCGCGGCGCAGGCCGCGCGGTGCGCTGCGTGGTGCGCGGCGAAGTGGCCGACGGCGGTGCGCGCGCCGCCGTCCAGGTACGCCGTGCGCGCGAGGTGCACCGCGCGGCGCAGCTGCTCGAAGTTGTCCTCGTTCGACAGCGCCGGGTCCTTGTCGAACCACTTCGGCGCGAGCAGCTCGGCCGCGGCACCGGTCGCGGTGCGGCCGTCGGCGAGACGCACCGTCGCGCGCGCGAACGCCTGCGGCGCCGCGGTCAGCGTGACGACGCCGAA
Organism: Burkholderiales bacterium; assembly: GCA_020248665.1. Lineage (GTDB taxonomy): Bacteria > Pseudomonadota > Gammaproteobacteria > Burkholderiales > Burkholderiaceae_E > UBA4615. Next base: position 2,079 of record JADCHE010000189.1, on the reverse strand, counting down.
GCGGAACGGCATGCGCAGCCGCACGTCGCGCTCGAAGAGGGCCACCGACTCGACGGTGAAGGTCGGTGCGCTCATTCCATCCCCAGCAGCCGGTAGATCCGGCGCGTGTACACCCCGAAGGCCTCGTGCGTCTTCATGTCGAGCGCGCGCGGGTACGGCAGCTCGATCTCGAAGTTGTCGGCCATGCGCGCCGGCCCCGCGGTCAGCACGACCACGCGCGTGCCCAGGAACACCGCCTCGGAGATGCCGTGCGTGACGAACATGATCGTCTTGCCCGACTCCTTCCAGATGCGCAGCAGCTCGAGGTTCATCTTCTCGCGCGTCAGCGCGTCGAGCGCGCCGAACGGCTCGTCCATCAGCACCAGCTTCGGGTCGTGGACCAGCGCGCGCGCGATCGCCGCGCGCTGCTGCATGCCGCCCGACAGCTCGTACGGGAACCGGTCCTCGCTGCCGGCGAGCCCGACCAGCGCGAGCAGGTCGCGGGCCCGCTCGCGCGCCGCGGCCATCGGCAGTCCGAGGATCTCGGCGGGCAGCAGCACGTTGTCGAGGATCCGGCGCCACTTCAGCAGCAGCGGCTGCTGGAAGACCATGCCGATGTCCTTCGCCGGATCGAACGGGTGTGTCGTCGAGCCGATCCGCACCTCGCCGCCGTCGTGCGGGTGCAGCCCGGACAGGATCTTGAGCAGCGTCGACTTGCCGCAGCCCGACGGGCCGACCAGCGACACCAGCTCGCCCGGCAGCACGTCGAAGCTCGCGTCGGAGATCGCGAGGTGCTCCTTGCGTCCGGTGCGGTAGACCTTGCGCACGCCGCGCAGGTGGATGAACGGCTCGACGGCCGCCGTCACGACACCCTCGCGTCGCGCACGACCAGCAGGCGCTCGAGCCCCAGCACCAGCCCGTAGAGCGCCATCCCGATCAGCGTGATCAGGATCACCGCCATGAACATCGCCGGCGTGTCGAGCGTGACCTGCACCTGCAGCATCAGGTAGCCGAGGCCCTTGTCGGAGCCGAGGAACTCGCCGACGACCGCGCCGGCGACCGCGAGGATCGACGCGACCTTCATGCCCGAGAAGATGTAGGGCAGGGCGCCCGGCAGCTGGATCTTGACGAACACCTGCCAGCGCGAGCCGCGCAGCGAGCGGACCAGGTCCAGCAGCTCGGGCTCGATCTCGCGCAGCCCGCGCGCGGTGGTCAGCAGGATCGGGAACACCGCGATCGAGAACGCCATCAGCGTGTTGGGGACGATGCCGTACTTGAACCAGACGATGATCAGCGGCCCGAGCGCGACCTTCGGGATCATGTTCAGCGTGACCAGCAGCGGCAGGAACAGCGCCTCGAGCGTGCGCGACCAGGTGAACACCAGCGCGAGCAGCACGCCGACGACCAGCGCGAGGAAGTAGCCGCCGAAGATCTCGGTGGCGGTGACCGCGGTGTTCGTCCACCATGCGTAGTCGGCGTTGGTCAGTGCCGCGAGCGTCGCCTGCGGCGAAGGCATCACGAACTTCGGGACCCTGCCGAGCTCGACGAACAGGTACCAGGCGAGCACCAGCAGCAGGTGCGCGACGATCGCGAAGGTCCAGCGGGAGACGGGCGAGTCGAGCCGATTCATCGCGGGCGCGGGCGCGTCAGTCGGCGAGCCAGCGCCCGAGGTTCGCCCGCACGAAGTCGTCGTCCGACAGGTCGGCGTGCAGCCGGCTCACCCGGTCGATCTCGGCGGACTGTCCCGGCGACAGGGTCTCGGCCGCATCGAGGCACCAGGTGCCTTCGAGCAGCCCCTGCCGGCGCAGCACCTCGTGGCAGCCGGGAATGCAGCCTGCGAACGCGTTCGCGACGTCGAAGAACGCCGCGTTGCAGTCGGTCACGCGCGCGTCGAGCGCGAGCAGGTCGTCGTCGAGGCGGTCCTCCTCGATCGCGCGGCCGATCCGCTCGAACAGCCGCACCGCGCCCTGCGTCCAGACGCTCCAGTGCCCCAGCAGGCCGCCGCGGATCCGCACGCGCACCTCCTCGACGCCGTCCGGGGTCTCCCGGCGCACCGCGAGCGGCGCGAGCAGGTCGGGCACGATGTGGTCGTCGTTGCCG
>JADCHE010000188.1 GCA_020248665.1 Burkholderiales bacterium | reverse complement strand
TCCGATCTTGGGAGTCTACCTGCGCGACATCCGGCAGCTCGTCGGCGTGGCGACCACGGCCCTGATGTTCCTCAGCCCGGTGTTCTATCCGCTCGCCCAAGTTCCGGCGGCGTTCCGGCCGGCGATGCACGTCAATCCGCTGACGCCACTGCTCGAGGGGATGCGCGCCGCGCTGTTCGAGGGGACCGTCCCGCTGGCCGGGCTCGCGGGCGTGCTCGCGTTCTCGATCCTCGTCGCGATCGGCGGCCGCTGGCTCTTCGGGCGGCTGCGTGAAGGCTTCGCCGATGTCGTCTGAGATCGTCCTGTTGGCCGAGGGGCTCGGCAAGCGCTACGAGATCTACGGGCATCCGCGCGACCGCCTCCTGCAGATGCTGTGGGGCCAGCGCCGGCGCCTCTTCCGCGAGCACTGGGCGCTTCGCGGCGTTTCCTTCGAGGTGCGCCGGGGGCAGATGGTCGGGGTGATCGGGCGCAACGGCAGCGGCAAGTCCACGCTGCTGCAGCTGGTGGCGGGCGTGCTGACGCCGACCGAAGGGCGCGTCCGGGCGATGGGCCGGGTCGCGGCGCTGCTCGAGCTCGGCGCGGGCTTCCACCCTGATTTCTCTGGGCGGGAGAACGTGTTCCTGAATGGCCAGATCCTCGGGATGACCCAGGATCAACTCGCCGAGCGCTATGCCGCGATCGTGGACTTCGCCGACATCGGCGACGCGATCGAGCAACCGGTGAAGACGTACTCGAGCGGCATGGTGGTCCGGCTCGCGTTCGCGGTCGCCTCGCACGTCGAGCCCGACATCCTGATCGTAGACGAGGCGCTCGCGGTCGGCGACCTGTCGTTCCAGGCCCGCTGCCTCGACCGCATCCGCCAGCTGAGGGAGTCCGGCGTCAGCACGCTGTTCGTCACGCACGACCTCGGTACGTTCCAGGCGCTCTGCGACTACGGCTACCTGCTCGACGAGGGGACGCTGCTGTCCGAAGGCGCGCCCGATCACCTCGCCGCTCAGTACTACAACCTGTCGCAGGAGCACGAGATGCGACGGCAGCGGCGCGCGTCCGCGCCGGCGGCGCGGGCGTCGGCCCCGGCCGTGCCGGATCCGGCGGTCGTTCCCGGCGCGGGAGAGGCGCCGGGGCCGGGCGCGGACGCGGCGCGCGACGGTCCGGTGGTGTCGATCGATGATGCTCGCCGGGCGATCGCCGCAAAGGACGCGTCCACCGAATACCGGTTCGGCAGCCACGACGCGGTCATCGAGGACTTCCGGCTGCTCGACGCGCAGGGACACCCCTGTCAGGCGCTGCGCGTCGGCGAACGGTTCACGGTCGAGCTCGACGTGGCAGTCCTCGCCCCGCTGTCCGACCTCGCGGCGGCGATCATGTTCCGTAACGCCCAGGGCCAGAACCTGTTCGGGGCGAACACCCGATACGACGGCCCGGTCCCGATCGGGCCGCTGGTCGCCGGCGCACGGTTCCGGATCTCGATCGGAATGGAGATGCTGTTGAATCCAGGCGAATACCTGCTGCACCTCGGCCTGGCCGAGTGCAGGTCGGACCATGTGTACGTGTCGCTCGACAACCGCGACAAGGTCGGCGTGGTCACGGTGCACGGCAAGCCGGTGTCCTACGGACTCGTGCACCACTGTCCGGACTTCTCGGTCGCGCCGCTCGGGACGTCCGGGACCGGCCGTTCGCTTGCCGGGATGCGGTCTTGAGCGCGGTCGCGTCGCGCCGCGTCGAGCGCTGCCCCGCGTGCGGCGCGAAGGACCGGGTGGTCCAGGCGGTCCGTCGCGATGGCACTGCGATGCTGCGCTGCACGGGCTGCGGGTCGATCTACCTCGAGGAGGTACCGGTCGACGTCGTCAGCCTGTATCGCGACAACTACTTCGCGCTCTCGGAGCAGGACGCCCGCGGGAACATCGACGCGCGGATCGGGTACGAGGCGTCATACGAATCGAGCTATCTCGACGCGGAGTTCTACTGGGCCTACCGCATCGCCGACTTCGTCGCCGCTGCGCTGGTGCCCGGGCCCCGCGTGCTGCGCTGCCTCGACGTCGGGGCGGCGACCGGTCGGCTGCTGAACGTGTTCGCGGCCGCCGGCTACGAGACCCACGGCGTCGAGTTCTCCGCGCCGGCCCGCGCGATCGCGCAACGGCGCGGCCACGCGATGACCGCCGCGCCGGTCGGGTCGCTTCCCGAGCACGCCGGACGGTTCCCGATCATCACGGCGCTCGAGGTCATCGAGCACGTCGAGGACCTCGGCGGATTCTTCGCGGGCATCCATGCGGCCCTGTCCGAGGGCGGGGTGTTCGTCGGGTATTTTCCGTCCGCGGATGCGGCCGCGTTCGCGAGAGGGCCCGACTACCACTGGCTGCACCACTCCTTCGAGCATCTTGTCTATCCGTCCGAGGTCGGCATACGCGCGGTGCTCGCCGAGCGCTTCGGTGATCAGGTGCACGTCTGCACGTACCTTACCCGTCAGGGCGACGACGTCATCCCCAACTCGATCGTCGTCGCGATCAAGGGCGATCCCTCGCGCGACGCGGCGCGGACCGTCGCAGAGACGTTCCGGCAGCTTGCCTATCTCAACGACAGAGCATGGTTCGCTGCCGGAGCGGCGCGCGGGCCGGGCGCGCTGGGTTCCGCCTGGGACGCCGCCGCGCGGGCCCCGATCGAGGACCCGAGCGCCGAGGTGCCGTACGTCGTCGGGGTGCTGTGCGCGAAGTTCGGCGAATTCGAGGTCGCGAGGCACCTGCGCCGCGGCGGCATGCCGGTCGTGGGGCTCGATCCTTCGCGGCAGGCCGACCTGCTCGTGATGGCGATGCACGACGGCGGCGTCGACTGGATGCGCGCGAACCTGCCCGTCATCGGCGCGTCGATCCGGCTCGGCTCGATCGTGGCGGAGTGCAGCGCGTTCATCGAGCGCTACGACGCGGCGAACACGGCGTCGGCGCCCGAGGCCGCGCAGGGCGAGGCGCCGGGGGGGGCGACGGACACGGGCGACCACGTTGCGACCGCAGCGGATCCCTCCGCGGCGCCCGGCCGGCCGGACGCGCGCGGATGAGTCCGAACGCGACATCTCGACCCGGGAGCGACGGTGAGTCCCCCTCGGACTGGCCGGCGGAGCCGTCGGGCGAACTGCTGGCGGCGCCGAGGCGCATCGACTGGGACCGGATGCGCGCGCAGGCGCGGACGTACCGCAGCGTGCTCACCTCCGAGAACCTGCGCAAGGCGGTGAGCCACGCGCGTCGCGGCGACCTGCGACTGGTGTGGACCGCGTTCCGCAACCTCACGATGTTGCAGCGTGCCGGCGCGTCCGAGCCGCCGAGGCCGGGGGACGGGGTGTACCCGGTGGTGCCGCTCGCGCCGGACCAGGTGCTGGTCAGCGTGGTCATCCCCTGCTTCAACTACGGCCGGTACGTCGAGGCCGCGATCGACAGCGTGCTGTCCCAGACGCTCGAGGACGTCGAGGTGATCGTCGTCGACGGTGGCTCGACAGATGGATCGACGCGCGAGCTGCTCGCCTCGCTCCAGCGGCCGCGCACGAGGGTGGAGTTGCGCGACGGGCGCCACTGGGTGGGCAGCAACCGCAACTACGGGCTGCGGCTCGCCCGCGGCCGGTACTTGTGCTGCCTCGACGCCGACGACACCCTCGATCCGACCTACCTCGAGAAAGCCGTCTACCTGCTCGAGGGGCTCGGCTACGACTGCGTGTCGACGTCCATCCGCTTCGCCGGCGCGCGTGCCGGTACGGTCGGCGTACTCGAGTTCCCGGACCTGGAGTCGATGACGCAGGGCAACCACATGCACACCTGCGCTGTGTTCCGCAGGACCCTGTGGGCACGCAGCGAGGGTTTCGTCGACACCGGCGTCGGCAGCGCGCATGTCGCCGAGGACTGGGACTTCTGGATCCAGATCGCTGCTCAGGGCGCGCGCCTGCGCAACCTCGTCGGCGAGCCGCTGTTCAACTACAGGATCCACGAGGGCGGTTCGCTGAGCTCCGGCTCCGGCGTGCGCACGATCGCCGAGCAGCGTCGCGAGATCGTGCATCGTCGCAGGCGACTGCTCGTCCCCCAGCGGCTGCGCCTGTCGCGGCTCCAGGCCGAGCGCAGGCTCGTGGCGGCCGAGCCCGGCGGCGCGCTCGCGCGGTCGATGGCCCGGGGCGGTGGCGAGGGGCGCTGCCTGTTGGTCGCGCTGCCCTTCCTGCTGCTGGGAGGGGCCGAGCGGTTGCTCAGCATGGTCACCGGATGCTTCGTCGCCGACGGCTGGCGGGTGATCGTCGTCACGACGCTCCCGCAGGAGTCGGTGCACGGCGATACGGTGGACTGGTTCACCTGCCACACGCGCGAGGTGTATCGGCTGCCTATGTTCCTCGAGCCCGAGGAGTGGGGCGGCTTCCTCGAATACCTCTTCGATTCGCGCCGTCCGGACTGCCTGCTGCTGGCGGGAAGCCGCTTCGTCTACGAGCGCCTCGACGCGATCCGTGCGCGCCGCCCCGAGATGGCGATCGTGGACCTGCTGTTCAACGCCGTCGGCCACGTCGCCTCCCACCGCGAGTTCCAGGACCGCTTCACCGCGGTGCTGGCCGAGAACGCTGAGGTCGAGCGATGGTTACTGGAGACCGGATGGTCGCCCGAGCGGGTGAGGCGGGTGCTTAGCGGGATCGACTGCGACGTGTACCGGCCGAGGCCGAGGGACGCGGCCTTCCGCGCCTCGCTGGGCCTCGCGCCCGACGACTTCGTGGTCGGCTTCTCCGGTCGGATGTCCGAGGAGAAGGGGCCCGACGTGTTCGTCGAGGTCGCGCGGGCGTGCGCCGGTTTGCCTGGAGTCCGGTTCGTGATGACCGGTGCGGGTCCGTGGGCCGAGCGGATCGCGCTCGAGGCCGAGTGCGTGGGCCCGACGCTGCGCTACCTCGGGAAGGTCGACGATGTCGAGACCCACATCGCGACCTACGACGTGCTCATTCTGCCGTCGCGGTTCGACGGTCGGCCGCTGGTCGTGCTGGAGGCGCTCGCGATGGGCGTACCGGTCATCGCATCCCGGGTCGGCGGCCTGCCCGAGCTGGTCGATGACGGACGCAACGGCTTCCTCTGCGCGCCCGCCGACGTGGGCGAGTTCGCGCGTCGCATCGCCGAACTGGCGCGCGACCGGCCGCGTGCCGCTCGGATGCGACAGGAGGCCCGCGCCTTCGCGACCGAGCACCTGGGGATCCGCCGGATGTACGCGGGGTATCGCGACGCGCTGCTGGACGCCATCCGTCTTCAGGCAGCCGCGACCGGTAGCGGCGCCGGACGGATCCCGCACGCACAAGGCATCGAAGGAGTCGAGACATGAAGCTGGAAGGAAAGCGCGTCCTCGTGACGGGAGCAGACGGATTCATCGGTAGCCACCTCGTCGAGGGGCTCCTCGCGCGCGGCTGCGAGGTCCGCGCGTTCGTGTACTACAACTCGTTCAACAGCTGGGGGTGGCTCGACACCCTGCCCCAGGAGACCCAGCGCAGGCTAGACGTCTTCGCCGGCGACGTGCGCGATCCGAACGGCGTGCGCAAGGCGATCGAGGGGATCGACGTCGTCTTCCACCTCGCGGCGCTGATCGCGATCCCGTTCTCCTACCACTCGCCCGATTCGTACGTCGACACGAACATCAAGGGCACGCTGAACGTGCTGCAGGCCGCACGGGCCGCGGGTACCGAGCGCGTGCTGGTGACGTCGACCTCGGAGGTGTACGGCACCGCGCGCTACGCACCGATCGACGAGGCGCATCCGTTCCAGGGACAGTCGCCCTACAGCGCGACCAAGATCGGTGCCGATCGGATCGCCGAATCCTTCTGGCGCTCGTTCGACGCCCCGGTCGTGATCGTCCGTCCGTTCAACACGTACGGGCCGCGACAGTCCGCCCGGGCGGTGATCCCGACGATCATCACGCAACTGCTGTCCGGCGAGCGCGAGCTGCACCTGGGCAGCCTGACCCCGACGCGCGACTTCAACTACGTCGCCGACACCGTCGAGGGATTCATCGCGCTGGCCGAGGCCGACGCAGCGATCGGGCACGAGGTCAACATCGCCACCGGCGTCGAGCACACGATCGCCGACGTCGCGCGCACGCTGATCGCCGAGCTCAATCCGCAGGCGGTGATCGTCGAGAAGGAGGAGCGACTGCGCCCGGACAACTCGGAGGTCTTCAGGCTGATCGGCGACAATCGGAAGATCCGTTCGCTGACGCCCTGGACGCCGCGACACGACCTGTCCGCGGGGCTTCGCGAGACGGTCGCCTGGTTCCGGTGTCCCGAGAACCTCTCTCGCTACAAGGCCTGGTTGTACAACCTCTGAGGAGCTCGCATGAGGGCAGTGATCCTCGCCGGGGGCAAGGGGACCCGGCTTCGTCCGTACACGACCCTGATCCCGAAGCCGCTAGTACCGCTCGGCGGGCGCGTGTCGATCCTCGAGGTCGTGCTGCTGCAGCTCAAGGCGGCGGGCTTCGGGCACGTGACGCTCG
>JADCHE010000187.1 GCA_020248665.1 Burkholderiales bacterium | reverse complement strand
CGAAGCCCGGGGTACTCGGGCCGATCGCGATGCCCGCAACGAGGTAGCCGACCAGCGCGGGAAGCCGCAGCCGCTCGGCGACGAAGCCGAGCGCGAGCGCGAGGCCGAAGCCCACCGCGACCGTGCTGATCAGGGTGACGTCGTGCTCCATCGTCGGTCGAGCCGGATGGTCCGTGGAGAGCCGGGAGAGCTGGGATGGTACGGGACGGGGGCGCGACCGACGCGCCATGGGGTCATCGCTCCGCGTGGGAGCGGGCCCCGATCAGCTCGACGGCGGCGCGTTGCGCAGCACTTCCTCGATCGTCGTCGTGCCGGCGGCGACCTTCATCGCGCCGGACAGCCGCAACGGCTTCATGCCATCGCGCATCGCGCGCTGGCGGATCTGCCCGAGGTCGGGCCGATCGGTGACCAGCTCGCGAACGCCGTCGGTCATCGTCAGGATCTCGTACAGGCCGGCGCGGCCGCGGTAGCCGGTGTTGCGGCACTCGAGGCAGCCGACCGCCCGCCACGCCTGCTGCGGGCGGCGCGCCCGGAACGGGCGGATCATGCCTTCCCAGGCGTCGTCGGGCGGCGCGTCGTGCGGCGCCTTGCAGTGCGCGCACAGCGTGCGCACGAGGCGCTGCGCCATCACGCCGAGCAACGTCGCGTTCAGCAGGAACGCGGGCACCCCGAGGTCGAGCATCCGGGTGACCGCGCTCGGCGCGTCGTTGGTGTGCAGCGTCGAGAGCACCAGGTGGCCGGTGAGCGCGGCCTGGATCGCCATCTCGGCGGTCGGCAGGTCGCGGATCTCGCCGACCATGATGATGTCCGGGTCCTGGCGCATCAGCGCCCGGATGCCTTCCGCGAAGCCCAGGTCGATGCCGGTCTGCACCTGCATCTGGTTGAACATCGGCTCGACCATCTCGATCGGATCCTCGACCGTGCAGACGTTGACCTCCTCGGTCGCCAGCAGGCGCAGCGTCGAGTACAGCGTGGTCGTCTTCCCCGAGCCGGTCGGCCCGGTGACCAGCACGATGCCGTTCGGGCGGCGCGTCATGTCGTGCCAGCGCGAGAGGTCCTCCTCGGAGAAGCCGAGCTCCGCGAAGCCGCGGACCAGCACCTCCGGGTCGAAGATCCGCATCACCAGCTTCTCGCCGAACACCGTGGGCAGCGTCGACAGCCGCAGCTCCACCTCGCGGCCGTCGCCGGTGCGCGTCTTGATGCGGCCGTCCTGCGGGCGGCGCTTCTCGACGACGTCCATGCGTCCCAGCAGCTTGATGCGGCTGGTCATCGCCGAGAGCACCGCGGGCGGCACCTGGTAGACGTTGTGCAGCACGCCGTCGATCCGGAAACGCACGACGCCCAGCTCGCGCCTCGGCTCCAGGTGGATGTCGCTCGCGCGCTGGTCGAACGCGTACTGCCAAAGCCAGTCGACGATCGTGATGACGTGCTGGTCGTTCGCGTCGAAGGTCTTTCCGGCGCGGCCGAGCTCGACCAACTGCTCGAAGCTGCTGGTGTGCGCGTTGCCACTGCCCTTGTTCGCACCCCGGACCGAGCGCGCGAGGCTGTAGAACTCGATGACGTAGCGCGCGACGTCGACCGGGCTCGCCATCACACGGACGATGCGCTTGCGCAGCACCGGGGAGAGCTCGTCGACCCACTCGTCGAGGTTCGGCTCGCAGGTCGCGATGACGACCTCGCCCGCGCGCACCTCGAGCGGCAGGATGTCGAAGCGGGTCGCGTAGCTGCTCGACATCACGTCGGCGATCCGTGCGAAGTCGACCTTCAGCGGGTCGATGTGCACGTGCTCGAGGCCGCTGCGCCGCGCGAGCCACTCGGTCAGCGTGTCGAGGTCGAGCACGCGGTGCGGAGGCGCGGCGCTCTTCAGCTTGCGTTCGGCGATCGCCACCAGCGCGTGGCGCCGGGCCTGGGACAGCCGCGCGTAGCCGGTCTCGGTACGCGCCTGCTCGGCGTCCAGCAGCCGGTCCTCGACGAGCGCGGCGAGCAGTTCCTCGACGCCGAGGCGGCGGCCGCGGGTGCCGACCGGGCGGGCCCCGGCGGACGCACCGGCCGGGGCGCGCGCGGGGGCCGGCGCGTCGGCGGTCGGCACGGTCGCTGCGTGCACGCTGGGCGGGTCGGCGAGCGAGGGCTTCATCACCCGCGACCGTACCATCGGCACCACCAGCTTCCGGCCGCCGACGGACGGACGGTCACCGCGGGGAGGCGGATGCGCCGCGGGACGTCGCGCGGGGGCGCGTCCGGCCGCTCGCGGCTCGCATCGCCGCAGGTACCGCACCCGGCGGACGGCGGGGGCTGGCGGACCCGCTCAGCCCGCGACGACCGATCCGCGCAGCGCCTTCGCCCAGCCCCGGGCCGGCAGACGCCAGCGGCGCTCGACCTCGTCGGCTCGCTCGAACAGCATCGTCGCGTCGACGTCGAGCGGCGGCCCGGCGAACGCGAGCACGACCAGGTTGCCGGCCTCGACCGGCGGCAGCACCAGCATCCGTTCTTCGAAGGCCGCGGCGATCCGGCGCCGGTTGCGTTCGAAGGACGCGTGGTCGGAGCCGAAGAGGTTCACCACCGCCATGCCGGGCTCGGCGATCGCGCCCCGCACCGCGCGGTAGAACTCCGGCGACTCGAGCACCGGGCCGCGCGCGTCGCGGTCGTACAGGTCGACCTGCACGACGCCGTAGCGGCCGCGCGCGCGCGGCGAGGCGACGTGCTCGCCGGCGTCCGCGTGGACGACGTCGAGCCGGTCGTCGTCCTCGGGCAGCCCGAACCAGTGCCGGCACGCGGCGATCACCGCCGCGCTCGCCTCGACCGCGACCGTCTCGGTGCAGGGCAGGTGTCGCCAGGTCCACTTGGTCAGCGCGGCGGCACCGAGCCCGAGCTGCAGCACGCGCGCCGGCGGCTCCATGAACAGCAGCCAGGCCATCATGTGCCGCACGTAGTCGAGCTCGAGGTCGAACGGGCGGCGGATCCGCATCGCGCCCTGGATCCAGCGCGTGCCGAAGTGCAGGTAGCGCACGCCGTCCTCCTCGGACCGCTCGATCGGCGGGTCGCCCGGCCGCGGACCGGTCGGTCCTGCCTGCGACCCGTTCGCGCGCCGGCGGCTCACGGCACGACCCAGCCGTCGTCGACCAGCGCGCGCCAGCGCGCGAGCTTGGCGTCGAAGCCCAGCCCCGCGTGCGCCGGGCTGGTCGACGGCATCCGGTAGGTCGCAAGGCCGCGCGCCGCGAACACCGGCTCGGCCTTCGCCGCCGTCGCGCCGTTGAATGCGACCGCGCCGAGCGCGGGCAGCCCCGCGAGCAGCGCGTCGAAGTCGTTGCCGCGCGGATCTCGGATCGCCGCGTCGAGGCTGCCCTGCCGTCGGCACGCACCGAGCGCGTCCCACAGCGCGACGCGACGTGCGACGAGCCGCGCGAGCCGCACCTCGTACGGCATTTCCGGCAGCGGCTCGCCGAGCAGCGCGCCGAGGATCGGCCAGAACTGGTTGCGCGGATGGGCGTAGTAGCGGGCGTGCGCGAGCGACAGCCCGCCGGGGAAGCTGCCGAGCACCAGCAACCGCGCGCCGGGGCCGACCACCGGCGGCAGGCCGACCAACACGTCGGCGTCGGAGCCGGCCCCGCCGACACCGACGGCCGCGAGGCTCACCGCAGCGCCATCGCGAGGAGCATGTCGTTCAGCCGCTTCACGAAGGCCGCCGGATCCTCGAGCTGGCCGCCCTCGGCGAGCAGCGCCTGGTCGAGGAGCAGACGCGACCAGCCCTCGTCGTTGGCGCCCATCGTCTTCATGCGCGAGACCAGCGGGTGGCCCGGATTGATCTCGAGGATCGGCGTGCGGTCGGGCGCCTTCTGGCCCGCCTGCTTGAGCATCCGCTCGAGCGTGCCGCTGATCTCGCCCTCATCGGACACCAGGCACGACGGCGAGTCGGTCAGCCGGTCGGTGACGCGGACGTCCTTGACCCGATCGCCGAGCGCCGCCTTGATGCGGCCGACGAGGTCGGCGAACTCCTTGGCGGTCTCCTCGACCTTCTGCTTCTCCTCGGCGTCCTGCAGCGCGCCGAGGTCCAGCCCGCCGCGCGACACCGACACCAGCGACGTACCGTCGAACGCGTCGAGGAACGACAGCATCCACTCGTCGACCCGGTCGGCGAGCACCAGCACCTCGACCTCCTTGCGGCGGAACACCTCGAGGTGCGGGCTGCTGCGCGCGGCCGCCTCGGTCTCGGCGGTCACGTAGTAGACCTTGTCCTGCCCCGGCTTCATCCGAGCCACGTACTGCGCGAGCGACACCGTCTGCTCGCCGGCCGCGGTCGAGGTGGATGCGAAGCGCAGCAGCTTCGCCAGCCGCTCCTTGTTCGCGAAGTCCTCGCCCACGCCCTCCTTCAGCACCTGACCGAATTCCTTCCAGAAGGTCGCGTACTTGTCGGGCTGATTCTCGGCGAGGTCCTCGAGCATCGACAGCACGCGCTTCGTGCAGCCCTCGCGGATCGCGCGCACGTCGCGGCTCTCCTGCAGGATCTCGCGCGACACGTTGAGCGGCAGGTCGGCCGAGTCGACCACGCCCTTGACGAAGCGCAGGTACACCGGCATCAGCTGCTCGGCGTCGTCCATGATGAAGACGCGCCGCACGTACAGACGGATACCGCGGCGGTGCTGGCGGTCCCAGAGGTCGAACGGCGCCTTCGAGGGCACGTAGAGCAGCTGGGTGTACTCGCTGCGGCCTTCGACGCGGTTGTGCGTCCAGGCGAGCGGCGCCTCGAAGTCGCTGGTCAGGTGCTTGTAGAAGTCGGTGTACTGCCCGTCGTCGAGCTCGGACTTCGAGCGCGTCCAAAGCGCGCTGGCCTGGTTGACGGTCTCCCACGCCGGCGCCTCGCCGCCCTTGGCGCCCTCCTCCACCATCCGGATCGGCAGCGAGATGTGGTCGGAGTACTTGCGCACGATCGAGCGCAGCCGCCAACCGGAGAGCAGCTCCCCGTGGTCGACCGCGTCCTCGTCGTCGGCGCGCTTCTCGCGCAGGTGCAGCACGATGCGCGTGCCGCGCTCGGCGCGATCGATCGCCTCGACGCTGAACTCGCCGCTGCCGTCGGACTCCCAGCGCACGCCCTCGGCGGGGGGCAGCCCCGCGCGCCGCGACTCGACGACCACGCGGTCGGCGACGATGAACGATGAGTAGAAGCCGACGCCGAACTGGCCGATCAGGTTCGCGTCGCGGACCTTGTCGCCGGTGAGGCTCGCGAAGAACTCCTTCGTGCCCGAGCGCGCGATCGTGCCGAGGTGGTCGATCGCCTCCTGGCGCGACAGGCCGATGCCGTTGTCGGTGACGGTGATCGTCCGCGCCGCCGGGTCGTACTCGATCCGGATCTCCAGCTCGCCCCCGCCCTCCAGCAGCTCGGGGCGGTCGATCGCCTCGAAGCGCAGCTTGTCGCAGGCATCGGACGCGTTGGACACCAGCTCCCGCAGGAAGATCTCGCGGTTGCTGTAGAGGCTGTGGATCATCAGCTGCAGGAGCTGCTTGACCTCGGTCTGGAAGCCGAGGGTTTCCTTGGTCGCACCCATCTGTGTCGATGTTCTCGGTCGGGTCGGAGGGCCGGGTCGCGGGGCGCCCGGGCAGTGGAGCCGCAAGGCTGGCGGGATTATCGGGGCGGGTCCGCGGATTTCAAGCGCTGCCGGGTGCGCGCGAGCGTCGCCTCCAGCGCGGCGAGCATCCGCGGGTTGCCGGAGGTCGCGACGTTGAAGCGCATCCGGGTACTCGGGCGCTGGTCGGGCGAGAAGAGGCTGCCGGGCGCCATCAGGTACCCCTGCTCGAGCATCGACTCTGCGAGCGGCACGGTGTCGAGGCCGGCGTCGACCCAGACGAACATGCCGGCCGCGTTGCCGTCGAAGGGCCGCAGCCCCAGGCGCTCGAGCATGCGCAGCACTGGCTCGCGGGCCTGCGCGAGGCGGCCGCGCAGCCGCTCGACGTGCCGCCGGTAGTGACCCTCGGACAGCACGCGGTAGACGACCCGCTCGCCGAGCTCGGGGCTGGTGAGGCCGACCAGCATCTTCAGGTCGGTGAGCGCACGGGCGAGCTCCGGCGCGCACGCGACGTAGCCGACGCGAAGGCTGCCGGCCAGCGTCTTCGAGAAGCCGCCGAGCAGGATCGTGCGCTCGAGGCGGTCGAGCGAAGCGAGCCGCGTGCAGGGCTGCGCGGCGGCGCCGGGATGCAGGTCGCCGTACACGTCGTCCTCGACGACGCGGAAGTCGAACTCCTCGGCGAGCCGCAGCACCTGGAAGGCCTTCGCCGCGCTCATCGAGGTGCCGGTCGGGTTGTGCAGCACCGAGGTCAGCACGTAGAGCTTCGGGCGCAGCTGCTCGCACAGCTCGCGCAGCCGCACGAGGTCCGGGCCATCGGCCAGCCGCGGCACGCCGGCCACGCGCGCGCCGAGCATCGAGAAGCGGCCGTACATCAGGAACCAGCCAGGATCGTCGACCAGGATGGTGTCGCCCGGCTTCACGAAGTGCTGCGCGACGAGGTCGAGGCCCTGCGTGACGCCGACGGTGGTGAGGATCTGCTCGGGCGTCGCGTGGATCTCGTGCTCGGAGAGCTTGAGCTGCAGCTGCTGGCGCAAGGGCAGGTAGCCCTGCGCCTGGCCGTACGCGAGCATCGCCGCGCCGTTCTGGCGGCCGAGCGCGCGCAGGCTCGCGCCGACGAGTTCGCCATCGAGCCAGTCCGCCGGCAGCACGCCGCCGCCGGGCATGTCGCGCGGCGGCAGCTGGCGGAACATGTTGCGCAGCAGCCAGACGCCGTCCATCGACGGGTT
>JADCHE010000186.1 GCA_020248665.1 Burkholderiales bacterium | reverse complement strand
GACGCGAAGGCCGACGCGAAGGCCGACGCCGCGAAGCCCGCCGAGTCCGCCCCGGCCAAGGCCGCCGAGCCGGCCGCCGCTCCGGCCGCGGCCGCGCCGGCCCCGAGCGCCCCGAAGTCGACCCCCGAGACCTGAGCCCCCCGCCCGCTCGCCGGCCCGCGCCGGCGGGCGCCGCGCCGGCTCGAATGCCCGCCCCCCTCCCCACCCCCCACCCCCGCCACGAGCCTCGGATGTTCCGCCGCTACTTCATCACCGGCCTGCTGATCTGGGTGCCGATCGGCATCACGCTGTGGGTGCTCGACCTCGTCATCACGACGATGGACCTGAGCCTGTCGCTGCTGCCGCAGACCTGGCAGCCGGTGGCGCTGCTCGGGCGGCACGTGCCCGGCATCGGCGCGCTGCTGACGCTGCTGGTGATCTTCGTGACCGGGCTGCTCGCCACCAACTTCCTCGGCCAGCGGCTGGTGCTGCTCTGGGAAGGCCTGCTGTCGCGGATCCCGATCGTGCGCACGATCTACTCGTCGGTGAAGCAGGTGAGCGACACGCTGCTCTCGCCGCAGGGCAATGCGTTCCGCAAGGCCCTGCTCGTGCAGTATCCGCGCGAGGGCAGCTGGACGATCGGCTTCATGACCGGCACGCCGGCCGACGAGGTGCGGCGCCGCGTCTCGCAGGCGCAGCCTGCCGGGGCCGATGCCGGGGCCGGCGCCGAGATGGTATCGATCTACGTGCCGACCACCCCGAACCCGACCTCGGGCTTCTTCCTGATGATGCGCCGCGAGGACACCATCGAGCTCGACATGAGCGTCGACGAGGCGCTGAAGTACATCGTGTCCATGGGCGTCGTCACGCCCGACACCCGGCCGCGCGGCGCGCGCGGGCCGCGCACCCAGATCCAAGCGGAGATCCACTGAGCATGCGTACCTGCTACACCGGCGAGGTGTCCACCGATCGCCTCGACACCGTCGTCACGCTCTATGGCTGGGTGCATCGCCGGCGCGACCACGGCGGGGTGATCTTCGTCGACCTGCGCGACCGCGCGGGCCTCGCGCAGGTGGTCTGCGACCCCGACCGGCCGGAGATGTTCAAGGTCGCCGAGAGCGTGCGCAACGAGTTCTGCGTGAGGATCGTCGGCAAGGTGCGCCGCCGGCCGGCCGGCACCGAGAACGCCGGCATCCGCTCGGGCGAGGTCGAGATCCTGTGCCACGAGATCGAGGTGCTGAACCCGTCGGTGACGCCGCCGTTCCAGCTCGACGACGACAACCTCTCCGAGACGACGCGCCTGACGCACCGCGTGCTCGACCTGCGCCGCCCGGCGATGCAGCAGAACCTGATGCTGCGCTACAGGGTCGCGATGGCGGTGCGCACCTACCTCGACGCGCTCGGCTTCATCGACGTCGAGACGCCGATGCTGACCAAGAGCACGCCCGAGGGCGCGCGCGACTACCTCGTGCCCTCGCGCGTCAACGCGGGCCAGTTCTTCGCGCTGCCGCAGTCGCCGCAGCTCTTCAAGCAGCTGCTGATGGTCGCGGGCTTCGACCGCTACTACCAGATCACCAAGTGCTTCCGCGACGAGGACCTGCGTGCGGATAGGCAGCCGGAGTTCACGCAGATCGACTGCGAGACCTCGTTCCTCGACGAGATCGAGATCCGGGCGATCTTCGAGGAGATGATCCGCACGGTGTTCAAGGACGTGAAGGGCGTGCGGCTGTCGGGCCAGTTCCCGACGATGACCTACGCCGACGCGATGCGGCTCTACGGCTCGGACAAGCCCGACCTGCGCGTGAAGCTGCAGTTCGCCGAGCTGACCGAGGCGATGAAGGACGTCGAGTTCAAGGTGTTCTCCGCGGCCGCGCAGATGGACGGCGGGCGCGTGGTCGCGCTGCGCGTGCCGGGCGGCGCCGAGATGCCCAGGAGCGAGATCGACGCCTACACCAAGTTCGTCGGCATCTACGGCGCCAAGGGCCTGGCCTACATCAAGGTCAACGACGCCTCGAAGGGCCGCGACGGCCTGCAGTCGCCGATCGTCAAGAACCTGCACGACCGCGCGCTCGACGCGATCCTCGCCAAGACCGGTGCGGTCGACGGCGACCTGATCTTCTTCGGCGCGGACACGGCGAAGGTCGTCAACGACGCGATGGGCGCGCTGCGCGTGAAGATCGGCCACTCCGAGTTCGGCCGGAAGCACGGCCTCTTCGAGGACGCGTGGAAGCCGCTGTGGGTCGTCGACTTCCCGATGTTCGAGTACGACGAGCAGGACGCGCGCTGGGTCGCGGTGCACCATCCGTTCACCGCGCCGAAGGACGGCCACGAGGACTACATGGCGACCGACCCGGGGCGCTGCGTCGCCAAGGCCTACGACATGGTGCTCAACGGCTGGGAGATCGGCGGCGGCTCGGTGCGGATCCACCGCGAGGCGGTGCAGAGCAAGGTGTTCCGCGCGCTGAAGATCGGCCCGGAGGAGGCGCGCGCGAAGTTCGGCTTCCTGCTCGACGCGCTGCAGTACGGCGCGCCGCCGCACGGCGGCATCGCGTTCGGCCTCGACCGCATCGTCACGATGATGGCCGGCGCCGAGTCGATCCGCGACGTGATCGCGTTCCCGAAGACCCAGCGCGCGCAGGACCTGCTGACGCAGGCGCCGAGCCCGGTCGACGAGAAGCAGCTGCGCGAGCTGCACATCCGGCTGCGCCAGCCCGAGGCGAAGGCCTGAGGGGGGGAGCGACGCGGAACGGAAGGCGAGGGCGGGCCGCATGGCGGGCACCAAGATCCCCGAGTCGGTGCTCGTCGTCGTGCACACGCCGGCGCTGCGCGTGCTGCTGCTCGAGCGCGCCGACCACCCCGGCTTCTGGCAGTCGGTGACCGGCAGCAAGGACCGCGCGGACGAGCCGCTCGCCGAGACCTGCCGGCGCGAGGTGCTCGAGGAGACCGGCCTCGACGCCGCGGCCGAGGGCTGCGTGCTCGAGGACTGGGGCCTGCGCAACGTCTACGAGATCTACCCGCACTGGCGCCACCGCTACCCGGACGGCGTCACGCACAACACCGAGCACGTGTTCGGGCTCCTCGTGCCGAGCGAGCGGCCGGTGCGGATCGCGCCGCGCGAGCACCTGCGCTTCGAGTGGCTCCCGTGGGAGGCGGCGGCCGGCCGCTGCTTCTCGATGTCCAACGTCGAGGCGATCCGGTTGCTGCCATCGCGCGCGGGGGCGCGGTGAGTGCGCCGGCCGGCGAGCGCCGGATCGGCCCGTCCGAAGCCGGGCTGGTGTCGACCCACGCGCCGCCCGCCGAGCGCAAGACGCTCGACGAGGCGCCGACCGAGCGGCCGCGCGGCCGGCTGCGGGTCGCCACCTACAACATCCACAAGGGCGTGATCCGCGACCTGTTCGGCCTGCGGCGCGTCGCCAGCGTGCACGAGCTGCGCGCGCGGCTGCACGAGCTCGACGCCGACCTGATCTTCCTGCAGGAAGTGCAGGGCAAGAACGACCGGCACGCCAACCGCTTCGAGGGCCAGTGGCCGGGCGAGCCGCAGGACCAGTTCCTCGCGCGCTCGCCCACGCTCAAGCACACCTTCGAGACCGCCTACGGCCGCAACGCCAACTACCTGCACGGCCACCACGGCAACGCGCTGCTGTCGCGCTTCCCGATCGTGCGCCGCGAGAACCGCGACTTCTCCGACCACGCGCTCGAGAAGCGCGGCGTGCTCCACTGCGTGGTCCGCGTCGACCGGCGCAACGTCCATTGCTTCGTGATCCACTTCGGGCTCTTCGCGAAGAGCCGCGAGCGGCAGGCCGACGCGCTGGTCGACTGGATCGTGCGCGAGGTGCCGCGGCGGGCGCCGCTGCTGATCGCCGGCGACTTCAACGACTGGCGCGATCGCCTCTCTCGCCGCTTCGTCGAGTCGCTGCAGGTCTCCGAGGTGATGGGCTCGGCGCGCACCTTCCCGGCGCTCGTGCCGTGGCTGCGGATGGACCGCATCTACCAGCGCGGCTTCGAGCTGCGCGGTGCCGACGTGCTGCGCGGCCCGTCCTGGGCGCGGCTGTCGGACCACGCGCCGCTGGTCGCGGACCTCGAGCTGAAGCGTCCGTAGCGGCCGGACACGACCGGTGGACGCCTCCGTGCTGCCCGACCCCGGCCTGCTCGAGCGGCTGCGGCCGGTGCCGGTCGACGGCAACGAGGTCGTGCTGCTGCAGTCGGGCGCCGAGTTCTTCCCGTCGCTGCTCGCCGCGATCGACGCGGCGCAGCGCGAGGCCTGGCTCGAGACCTACATCTTCGCCGGCGACGAGACCGGCCTGCGTGTCGCCTCGGCGCTCGCGCGCGCGGCCGCGCGCGGCGTCTCGGTGCGGCTGATGATCGACGGCTTCGGCACCCGCGAGCTGCCGACGCCCATCGCGCAGCGGCTCGCCGACGCGGGCGTGCGGGTGCTCGTCTACAAGCCGATGCCCGGGCTGCTGTCGCTCGACCGCCAGCGGCTGCGGCGGCTGCACCGCAAGCAGGCCTGCTTCGACGGGCGCGTGGCCTTCGTCGGGGGCCTCAACGTGCTCGGCGACCTCTGGGACCCGAACCACGGCGCGCTCGAGCATCCGCGGCTCGACTACGCGGTGCGGCTGCGCGGGCCGATCGTCGCGGCGGTCCATGCGTCGATGGCCCGGCTCTGGAACCCGATCGCGGTCGCGCAGGCGCCGCTGAGCGCGCGCGCCCGCGGCGCGCTCGACGGCCTGGGCCAGCTCGGGGCGATCGCCCAGCGCAGCCTGCCGGAGCGGCTGCGCCCGGCCGCGCGAGGCGGCCGCCCGCGCAGGCCGCGAGCCGGCGTGCGCGCGATGCTCGTGCTGCGCGACAACCTCGCCAACCGGCGCGCGATCGAGCGCGCCTACCTGAAGGCGATCGGCAGCGCGCGGCGCGAGGTGCTGATCGCGAACGCCTACTTCTTCCCCGGGCGGCGCTTCCGGCGCGCGCTCGTCGAGGCGGCCCGGCGCGGCGTGCGCGTGCGCCTGCTGCTGCAGGGCCGCGCCGAGTACGTGCTGCCGCACTTCGCGACGCAGGCGCTCTACGACGCGCTGCTGCACGCGGGCGTCGAGATCGTCGAGTACCACCGCAGCTTCCTGCATGCGAAGGTGGCGGTCGTCGACGACTGGGCGACCGTCGGCTCGTCGAACATCGACCCGTTCTCGCTGCTGCTCGCGCGCGAGGCGAACGTCGTCGTGCTCGACGCCGGCTTCGCTGCGACGCTGCGCGAGCGGGTGCTCGCATCGATGGCGGAGGGCGGTCGGCTGGTGCTGCACGACGAGCACGCGAGGCGGCCCTGGACGCAGCGCCTGTGGGGCTGGTTCGCGACGCGGATGCTGCGGCTCGGCGTGGCGGTGTCGGGGCACCGGAACCGGTATTGAGCGCGCGCCCGCGTCGCGCGGGCGGACGGTGGCTTCAGACCGAAGCGGCCAGTTCCGGGACCGCCTGGAACAGGTCGCCCACCAGCCCGTAGTCGGCCACGCCGAAGATCGGCGCCTCGGCGTCCTTGTTGATCGCGACGATCACCTTGGAGTCCTTCATTCCGGCCAGGTGCTGGATCGCGCCCGAGATGCCGACCGCGACGTAGAGCTGCGGCGCCACGATCTTGCCGGTCTGCCCGACCTGCCAGTCGTTCGGCGCGTAGCCGGCGTCGACCGCCGCGCGCGAGGCGCCCATCGCCGCGCCCAGCTTGTCGGCGAGCGGCTCGAGGAGCTTGAAGTTCTCCGCGCTGCCCATGCCGCGCCCGCCCGAGACGACGATCTTGGCGCCGGCCAGCTCCGGGCGCTCGCTCCTGGCGACCTCGCGCCCGACGAACTGCGCGGTGCCCGGGTCGGCCGCGGCCGACACGGCCTCGACCGCCGCCGAGCCACCGCTCGATGCGGCCGGGTCGAACGCGGTCGTGCGCACCGTCAGCACCTTGACCGCATCCGAGGACTGCACCGTCGCGATCGCGTTGCCCGCGTAGATCGGGCGCTGGAACGTGTCCGGCGACTCGACCGCGGTGATGTCGCTGACCTGCGCGACGTCGAGCTTCGCCGCCACCCGCGGCAGCACGTTCTTGCCGAACGCGGTGGCCGGGGCGAGCACGTGCGAATACGCGCCGGCGACCGCGAGCACCTGCTCGGCCACCGCCTCGGCGAGCTGCTCGGCGAGGTGCGCCGCGTCGGCGACGAGCACCTTCGAGACCCCGGCGATCGCGGCCGCCGCCTTCGCGGCCTCGCCGCAGCCCGCGCCGGCGACCAGCACGTGCACCTCGCCGCCGCACTTCGCGGCCGCGGTGACGGTGTTCAGCGTGCCGCCCTTGACGGCGTGGTTGTCGTGTTCGGCAATGACGAGAGCAGCCATGTCAGATCACCTTCGCTTCGTTCTTCAGTTTATCGACCAGGGCCGCGACGTCCGCGACCTTGATGCCCGCCTTGCGCGAGGCCGGCTCGGCGACCTTCAGCGTCTTCAGCCGAGGCGCCACGTCCACGCCCAGGTCCGCGGGCTTGACGGACTCCAGCGGCTTCTTCTTCGCCTTCATGATGTTCGGCAGCGTCACGTAGCGCGGCTCGTTCAGGCGCAGGTCCGTCGTCACGATCGCCGGCAGCGCGATCGACAGCGTCTCCAGCCCGCCGTCGACCTCGCGGGTCACCTTCGCGCGCCCGTCGGCCACCTCGACCTTCGAGGCGAAGGTCGCCTGCGGCCGGCCGGTCAGCGCGGCCAGCATCTGGCCGGTCTGGTTCGCGTCGTCGTCGATCGCCTGCTTGCCGAGGATCACCAGACCCGGCTGCTCCTTGGCCACCAGCGCCGCCAGCAGCTTCGCGACCGCGAGCGGCTGCAGCTCGACCGAGCCATCCACCTCGACCAGGATCGCGCGGTCCGCGCCGATCGCCATCGCGGTGCGCAGCGTCTCCTGGCACGCGGTCACGCCGCAGCTCACCGCGACCACCTCGGTCGCGACACCCTTCTCGCGCAGCCGCACCGCCTCTTCCACGGCGATCTCGTCGAAGGGATTCATCGACATCTTCACGTTCGCGATGTCGACGCCGGTGCCGTCGCTCTTGACGCGCACCTTCACGTTGTAGTCGACCACGCGCTTGACCGGTACGAGGATCTTCATGGG
>JADCHE010000185.1 GCA_020248665.1 Burkholderiales bacterium | reverse complement strand
GAACGCACCGTCCGACCTGCCGCGCGCGCGCGGCCGCTACCGCGACGACCCTGCTGCGCTGAGGGCGCTGGTGAGGGAGGACGCGGTGCATCGGGACGTGTACGTGGACGGGGAGGTGTTCGAGCTGGAGATGGAGCGGCTGTGGTCGCGCACGTGGGTGTACGTGGGGCACGACAGCCAGGTGCCGAAGGCGGGCGACTACGCGACGGCGGACGTGGCCGGACGGCCGGTGATGATGGTGCGGGGCGAGGACGGTGCGGTGCGGGTGGTGATGAACCGGTGCGCGCACAAGGGCGCGAAGCTGGTGAGCGAGGGGCAGGGGAGCGTGGGGAGGTTCTTCCGGTGCCCGTACCACGCGTGGGCGTACGAGCTGGACGGGCGGGTGCGTGCGATCCCGCTCAAGTCGGGCTACGAGCAGACCGGCTTCGCGGCGTCCGAGGCTGCAGGCGGGCTGTCGGCGCCGGCCGGGGTCGCGGTGCACCGCGGCTTCGTGTTCGCGCGGCTCGAGGGCGAAGGGCCGTCGTTCGACGACTGGGCCGGCCCGATGCGCGCGGTGATCGACGCGATCGCGGACCGTTCGCCCCGCGGCGCGCTGCGCGTCGTCGGCGCGCCGCTCCGCTCGACGTTCCGCGCGAACTGGAAGGCCTACATCGAGAACATCAACGACACCGTGCACCCGCCGGCGACGCACCAGTCCGCGAACGACGCGGCTGGCGCCGCATGGGCCGGCCGGCCGGCCGGCGCGCCGAAGCCGATGTCGATGCAGCTGCTGCTGCCCTTCGGCTCGGGCTGGGACTTCTTCGAGCGCATGGGCGGGCGGGTGCTGCCGTCGGGCCACAGCCTGCTCGGCACCCAGGCGAGCATCCACTCGTCGTACGAGGGGCTCGAGGGCTACGAGGCGTCGCTGGTCGCCGCGCACGGCGAGACGCGTGCGCGCGCGGTGCTGGCGTTCGCGCCGCAGAACGCCGTGCTCTATCCGTCGGTGTCGATGAAGGCGACGCCGCAGGCGATCCGCGTGATCCGTCCCGTCGCGGTCGACCGTACCGTCGTCGAGGCCTGGGCGTTCCAGCCGGAGGGTGCGCCCGAGCTGCTCGCGCGCCGCGCGGTGACCTACAACCGGCTGGTGTTCTCGCCGATGTCGGTGCTTGCGCACGACGACCTGCATGTGTTCGAGACGATCCAGCACGCGCTGCGCGCCGACGGCAACCCGTGGGTGAGCCTGCGGCGCGGCCTGGCGGGGCCGGAGCGCGACGGCGAGACGGCCGAGGTCGGCGGCACCGACGAGCGGCTGATCCGCAACCAGTTCCGTGCCTGGGCGGCCGCGATGGCGCTCGGCCCGCCGGCGCTGTCTTCGGGAATACGCTGAAGACCCTGCCTGCGCCGGGCCGGACTCAGCGCCGCGCGAGCGCGGTCTCGGCCAGCCGGACCCAGTAGGCGGCGCCGATCGGCAGCACCGCGTCGTTGAAGTCGTAGCCCGGGTTGTGCACCATGCAGCCGCCCCGGCTGCCGGTGCCGTTGCCGATCCACATGTAGGCGCCCGGCCGCGCGCGCAGCATCCACGCGAAGTCCTCGGAGCCCATCGCCGGCTTCTTGTCGCGCGCGACGCGGTCCGCGCCGACCAGCGACTCGGCCACCTTCGCGCACAGCTCCGCCTCGGCCACGCTGTTGACGGTGGGCGGGTAGCGCCGCTCGTAGCGGACCGCGATCATCGCGCCGTGCGACGTGCCGGTGCCCTCGCACAGCGCGCTGATCCGCTGCTCGACCTGGGCCTGCACCGCCTCGCTGAACGCGCGCACCGTGCCGCCGATCACCGCGTCATTGGGGATGATGTTCCACGCGGTGCCCGAGTGGAACTTGGTCACCGACAGCACCGCCGGCTCGAGCGGATCGACGTTGCGGCTGACGATGGTCTGCAGCTTCTGCACGAGCTCGGCGCCGATGGTGATCGGGTCGATGCCGTGGTGGGGCATCGCGCCGTGCGCGCCGCGCCCGGTGATCGTGATCTCGAAGATGTCGTAGGAGGCCATCATCGGGCCGGGCCGGATCGCGAAGGTGCCGGCCTCCATCCCCGGGATGTTGTGCATCCCGAAGACCGACTCCATCGGGAAGCGCTCGAAGAGGCCTTCCTCGACCATCACCCGTCCGCCGCCCTCGTTCTCCTCGGCCGGCTGGAAGATCACGTACACCGTGCCGTCGAACGCGCGGGTGGCCGCGAGGTGGCGCGCGGCGCCCAGCAGCATCGTCGTGTGGCCGTCGTGGCCGCAGGCGTGGTGCTTGCCCGGGTTGCGCGATGCCCAGGCCACGCCGGTGCCCTCCTGCATGTCGAGCGCGTCGAGATCGGCGCGCAGCCCGATCGCCCGCGATCCGGTGCCCGCGCGGATGACGCCGACCACGCCGGTCCTGGCGATCCCCTCGTGGACCGCATCGACGCCGAACGAACGCAGCCGCTCGGCGACGAAGCGCGCGGTGCCGACCTCCTCGAACGCGGTCTCCGGGTTCGAGTGGATGTGGCGCCGCCACTCGGTCATCTGCGGCAGGTAACGGCCCAGCTCTTCGATCGCGCCCATGCGCTCCGCTCCGATCGGTGTGCGAAAGCGCCGACTCTAGCGCGGATCGCTCAGCTTTCGCTGCGGATGTTCCGCTCCTTGATGACGCGGCTCCAGCGCTCGACCTCGCTCCTCATCAGCGCGTCGAACTCCGACGCCGACCCGGGCGTCACCTGCGTGCCCATCTTGTCGAGCCGCGCGGCGACGTCCGGCGTCGCGAGCGCGGCCACGATCTCGTCGGACAGGCGCTTGACGATCGGCGCCGGCGTGCCCGCGGGCGCGGCGAGACCGTACCACGGCAGGAACATCGCTTCGGGGAAGCCGGCCTCCGCGACCGTCGGCACGTCCGGCAGCTCGCTCCAGCGCTTCGGCGCCGAGATCGCGAGCGCGCGCAGCCGGCCCTCGCGCACGTGCGGCAGCGCCAGCGCCGCGGTCACCAGCCCGAAGTGGACCTGGCCGCTCGCGATGTCCGGGATCATCTGCGGCTGACCCGGGTAGCGGACGTCGACCATCTGCAGCTTCGTCTGCGAGAAGAACAGCTCCTGGCCGAGGTGGTTCGAGGTGCCGACGCCCGGATTCGTCACCGACAGCTTGCCGGGCTGCGCGCGCGCGTGCTCGACGAGTTCCTTCACCGACTTCACCGGCAGCGAGGGCGTGACGACGAAGAGGTTCGGCGGCGCGCCGATCAGGCCGACGCCGACGAAGTCGCTCGTCTTGAACCGTGCGGCCTGCGACAGCAGCGGCTGCGTGACCGTCGCCGGCGTCGCGGTGACCAGCGTGTAGCCGTCGGGCGCGGCGCGCGCGGCGGCCTCGGTGCCGATGTTGCCGTTCGCGCCGGGCCGCGGCTCGACGACGAAGGGCTGCTTCAGCACCACCGCGAGCCGGTCGGTGACCGCGCGCGTCACCAGGTCCACCACGCCGCCGGCGGGGAATGGCACGATCACGCGGACGGGCCTGCTCGGCCAGGCGTCCTGGGCACGCGCGGCGATCGGCAGGCTGGCGATGGGCGCTGCGGCGGCCGCGGCGACGAGGCTGCGGCGGGTACGGTCGGTGGGCGTCATGGTGTCTCCTCGGTGTGCTCGGGTCGGGGTGCGCGGTCAGGTTCGGGCGTGGCACGGCGTGCGGGCCGCGGCGGGATCGGACGGCGCAGCGGGCACGGGTCGGGCGCCCGCGGCCGGCGCTGAGCGCATCGCGGGCTCGGCGAGCCGTGCGAGCGCCGCACCCGTTTCTTCGACGAGCCGCGCGAGGATCGTCGCGGTCGGCTCGACGTCGCGCAGCCATGCGACGCTCTGGCCGGCGGCCTCGTAGATCGGGTCGGCGACCTCGTGCTCCTCGATCGCCGCGAGCAGCTCGCCGGTCAGCGCGTGCTGCCAGGGCATCGACAGCGGCTCGGGCGCGCCGGGCTCGGCCCACGCGTCGCTCCAGGCGCTCCTCACCACGCGGCAGGGCTTGCCGCTGTGCGCGCGGGTGATCGTGGTGTCGTCGCTGCCGGCCGCGAGCAGCTTGGCGCGCAGCGCCGCCGGCACGTGCGCCTCGCCGGCGCCGAGCCAGGCGGTGCCGAGCCACGCCCCCTGCGCGCCGAGCGCGAGCGCGGCGGCGACTTGCGCCCCGCAGGCGATGCCGCCCGCGGCGATCACCGGCACGTCGCCCGCGAGCTCGACCACCTGCGGCACCAGCGACAGCGTACCGATCGTACCGGTGTGCCCGCCCGCGTCGTAGCCCTGCGCGACGAGCACCTCGGCGCCGGCCGCGAGCGCGGCGCTCGCGTGCCTCGGCGTGCCGACCAGCGCGATCGTCGTCTTGCCCGACGCGCGAACGCGTGCCACGACCTCGAGCGCCAGCCCGACCGCGGTCGCGACCGCGTCGACGTCCGAGGCGAGCACCGCGTCGACCTGCTCGGCGAACAGCGCGCGCGTGCGGATCGTGCGCGAGAAGAAGTTCGGTCGCGTCGCAGGCGGCACGGCCCAGCGGCGGCGCAGTCCGTCGACGAAGGCGCGGTGCGCCTCGGGGATCGCCGCGCGGCCGGCTTCGGCCTCGGCGTCGTCGGCGGGCATGCCGGCGGGCAGCATCAGGTCGACCGCGAACGGCGCGTCGCCGACCGCGTCGCGCAGCCGCGCGAGCAGCCCGGGGATCGCGTCGGGGAGCTCGCGTGCAACGCCGAACACGCCGTAGCCGCCGGCCCGGGCGATCTCGGCGACCACCTCGAGCGAATGCGAGAAGCCGAAGATCGGTACGTCCATCCCGAGGCGGTCGCAGACCGGCGTGCGCCAGGGCAGGGCGCTCATCGCGTCGGCTCCGGGTCGGCCATGCGCGCGTCGAACGCGTCGAGGTCGAGGCAGGGGTGGCGCGTGCCCGCGTGCTCGCGCAGCACGTGCCGGCCGATCAGCGTCTTGTGGATCTCGCTCGCGCCCTCGCCGATCTGGTTGAGCTTCGCGTCGCGCATGAAGCGCTCGAGCGGGAACTCCTTCAGGTAGCCGTTGCCGCCGAAGAGCTGCAGGCAGTCGACGGTGACCTGCATGCCGAGGTCGGTCGCATGGAGCTTGGCCATCGACGCGCGTACCGGCACGTCGGGCGCGCCTGCGTCGTACGCGTCGGCGACGGCGTGCACCAGGCAGCGTGCGGCCTCCAGGCGCGTCGCCATCTCGGCGAGCATCCACTGCACGCCCTGGTGCTCGCCGAGCCGCGCCCCGAAGGTGCGGCGCCGGCCGCACCATTGCGCGGCCATCTCGAGCGCACCGCCCGCTCGGCCGAGCGCGATCGCCGCGTGCCCGATCCGCGCGCGCACCAGCGTGTCCTGTGCGAGCGCCATGCCGCCGCCCTCGGTGCCGAGCAGGTGGGTGCGTGGCACGTGAACGCCGCGCATGAACACCTCGGCGACCGGCACGCCGCACCAGCCGAGCTTCGGCTGGATCGGGCCGACCGCGAGGCCCGGGGCGTTGCGGGGCACGAGGAAGCCGGTCAGCCCGGCTGCGCCGCGCGCGGGTGCCGCCACGTCGCCGGCCGCCTTGCCGGTGGAGACACGCGCGACGACGACGAACGCGTCGGCGACCGGCGCGCGGGTGATGTAGCGCTTCACGCCGTCGAGCATCCAGCCGTCGCCCTCGGGCCGAGCGACGGTCGACAGGCCGGCAACGTCGGAGCCGGCGAGCCGCTCGGTCAGCGCGAACGCCGACTGCGCGTCGCCGCGCGCGAGCCGCGGCACCCAGTCGGCTGCGAGCGCGGGCGACGCTCCGGCCGCGATCGGGCGGCCGGCAAGGTCGGTGCCGGTGACCATCGACGCGGCCGCGCTGCACACCCGCGCGAGCGCCTCGATCACGCGCACCCGCGCCCGCATCGGCGCTTCGGTGCCGCCGTGCGCGAGCGGGAAGCCGCTCGCGACGATGCCGGACGCGCACAGGTCGCGGAAGGTGTCCCACGCGAAGTCGTCGACCTCGCCGACCGCGTTCGCGCGCGCGCCGATCGGGCCGTCGGCGAGCGCGCGCGCGACCCCGAGCAGCGCTGCCTCGCGGGCGGGCGTCCAGCCCGCACGGGTCGCCGCGGCGTTCGCCGCGCTCACGCGTGCCCCCGCAGCAGGTGCTTCGCGATGCTGACCTGGTGGATCTGGCTGGTGCCCTCGTAGAGCCGGAAGAGCCGCACGTCGCGGTACAGCCGCACGATCGCGTGGTCCTCCACGTAGCCGGCGCCGCCCAGGATCTGCACCGCGCGGTCGGCGACCCGCCCGCAGGTCTCGGAGGCGAGCAGCTTGCACATCGAGACGTCCATCGTCACGTCCTCGCCCGCGTCGCGCTTCCTCGCCGTCTCGAGCACCAGCGCGCGCGCGGCCGCGATCTCGGTCGCGCTGTCGGCGATCATCGCCTGCACGAGCTGGAATTCACCGATCGGCTGACCGAACTGCCGTCGCGTGCGCGCGTGTGCGATCGCCTCGTCGAGCAGCCGGATCGCCGGGCCCACGCACAGCCCGGCGAGGTTGATGCGCTGCTTGTTGAGCGCGCGCATCGCCGAGCGGAAGCCCTCGCCGGGGCGGCCGCCGAGCACCGCGTCGTCGGACACCCAGACGTTCTCGAGGATCACCTCGCCGACCGGCGAGCCGTGCTGCCCGAGCTTGCGGTACGCGGGCCCGGTCGACAGGCCGGGCGTGCCGCGCGGCATCAGGAACGCGGTGATGCCCGAGGCGCCGCGCGGCGCGTCGTCGGTGCGGGCGAAGACGGTGAACAGGTCGGCGATCGGCGCGTTGGTGATGTAGCACTTGCGGCCGTCGATCCGCCAGCCGCCACGCCCGCCGGGTCCGAGCGACGGCACCGCGCGGGTCCGCAGCGCCGTCGCGTCGGAGCCAGCCTCGGGCTCGGTCAGCGCGAAGCAGCCGGTGATCTCGCCGCTCGCGAGCTTCGGCAGCCACTGCCGCTTCTGCTCGGGCAGCCCGTCGGCGATCAGCGCCTCCGACGCGATGCCGGTGTTGCCGCCGAAGCGTGCACGGAAGACCGGCGCGGCCTGCGAGACCTCGATGTTGACGCGCGCGAGCTCCTCGGTCGTGAGCCCCGCGCCGCCGTAGGCCTCGGGGATGCTGTGGCCGAAGAGGCCCAGCGCGCGCATCCGCTCGACCAGCGGCTCGGGGATCGCGTCCTCACGGTCGATCCGCGCCTCCATCGGGAAACACTCGTCGCGCACGAACGCGCGCAGCGTCGCGAGCAGCGCGTCGAGCCGGGCGGCATCACGGATCACGGTCGGGGACTCCTGTCGGGTGCGCCTTCGGCGCGACACGCCGCCTCGATGCGGCGTGCGATCTCGATCATCGCGGGCGCGACCTCGTCGACGAGGCGCGCGGCGTCGGCGGCTCGGCGGTGCGCGCCGTGCAGGCTCAGCGTGCAGTTGACCGCGACCCACTCCTCGCGCGGCGAGGGCCGCAGCGCGACCGCGACCGCGTGCACGTCGGGCCGCCATTGGCCGGTCGAATGCGTGAAGCCGCGGCGGCGGTACGCCTCGCGCTCGGCGTCGAGCAGCGCGCGCTCGTCGCGGAAGCGGCGCGCATCGTCGACCTTCAGCCGGTTCAGGATCGTCGCCTGCTCGCCGGCCGGCCGCGCGAGGATCAGCGCGCGGCCCATCGCGGAGGTCAGCAGCGGCAGCGGGCTGCCGATGTCGGGCACCCAGGGGTTCGCGCGGTCGACGCGGCAGCTGTCGAGGTACACGGCGCTCAGCCGGTCGCGCGTGCCGAGATTCACCGTGCAGCCGGTCTCTCGGGCGAGGCGCTCGAGCCAGGGGCGGGCGATCTGGCGGACCGGCAGGCCCGCGAGCAGCGGGTAGCCGAGCGCGAGCACGCCGGCACCGAGCGAGACCCGCTGGTCGGTGCCGCGCGACAGGTAGCCGAGCAGCGTCAGCGTGTGCGTCATCCTCGAGACGGTCGCCTTCGGCAGCCCGGTACGGTCGCACAGCTCGCGGTTCGACAGTGCGCGGTCGCCGGGGCCGAAGGCGCGCAGCACCTCGAGCCCGCGCGCGAGCGCGATCGCGAACTGGCGGTCGCCCGTCGCGTCGGCGATCCGGGCGAGCCCCGGCACCGGGGCGCGCGCCGCTCCCGTCCGGGTCGCCGGTGTCCGCATCGCCGGTGTCCGCATCGATACCGTGCCGCGCACGTGGTCTCCTCCTGACGGCCGATGGTGGCGCCGCGCGCGCGCAGGGGTCAACCGCCGGACGCACCTTGCGGCACGGTCGTTTTGCTCTGCGGAACGAGCGGCGACGCGCCGACGCCGCGCGTGCGATAACGGCGGCCCGCACCGACCTGTCCCGCGTCGCATGAACCCGCCGTCCGCAGCGCTGCTCGAAGGCGTCCGCATCCTCGACATGGCGACCGTGCTCGCTGCGCCGTTCGCCGCGACGCTGTGCGGGGACCTCGGCGCCGAGGTGGTGAAGCTCGAGTTGCCCGACGGCAGCGATCCGCTGCGCCGGCTGTCGCCGGTGCAGGACGGGCACGCGCTGTGGTGGAAGGTGGCGAACCGCGGCAAGCGCGGCATCACGCTCGACGTGCGCAAGTCGGCCGGGCGCGACCTGTTCCTGAGGCTGCTGCCGCGCTTCGACGTGCTGGTCGAGAACTTCCGTCCGGGCACGATGGACCGCTGGGGCCTCGACCTCGCGACGCTGCGCGCGGCGAACCCCAAGCTCGTCGTGCTGAGGCTGACCGGTTTCGGGCAGACCGGGCCGCTGTCGGACCGCCCCGGCTTCGCGCGGGTGTTCGAGGCGATGAGCGGCTTCGCGCACCTGGTCGGCACGCCCAACGGCGCGCCGCAGCACGCGAACTATCCGATGGGCGACGTGATCGCCGGCGCGTTCGGCGCGTTCGCGATCGCGGCGGCGGTTGCCCGTCGGCGCGCGTTCCCCGACGAGGCGCCGGCCGAGCTCGACCTGTCGGCGACCGAGTCGCTGCTGCGCGTGCTCGACGCGCTGCCGGTCGAGCACGAGCGCACCGGCGAGGTCCGTGGACGGACGGGCAATCGCGCGTCGTACACCGCGCCGTCGAACATGTACCGCACCGCGGACGGCGCGTGGATGTCGCTGGTCGCGTCGTCCGACGCGATCTTCGGGCGCCTGTGCCGGGCCATGGACGCGCCGGCCATGGTCGCGGAACCGCGCTTCGCGACGATGCGCGCGCGGGTCGCGAACGTCGACGCGCTCGACGCGGCGATCGCGGCGTGGTTCGCGCGCACGCCGGCCGCCGCTGCGCTCGCCGCCTGCGAGCGGGAGGACGTCCCGCTCGCGCGCGTCGCCGACGTGTCGACGGTGATGGCCGATCCGCACGTCGCCGCGCGCGGCGCGATCGTGCGGCTGTCCGATCCGCAGCTCGGCAGCCTGCCGGCGCCGGCCGTGGTGCCGCGCGCGATGGGCGCGGCGCCGCTGCCGGTGCCGCGCACCGGGCCGCTGCCCGGCGAGCACAACGACGCGGTGTGGGGCGAGCTCGGGCTCGACGCGGCGGCGCTCGAGGCGCTGCGGCGCGACGGGGTGATCTGAAGGGGAGAGCGCCCGGTCGTCACGGACGTGACGATCGGGTCAGGGTGGATCCGTGCCGACGGTGCGAGCCGCGAGCGGGAGACGAGGAGACGACGGTGAGCGGAACCTATCGGGCGTGGCGCGTCGAGCGCGAGGGCGAGCCCGGCCTCGGCGCGCTGCGCGAACTGCCGCTCGCGCCGCTGCGAGAGGCGGGCGGGGTGCTGGTGCGCGGCGCGTATGCGGGCGTCAACTACAAGGACGCGCTGTCCGCCGCGGGCCGGGGCAAGATCGTGCGGACCTTCCCGTGCACGCTCGGCATCGAGCACGTCGGCGTCGTCGAGGCGTCCGACGACCCAGGCTTCGCGCCGGGCGACGCGGTGATCGTCCACGGTTTCGGCCTTGCGGCCGAGCGCGACGGCGGCTTCACGCAGTGGCTGCAGGCGCCCGCCGACCGTGTGGTGCCGCTGCCGGCGGGGCTGCCGCTCGCCGAGGCGGCGACGATCGGCGTCGCCGGCTACACCGCGGCGCTCGCGATCGACGCGATGCAGGCGAACGGCTGGACCCCCTGCGCGGGCCCGGTCGCGGTCAACGGCGCGACCGGCGGTGTCGCTTCGCTCGCGATCGACATGCTCGCGGGCCTCGGCGCCGAGGTGCACGCGCTGACGCGCCAGCCGGACGACGGCTGGCTGCGCGCGCTGGGCGCCGCGACCGTCGTGCCGCCGCTCGCCGTCGGCGGGCGCCCGCTCGAGGCGGCGACCTGGTCGGGCGCGATCGACTCGCTGGGCGGCGCCGCGCTCGATGCGCTGCTGCGCACGACGAAGCCCGACGGAGTGGTCGCCGCGTTCGGCAACGCCGCCGGCAACGAGCTCGTGACCTCGGTGCTGCCCTTCATCCTGCGTGGCGTGCGGCTGCTCGGCATCAACGCGAACAGCCCGATGCGGCTGAGGCGACGCATCTGGGCGCGGATCGGCACCGACCTGCGGCCCCGGCACGCGGCGTCGATCGGCACGACGATCGGGCTCGCGGACCTGCCTCGCGCGCTCGAGGCGCTGCTCGAAGGGCGGGGGCGTGGGCGCTTCGTCGTCGACCTCGGCGCATGATCGGGCGCTGACGCGGCGACCGCGCCCGATCGCGGCCTTGACCTCGCTCGAGGACCCGCGCGCCTGCGCCGACGGGCTTCCCCGCCGGTCTCGGCGCTCCGGCGGGGTGGCGGGACAAGGATCCGCAAAGCTGCTCTTCGCGCTCGAACACGGCTGTGCGCTGGCGCCCGCGATCGCGCGGGCGCTCGGCGGCGCGGTCGCGCTGCCCGAGGAACGCGGGTTCGAGGACGGCGAGCGCAAGCTGCGACCGCCGGTGGACCCGCGCGGCGCCGTGCGTACGTCGTCGCCGGCCTGCACGGCGGCCCGGCCGACCGCCCGCACGGCCGGCTGGTGCGGCTGCTGAAGTTCGTCGCGACGCTTCGCCGGCACGGCGCGGCGCGCGTCACCGCGGTCGTGCCCTACCTCGCCTACGCGCGCACGGACCGCGGCACGAAGCCGTTCGACCCGATCGCGTCGCGCTACGTGGCGCAGCTACCCGGGCGGGGTCGGGCGGGCGCGGCTCTGGCGGGAGCACCTCGAGGCGCGGCTGGCGCGGCCGGTCGGGTTCGCGATGATCGACACGCGGCGCAGCGACGGGCACGTCGGCGGCTTCGAGCCGATCGCCGGCGGGCGCACGAGGCACACGTGCTCGGGCCGCAGGTCGCCGTGGCCATCGCGACCCACCGCCCTGCAGGCAGCGCGCGCGCAGCAGGCCTTCCGCGCGCGTGAGTGCCACGCCGAAGCGATCGGGCGCGTCGCGCAGCGCGAGACGCGGGTCCGACGGCATCGCCGCATTGGTGGCGTGCCCGCGTTCGAACCGCGCGACGCATCCGTCGCGGTCGGGCGGCGGCGGGTGGGCCCGGCGATAGAAGGCGACCAGGGTCTCGCCGAGCGCGTCGATGTCGTCCTCGGTCGCCGAGCCGCGTGCGAGCAGCGTGTCGAGCATCCGCGCATGCGGCAGCCGGCGCATGCGCACCCGCCAGTCGAGGGTCCGGCCGCCTCGGTCGTGGGCCGCTTCCGGCACGAGCGACAGCGGCCGTTCGTCCCGGCACGGCGGGTCCGGGCCGAGGTCGACCCCGGGCGCGAGCCGCGCGTTCAGCCGCAGCTCTCCTGGGCACGCGTGCTCGCGCGCAGCGAGCGTCGAGACGTCGAGGGAGGGGGCGCGCACCGGCTTCTTGAGTTGCCAGACCCGCTCGCCGGCGAAGACGACCCACGCCATGTGGGTCTCGACGATCTCGACCGACGATGTCCCGGCGCCCGCCGCGCCGTAGGTCGCGGGGGCCGCCGGGAACCGCAGCCGCTCGGCGACCTGAGGGGCGTCGTCGGGCGCGTCGTCGGGCGGGCACTCCGAAGGCGCGGCGTGCGCGCGGCCGGTCACGGCGCGTCGGGCGACGAGCCGCCCCGCTCCGCGTCCGTCCAGTCGTCCTCGCCGGTCTCGCGGACGGACTCCTCGCCGGCCTCGCCGGCGACCGGCGCCTGCTTTCCGTCACGCACGGTGGCCGGGATCGACGGCCGGTCGGGTCCGTCGTCGAACGCCGCGGGTGCGTCGACCGGGCCCGGCTCGCCTGCGAGCGGGGCGTCCACGGACGCGGGCGGGCGGCCCGTGCGCGGCGGTCGCGCGCCTCGCGGTACCGGCGGGCGGCGGAGCCGCTTCATGCGCCGGCCCCGGCGCGGCATGCGCCGTGCCTCGCGTCGCGCCGTGCCTCAGCCGCCGACATCGGCCTCGCCCAGCTTGGCCACCAGCGCCACGTCCGGCAGCGTGGTCCAGTCATGCGCGATGCGCGCGTGCACGGCCTTGCGCGACCGCGGATCGAGCTGCGCGTCGAGCACGCCGAGGAACGGGGCGGATGCGACCAGCACGAGCCTGCCGCAGCGGCCGTCCGAGACCGCCGCGTCGACGGCATCGGCGATCTGCCGCGCGAAGCGCGCGTGCTCGTGCCGCCGCGGATCGGTCCGGGGCTGGAACGTGCAGCCGCCGTACGCCGGACCCCCGCCCGCGATGTGACCGGGCCGGTCGCGCGCCAGGCTCGCCCCGGGGCGACGGCTGTCCGCGTGGACCAG
Source organism: Burkholderiales bacterium (assembly GCA_020248665.1). Lineage (GTDB taxonomy): Bacteria > Pseudomonadota > Gammaproteobacteria > Burkholderiales > Burkholderiaceae_E > UBA4615. The sequence goes on along the minus strand of JADCHE010000185.1, from coordinate 8,690 downwards.
ATCGACGACGTCGGCCCAGTCGTCCTCGCCCGGTGTGCGCTCGAGCAGTCGAGCGCGCGACGCGTTCGCGACCACGTACCAGTTCCGCTGCACGGGAGCCTCCTGCGCGGGTCGGCCTCGGACCCGTGCCTGCATCATCGCCCTCTCGCCACGCGGTGCCTTGATCCGGCGCAATACCCGGATGCGTGCCGGGCGGCATCGTCCACGGCGTGGCCGGGGATCACGACCGATGAATGCCTTCCTCCCGTTCGCCGAGCGCCGGGCCGCGGCCCGCGCGCTCGCCGCCGAGCCGAGCGCACGCCGGCTCGCGCCGCCCGTGGTGGGGCTCGCGCTGCCGCGCGGCCGCGTGCCGGTGGCCGCCGAGGTGGCGCACGCGCTGGGAGCACCGCTCGACCCGGTGATCGTCCGCGAGATCGGCGTGCCCTGGCAGCCGCAGCTCGCGGTGACCGCGCTCGTCGAGGGCGGACCGCCCGAGGTGGTGGTCGACGAGCCGCTTCGCGCGGCGTTCGGGGTGACCCGGCCCTCGATCGACCGGCAGGCCGTACGGGAGCTTGCGGAGATCGCCCGCCGGCGCGCGATGTACCTCGCCGGCCGGCCGCCCCTGCCGGTGTCGTGCGCGACGGTCGTCGTGGTGGACGACGGCATCGCGACCGGCACGACGCTGCGGGCCGCGCTCCGTGCGCTGCGCCGGCGCGGTCCGGCGTACGTCGTGCTCGCGGTGCCCGTCGCGCCGGCGGCTATGCTGGCCGTGCTGCGCTGGGAGGTCGACGACACGGTGTGTCTCGCCACGCCCGAGCCGTTCGGCGCCGTCGGCGCCCGCGACGTCGATGTCCTTCAGGCCGCCGCGCGCTGCGGTACCGCGAGCCCCAGCCGGGCGCGCGCCGCATCGTACTGGCGGATCAGGCGCGCGACGTACTCGCCTGCGGTCGGCACGTCCTTGACTGCGCCGATGCCCTGGCCACAGCCCCAGATGTCGCGCCACGCCTTGCTCTTCGCGCTGCCGCCCGAGCCGAACTGCATCTTGCTCGGATCGCTCTCGGGCAGGTTGTCGGGGTCGAGGCCGGCGGCGACGATCGACGGCCGCAGGTAGTTGCCGTGCACGCCGGTGAACAGGTTCGTGTAGACGATGTCGCCCGCCGTGCCGTCGACGATCGCGTTCTTGTAGGCCTCGGTCGCATTGGCCTCCTTCGTCGCGATGAAGGCCGAGCCGATGTAGCCGAAGTCGGCGCCCATCGCCTCGGCGGCGAGCACCGCCTCGCCGGTGGCGATCGAGCCGGACAGCGCGATCGGGCCGTCGAACCACTCGCGCGTCTCCTGCACCAGCGCGAACGGCGATTGCACGCCCGCGTGGCCGCCCGCGCCGGTGGCCACGAGGATCAGGCCGTCGGCCCCCTTCTCGATCGCCTTGTGCGCGAAGGTCTGGTTGATCACGTCGTGCAGCACCATGCCGCCGTACGAGTGGATCGCGTCGTTGACGTCGGTGCGTGCGCCGAGCGAGGTGATGACCAGCGGCACCCTGTATTTCACGCACATCTCGACGTCGTGCTGCAGGCGGTCGTTCGACTTGTGCACGATCTGGTTGACCGCGTACGGCGCGCTCGGCCGCTCGGGGTGCTGGCGGTCCCACTCGGCCAGCTCGGTCGTGATCCGCTGCAGCCACTGGTCGAGCACCTCGGCGGGCCGCGCGTTCAGCGCCGGGAACGAGCCGACGATGCCGGCCTTGCACTGGGCGATCACGAGGTCCGGGTTGGACACGATGAACAGCGGCGAGCCGATCACCGGGATCGCGAGCCGTCGCTTCAGTTCCTGCAGCGTCATCCTTCTTTCCTTTGCCGTTCTGGGCGTGCGCAAGGATACACGGTGGGTCGTCCCCCCGCCGGAGCGCGGTAGACTCCGCCGAAAGGCCGAAGGAGGAGCGATGAAGGCAGTGCTGTGCAAGGAGTGGGGGCCGGCGGAGTCGCTGGTGGTCGAGGACGTGCCGGCGCGCGACCCCGGGCCCGGCGAGGTCCGCGTGCGCGTCAAGGCCGCGGGCGTCAACTTCCCCGACGTGCTGATCATCCAGAAGAAGTACCAGATGCAGCCGGCGCTGCCGTTCTCGCCCGGCTCCGAGGCCGCCGGCGAGGTGGTCGCGGTCGGCGAGGGCGTGACCCACGTGAAGCCGGGCGACGCGGTGATGGCCTATGCCGGCATCGGCTGCTTCGCCGAGGAGGTGGTCGCGCCCGCCGACAAGGTCATGAAGATCCCGGCGGGCGTCTCTTACGAGGTCGCCGCCGCGTTCACGCTGACCTATGGCACCTCCTGGCACGCGATCCGCGACCGCGCCGCGCTGCAGCCCGGCGAGACGATGCTGGTGCTGGGCGCGGCCGGCGGCGTCGGCCTGTCGGCGATCGAGATCGGCAAGGCGATCGGCGCGCGCGTGATCGCGGCCGCATCCACCGACGAGAAGCTCGCGGTCTGCCGCGAGCACGGCGCCGACGCGACGATCAACTACGAGAAGGAAGACCTGCGCGAGGCGATCAAGCGCGAGACGCAGGGCAAGGGCCCGGACGTGATCTACGACCCGGTCGGCGGGAAGTTCGCGGAGCCCGCGTTCCGCTCGATCGGCTGGCGCGGCCGCTACCTGGTGATCGGGTTCGCCGCGGGGCAGATCCCTTCGATCCCGCTGAACCTCGCGCTGCTGAAGGGCGCCTCGATCGTCGGCGTGTTCTGGGGCGACTTCACGCGCCGCGAGCCGCAGGCGAACCTCGCCGGCATGAAGGAGATGATGGGCTGGCTGAACGAGGGCAAGCTCCGGCCGCACATCTCCGGGCGCTACCGCCTCGACGAAGTGACGCGTGCGCTGAACGACATGTCGGCGCGCAAGGTCACCGGCAAAATCCTGATCGTGCCATGAGCGGCGGCGCGGCCGCGCCGCGCCGCCGGCATTGGACGCGTCAGACCGCGTCGTCCATCGAGAGGATGCCGCGGGCGCGCATCGCGGCCCGCATCTTGGCGAGTGCGCTCGCTTCGAGCTGGCTGGCTCGCTGGGGGGTGACGCCCAGCCGGTGGGCGATCTCGACGAGCGTCAGCCCGCTCGACGCATCGTCGGAGCCGAGGCCGAATCGCATCTCGAGGACCTTGCGTTCGTTAGAAGTCAGCATGGTGTCCTTGCTCGGCAGGGTGGGGGCGGAGGAGTCGCTCATTCCCGTCAGATGAGGTTGGATCCTGGGTGGCTCAAGGGGTGAGCCACCTAAGGGGGCGCCGGACGCGCCGGCGGGAGACCGGGCCGCCGGGCCCGGCCGCGGTCAGGTCCGGCCGTCGAGCAGCGACTCGACCTGCGCGAGCCGGCGGCAGCGCAGCAGGTCGAACCGCACCGGCTGCTGCCCCGACGTCGCGAGCAGCGCGAGCAGCTCCCTCACGTGACGCGAATCGGCGGCCAGATGTTCCAGCTCGCGACGTTCGGCGTCGGCCAGCGGCACGGCGAGCTCGACCATCCTGCGGCCGCGCCAAGCCATCCAGACGGCGAGCGCGCCGGCCATCGCGACGATGCCGGGGGAGGCGGTGCTGCCGAACAGCAGCACGGCCGTCAGGACCGCGAACGCGGACTCGGTCGTGCCCTGGCGGCGCAGGAGCGCGGTTCGATCGGGACGCTCGGTCTTCATCGTGGGACTCGGTCGGGCCAACAGCGACCGTCCTGACATGGGGGCGGCTCGCTCCGGCTCAAGCCCCGCCGGAGCGTCCGTTCGGTATTCCCACCGCCCATGGTGCCGACCCGCCACGCCCCGGTCGGTGCGGCCGGCCCGGGGGATGCCCGATCACATCTTCGGGTAGGGCTTGCCCTGGGCGGGCACCGTCCAGAAGTACACCGTGCGGTTGCCCTTCTCGATGCGGCGTTCCGGCCTCCAGTCGCCCATCGCGAAGTCGTGCGACACGATCCGGGTGCCGGCCTTGAGCTTGAGCAGCGTCGGGCGCAGCTTCACGTTCAGGTCGGGCAGCAGGTACAGCGTGATCACCGTCGCCGGGCTCAGGTCCATCTCGAACAGGTCGCCCTGCACGAACCTCACCCGGTCGGTGACCTTCGCGGCGATGGCGTTCGCGTTGGCCTCCTCGATCCGCTGGGGGTCGATGTCCACGCCCACTCCGCGCGTACCCCAGCGCTGGGCGGCGGTGATCGGGATGCGGCCGTCGCCCGAGCCGAGGTCGTAGAGCACGTCTTTCGGGCCGACCTTGGCGACCGCGAGCATCTCGTCCACGACCTCGCGCGGCGTCGGCACGAAGACCACGTCCGGGCCTCGGGGGGCGTTGACCGGGGCCTGCTGGGCGCCGGCGCGCGCAGGCAGCATCGCGGTGCCGACCAGGCCGGCGCACGCGGCCAGCCAGTCTCGTCGAGCTCGGGTCGTCACGTCGGAGCCTCCGTATCCGGGTCGGGTGTGGTGACCCTCCAGCATAGCCGCTCGGCCGGCACATCGTGACATCGATCGCCGTAGCGGATGTGGCCGGTGCGGGCTCGGTTGCCGTCCTTCGAGGCCCAGTGCTAGCCTGACTCCCCGCCGGCACGGGCCGCACGGGAAGAACTGGAGCTCCGATGAACCGATGCTACGCGCGGACCCTGTCCGCATCGCTGGTGATCGCGATGACCGCGCTGACGCTGCCCTCGCCCGCGTCCGCCCGCGTCGTCGGCACCGAGGAGGTCGTCCGCGCCGAGTCGGCCGCGCCCGGCTCTCCGGTCGACCGCGACGCGCTGCGCACGATGCTCGAGCGCGACGACGTGCGCCGTCAGCTCGAGTCGCTCGGGGTCGACCCGCGGGTCGCTCGCGCGCGCGTCGACGCGCTGAGCGACGCCGAGATCGAGCGCATCGCGGGCCAGCTGGGCCAGCTGCCGGCCGGCGGCTCGAGCATCATCGGCGTGCTGTTCGCGGTCTTCGTCATCCTGCTGGTGACCGACATCCTCGGCCTGACCAAGGTCTTCCCCTTCACCCGCTCGGTGCGTTGAACGCCGCCCGCGCGTCGCGCGTCGCGGCGGTCGCCTTCGCGGCCGTCGCGCTGCTCGGCGCGTGCGCGGGACCCGCCGGCCCGCCCGCCGCGCCGTCCGGCGCGTCGCCTGCCGCGACCGCCGTCGCGCTCCCCGATCCGATCCGGCTCGCCGGCGTGCCGTTCGTCGCGCAGCCCGACCGGCAGTGCGGCCCGGCGTCGCTCGCGATGGTGCTCGCAGCGGCCGGTCGCGAGGTGCCGGTCTCGCGGCTGGCCGAGCGCGCGTTCGTGCCGGGCCTGCAGGGCGCGCTGCAGGCCGAGATGCTGGCCGCGACGCGCGCCCAGGGGATGCTCGCGACCGAGCTGCCGCCCTCGCTCGACGCGCTGCGTGCCGAGCTCGCCGACGGCCGGCCAGTCGTCGTGCTGCAAGACCTGGGGTTCTCGTTCGCGCCGCGCTGGCACTACGCGGTGCTGACCGGCGTCGATCTCGCCGCGCGCGAGGTCGTGCTGCACTCGGGTGACACGCCGTCGCTCGCGATGCCGCTCGACACCTTCGACCGCACCTGGGCGCGCGGTGGGCGGTGGGCCTTCGCGGTGACGGCGCCCGACCGGATGGCGGCTGCGGCCGACGAGGCCGCCGCGGTCCGCGCGGTCGTCGGCCTCGAGCGGGTCGACGCCACGGGCGGCGCGCGCGCCTGGGAGGCCCTCGTCGCGCGCTGGCCGAACAGTCGCCTCGGCTGGTTCGGGCGCGGCAACCGGCTGCTCACGGACGGCGATCCGCGCGGCGCGGTCGGCGCGTACCGCGCCGCGCTCGCGCTGGACCCCGGGTTCGCCGACGCGTGGAACAACCTCGCGCGTGCCCTCGAGGCGAGCGGACGGTTCGATGCCGCGCGCCTCGCGGCCGACCGCGCGATCTCGATCGGCGGCCCGCGGGCCAATGCCTACCGCGACACGCGCGCGTCGCTGGACCGTCGGTGAACCCGGACGCTGCGAAGCTGTGGCGCGGGCCCCGCTGGGCGCTCGCGCTGATGATCGCCGCGCTCGGCTCCGTCGGCCCCTTCTCGATCGACACCTACCTGCCGGCGTTCGCGGGCATCGCGGCCGACGTCCGCGCGACGCCGGTGCAGATGCAGCAGACGCTGTCGGCGTACCTGTTCGGCTTCGCGTTCATGAACCTCTTTCACGGCGCGCTGTCGGACAGCGTCGGGCGCCGGCCGGTCGTGCTGTGGGGCGTGGGCGTGTTCGCGCTCGCCTCGACCGGATGCGCGCTGTCGACGCACGTCGGGGCGCTGATCGCGTTCCGCGCGCTGCAGGGCCTGTCCGCCGGCGCGGGCGTCGTCGTCTCGCGGGCGATCGTTCGCGACATGTTCGCGCCGGTCGAAGCGCAGCGGGTGATGTCGCAGGTGACGATCTACTTCGGCGTCGCGCCCGCGATCGCGCCGATCATCGGCGGCTGGCTGTTCGTGCACGCCGGCTGGCACGCGGTGTTCTGGTTCCTCGCCGCGATCGGCCTCGTGCTCTGGACCGCGATCTGGCGCTGGCTGCCCGAGTCGCTCCACCCGTCGCAGGCGCAGCCGTTCAACGCGCGCGACCTGATGCGCGGCTACGTGCAGCTCGGCTCGAGCCCGCGCTTCCTGCTGCTCGCGCTGGCGAGCGGCATCCCCTTCAACGGGATGTTCCTCTACGTGCTGTCGGCGCCGGCCTTCCTCGGTGACGTGCTCGGACTCGCGCCGACGCAGTTCTTCTGGTTCTTCCTGATCAGCATCGCCGGGATCATGGCCGGTGCGCTCGCGAGCGGGCGGCTCGCCGGCAGGATCGAGCGGCGCGTGCAGGTGCGCTGGGGCTTCCGGATCATGGTCGCGTCGGCGCTGGTCAACCTCGCAGCGAACGCGGCCTTCGAGCCTCACGCGTCGTGGGCGATGCTCCCGATCGCAGGCTATTCGTTCGGCTGGTCGCTGATGGTACCGGTGGTCACGCTGATGGTGCTCGACCTGTTCCCCGAGCGGCGCGGCATGGCCTCGTCGCTTCAGGCGACGATCGGCAGCCTCGCCAACGGGCTCGTGGCCGGTGCGATCGCGCCACTGGTGATGCACTCGGCGCTCGGCCTCTCGGTCGCGTCGATCGCGCTGATGTCGATCGGTCTGGTCGCCTGGCGGATCGTTCGCACGCGCTGGCCGCAGTCCGGAATCGACCCGCCCGCTGCGCCCTAGGCCTCGGCGCCCGGCGCGGCGCCGCGTGCGAGCCGGACGCTATCATCCGTCCGACATGCCCCACCACCACCCGGCCCGCGGCCCGCGCCGATGACCCTGTTCCTGCTGAAGCGGCTGGCGACGCTCGCGGCGACGCTGCTGGCGACCTCGATCGTCGTCTTCGTCGTGCTCGAGATCCTGCCCGGCGACGCGGCGCAGATGATGATGGGCCCGGACGCGTCGCCCGAGGCGGTCGCAGCGCTGCGCGCCAAGCTCGGCCTCGATCGCCCCGCGCTCGAGCGCTACTTCGCCTGGATCGCCGGCATGGCGACCGCCGAGCTCGGCACCAGCCACGCGTACGGCGCGCCGGTCGCGGGGCTGATCGCCGAGCGGCTCGCGCTGACGGTGCCGCTCGCGGTGCTCGCCATGACGCTGACCGCGGTGCTCGCGCTCGCGGCCGGCCTGTACGCCGCCTCGCGCCACGGACGCCTCGGCGACGTCGGCCTGATGGGGCTCACGCAGGTCGGCATCGCGATCCCGAACTTCTGGTTCGCGATCCTGCTGATCCTGCTGTTCGCGGTGCAGCTGCGCTGGTTCTCGGCGGGCGGCTTCCCGGGCTGGGACGCGGGCGTCGGTCCCGCGCTCAAGTCGCTGGTGCTGCCGGCGGTCTCGCTCGCGGTCGTGCAGGCGGCGATCCTCGCGCGGATCACCCGCTCGGCGGTGCTCGACGTGCTGCGCGAGGACTTCGTGCGCACCGCGCGCGCCAAGGGCCTGAGTCGCCGAGCCGCGCTGTGGGGCCACGTGCTGCGCAACGCGATGATCCCGGTGCTGACGGTGATGGGGCTGCAGTTCGCGACGCTGCTCGCCGGCACGATCGTCGTCGAGACGGTGTTCTACCTGCCGGGGCTCGGGCGGCTTATCTTCCAGTCGATCTCCAACCGCGACCTGATCGTCGTGCGCAACTGCGTGATGCTGCTCGCTGCGATGGTGGTCGTCGTCAACTTCGTCGTCGACGTGCTCTACGCGGCGATCGATCCGCGACTCAAGCCTGCCGACGCATGAGCGCCACGCTGTCCGGGACCGGCACCGGTGCGTTCCTGCGCCGCGCGATGCGCCACCGCAGCTTCGCGATCGGCGCCGTGCTGTCGGCGCTCGTGGTGCTCGCGGCCGCGCTGTCCTTCGTCTGGACGCCGTGGCCGCCGTACGAGATCGACGTGATGAAGAAGCTCGCGCCGCCTTCGGCCGAGCACTGGCTCGGCACCGACTCGTTCGGCCGCGACGTCGCCTCGCTGCTGCTGGTCGGCGCGCGCAACTCCCTGCTGGTCGGCACGATCGCGGTCGGCATCGGCCTGACCGTCGGCACCGCGCTCGGGCTGCTGGCGGCCGCGCGCCGCGGCTGGGTCGAGGAGGCGATCATGCGCCTGGCCGACTTCACCTTCGCGTTCCCCGCGCTGCTGTCGGCGATCATGATGGCCGCGGTGTTCGGGCCGGGCATCGTCGTGTCGATCGTCGCGATCGGCATCTTCTACGTGCCGGTGTTCGCGCGGATCG
>JADCHE010000184.1 GCA_020248665.1 Burkholderiales bacterium | reverse complement strand
GACCTCGGGCTTCGAGACCTCGGGCTCCTGGACGGGCTGCGCCGCCGACGCGGACGACGACTTCAGGGCCACCGGGCCGCTGGCGAACGGTACCGCAGGATCGACCGTCCCGGGGCGGGCGTTGCCCTCGAGCCGGAAGGCGTCGACCGCCGCGGCGAGACGGCGAGCCTGCTCCTTGAGGCTCTCGGCCGCGGCTGCGCTCTCCTCGACGAGCGCCGCGTTCTGCTGCGTCACCCGGTCGAGCTGGCCGACCGCGGTGTTGACCTGGCCAATGCCGGCACTCTGCTCGGCGGTCGCCGACGAGATCTCGCCGATGATGTCGGTCACGCGGCGCACCGAGACTACGATCTCGTCCATCGTGGTACCGGCCTCCTTGACCAGCCGGCCGCCCGAATCGACGCGCTGCACGCTGTCGCCGATCAGGCCCTTGATCTGGCGGGCCGCCTCGGCACTGCGCTGCGCGAGCGAGCGCACCTCGCCGGCGACGACCGCGAAGCCGCGGCCCTGCTCGCCGGCGCGCGCCGCCTCGACCGCTGCGTTCAGCGCGAGGATGTTCGTCTGGAACGCGATGCCGTCGATGACGCCGATGATGTCGGCGATCTTGCGCGAGCTGTCGCTGATCTCGCCCATCGTCGCCACCACCTGCTCGACCACCTCGCCGCCGCGCCGCGCGACCTCGGAGGCGCCGAGCGCGAGCTGGTTCGCTTGACGGGCGCTGTCCGCGTTGGTCGCGACGGTGCCGGTCAGCTGCTCCATGCTCGAGGAAGTCTGCTGCAGGCTGGCGGCCTGCTGCTCGGTGCGCCGGCTCAGGTCGTTGTTGCCGACCGCGATCTCGGTCGACGCGGAGGCGATCTGCTCGGTCGAGTCGCGGATGCTGCCGAGCGTGCGCGACAGGTTCGCCGACATTCGGCCGAGTGCCGAGATCAGGTGCCCCACCTCGTCGCCCGACGGCTCGGGCAGCTTCACCCGCAGGTCGCCGTCGGCGATCGAGTCGGCGGCGACGCGCGACGCGTCGAGCTGCGCGAGCAGCCGTGCGTTGACCACCCAGCCGACGCCGAGCGCCAGCAGCGTGCCCGCGACGGCGGCGCCCCAGGTCAGCGCGATATTCGCGCCGCCGACCGAGCCGGACGTGGCGATGGCCGCGACGGCGATCACCGATACGCCGGCGATCACCGGCGACAGCAGCAGCTTCGCACGAAGGTTCATGGTGTCGTCGGTCCGCGGATCAGGCCGGCTGCTCGGCGAGCGCCATGTCGGCGGCGGCCATCAGCCGTTCGATCTCGATCAGAATCAGCATCCGGTCGTTCAGCGTGCCGAGCCCGGTGATGAAGTCCGCCTCGACCGACGAGCCGACCTCCGGCGCGGGCCGGATCTGCTCGGGCGCGAGCTCCATCACGTCGGACACCGAGTCTACGACGATGCCGACGACGCGCGAACCGAGGTTCAGGATGATGACGACGGTGAAGTCGTTGTACTCGGCCGAGCCGAGGTTGAACTTCAGCCGCAGGTCGACGATCGGGACGATGACGCCCCTCAGGTTCACCACGCCCTTGATGAACGACGGCGTGTTGGCGATGCGGGTCGGCTGCTCGTAGCCGCGGATCTCCTGCACCTTCAGGATGTCGATGCCGTACTCCTCCTCGCCGAGCCTGAAGGTCAGGTACTCGCGGGGACGCGCGGCGCCCGCCGCATGATCTCGATCGTGTGCTGCCATGGAAGCTCTCCTGTCCTAGATGGGCTCAGTGACGGGCGCGGCGCACGAGCCACGACACGTCGAGGATCAGCGCCACCCGGCCGTCGCCGAGGATGGTCGCGCCGGACACGCCCGGCACCTTGCGGTAGTTCGACTCGAGGTTCTTGACGACAACCTGGTGCTGCCCGATCAGTTCGTCGACGACCAGCGCGATGCGGCCGCCCTCGGCCTCGACGACGATCATGATCCCGCCCGAGGCCGGCTCGGCGCGCGGGACCGCGAACAGCTCGTCGAGCGCGAGCAGCGGCAGGTATTCGTTGCGCACCTCGACGACGCGTCCGTTCCCGCCGATCGACTTCACGTCGTCGGCCGACAGGTGGATCGACTCCACCACCGAGGCGAGCGGCACGATGTAGGTCTCGTCCTCGACGCCGACCGACATGCCGTCCATGATCGCCAGCGTCAGCGGCAGCCGCACCGACACCCGCATGCCCTGCCCCTCGGTCGAATCGATCTCGACCGAGCCGCCGAGCGAGGTGATGTTGCGCTTGACGACGTCCATCCCGACGCCGCGACCGGACACGTCGGTGACGACGGCCGCCGTCGAGAACCCGGGCTCGAAGATCAGACCGTAGACCTCCTGGTCGGTCATCTGGTCGTGCACCGCGAGGCCGCGCTCGGCCGCCTTCTTCAGCAGCTTGCCGCGGTTCAGGCCTCGGCCGTCGTCGCGGACCTCGATGACGATCGAGCCGCCCTGGTGCGCGGCCGCGAGCGTGACCGTGCCCTGCGCCGGCTTGCCGGCGGCGATCCGGTCCTCGGGCTGCTCGATGCCGTGGTCGGCCGCGTTGCGCACGAGGTGTGTCAGCGGGTCGGTGATCTTCTCGATCAGGCCCTTGTCGAGCTCGGTGTCCTCGCCGATCGTCTGCAGTTCGACCTGCTTGCCGAGCTTCGAGGCGAGGTCGCGCAGCATCCGAGGGAAGCGGTTGAAGACCACGGCCATCGGGATCATCCGGATGGCCATCACCGATTCCTGCAGCATGCGCGTGTTGCGCTCGAGGTCGGTGAGGCCGGTGGCCATCGACTGGTGGATCACCGGATCGAGGCCGCGACCGGTCTGCGCGAGCATCGCCTGAGTGATCACCAGCTCGCCGACCAGGTTGATCAGCTGGTCGACCTTCTCGATCGGCACGCGGATCGTCGAGCTCTCGAGGCCGGCGGCGCCCGCAGCCGGCTTTTCGGCGGCCCGGGCCGCTCGCGGCACCGGTGCGGCGGCCGGTGCGGCCGGCCCGGTCGCGGCCTGCGCGGTTGCGGCCGGCGCGGCCTGCGCGGGCGCGGATGCGACGGCCGGCGCCGCTTCGGGCAGGTCGACGAAGAAGCCGAAGTCCTCCCGCTCGGCCGCGGCGCGCTTCGCGGGGGCCGGCGCAAGCGCGGTCGGGGCGGCCAGCGCGGCCTCTGCGGCGGGGGCGAGACGCACCTGTTCTCGCGCCACGTGGAACGAGAACAGGTCGAGCAGCTCGGCGTCGGCCGCGGCGGTGACGACGCGGAACCGGCGCAGCCCCTGCGCATCCGGACGGCCGCCGTCCAGCACCTCGATGCGGCCCAGCCCGGGGATCTCGGCGAACAGCTCCGCGAGGTGGTCCGCGGCCTCGGGTCGATCGAGCGGCCCGACCGCGACGTCGAGTGCGCGCTCGCCCGGCCCGGCGACGAGCGTCGGCGAGGTCCCGGCGGGTTGCGGCCCGGTCGAGGCCGGTTCGGCCGATGCCGGCGCGGCGGCGGGCGGCGCCACCGCCACCGGCGCAGCGGCGGCGGTACCGTTCGCCAGCGCGCCGATCCGCGCGACCAGCTCGCTGCTGTCGATCGCCTCGCCCGTACCGGAGCGGTGCCGGGCGAGCAGTTGCTCGAGGACGTCGCCCGACTCGAGCAGCGTATCGATCATGCCGGTGGTCGCGGCGAGCTCGTGCCGACGCAGCTTGTCGAGCAGCGTCTCCATCACGTGCGTGAGGTCGGCGACGTCCTGGAACCCGAAGGTCGCGGCGCCGCCCTTGATCGAGTGGGCGCAGCGAAAGATCGCGTTCAGCGTCTCGTCGTCCGCGGCATCGACGTCGAGCCCCAGCAGCAGCGTCTCCATGTTGGCGAGGTTCTCCCCCGCCTCCTCGAAGAACACCCCGTGGAACTGCGACAGGTCGAACGCGGCGCCCTGCCCGCCGGTCTGTGTCTCGCTCATCGTCGCTCCGATGTCCGGTTACTGGGGCAGGACCTTGCCGATGACCTCGAGCAGCCTCGCCGGGTCGAAGGGCTTCACCATCCAGCCCGTCGCACCCGCGGCGCGGCCGGCCTGCTTCATCTCGTCGCTGGACTCGGTTGTCAGCACCAGGATCGGGGTGCGCTTGAAGCGGTCCCGACCGCGCAGCTGGCGGATCAGCGTCAGCCCGTCCATCCTCGGCATGTTCTGGTCGGTGAGCACCAGGTCCACCTGCCGCTCACCGATCTTGTCGAGGGCGTCCTGCCCGTCGACCGCCTCGATGACGTCGTAGCCCGAACTGCGCAGGGTGAACGACACCATCTGGCGCATCGAAGCCGAATCGTCCACTGCCAGAATCGAACGCATCGTCATTTTCCGCTCCGGATCTTCAGAAGAGCTCGACCGAGCCCGCATCCACCGCACGTTGCGCGACCGGGCACGCACGCCCGACCCACTGCACCTCGGCCCCGTCCTCGCCGCCGTCCGCCACGTTCCCGAGGCAGTCGGCGACCGAGGTCAGCCGACGCCGCGAGTGCGAGATCAGCTGCGACGCCATGTCCTGGAACTGCAGCGCCGTCATCGCCGCGCGCAGTTCGGCCGCGAGGGCCGGCTGCTGCGCATCGTGGAGGTCGCCGCACAGCGCATGGGCCCGTCCGAACCGGTCGAGGAGCTGGTCCACCGCATCGGAGAGCAGGCGCTCCAGCCGTTCGAGCTCGGTGCCCGCGGCCAGCAGTTCATCCTGCATGTCCGCGGCGAGCCGTGCGGGCACCGCCTCTTCGCCGTCTTGGGAGTGTTGATCGCTCATCGCGCTTGTTCGCCTCGGGAATCGCGGAAATCGACGCGTGCTAAGATCGATACGGTCGAGTCCGCACCGATCCGGATTGTCCGGTCGAGCTGGATCGGCCAACTGCAGATAAGACCGGGTGGATCCGACCAATTCCGCCGAGCGGACCGACGGGCCGGACACCGGCGACACGCCGATCCGGCTGCTGGTCGTCGAGGACTCCGAGCTCGATCACGAGCTGCTGCTGCGTTCGCTGCGCAAGCAGCGGCTCGAGCCCGACGCCGTTCGCGTCGAGGACGCCGCCGCGCTTCAGGCCGCGCTCGCGTCGGGCCGCTGGGACGCGGTCGTGTCCGACCACCACCTTCCCCGCTTCTCGAGCGGCGAGGCGCTGCGGATCGTCCGCTCGTCCGGGCACGATCTGCCGTTCATCATCGTCTCGGGCACGATCGGCGAGGAGGCCGCGGTCGCCGCGATGCAGGCCGGCGCCGACGACTACCTGATCAAGGGTCGCCTCGCACGGCTCGGCCCGGCACTGCGCAACGCGATGTCCGCGGCCGCCGCCCGCCGCGAGCGCGGGGCCGCGCAGCGCGCGCTCGCCGAGTCCGAGCGCCGGCTGCGCGCGCTGACCGACCACCTGCAGCAGGCGGTCGAGGCCGAACGGGCGGCGATCGCCCGCGAGGTCCACGACGACGTCGGCGGCATGCTGACCGCGTTGCGCTTCGACCTCTCGTGGCTCGAGCGCCATGGCGAGGAGGCCGTGCGTGCCCGGGCGCGCCAGGGCCTCGACACGCTGAACCAGGCGGTGCTCGCGGTGCAGCGTCTGCTGCGCAACCTGCGTCCGCCCGCACTCGAGGCCGGCATCGTGGACGCGCTCGATGTGCTGGTGCGGCAGTTCTCGAGCCGCACCGGCATCGACGCGCAGCTGACCTCCAACCGCGAGCACGTCGAGCTCGCCGAGCCGATCGCGATCACGGTCTACCGGGTGGCGCAGGAGTCGCTCACGAACGTCGCCAAGCACGCGAAGGCGCGCCGCGCGAAGGTCGACCTGATGGTCCAGGACGACACGCTGTCGCTCGAGATCACCGACGACGGCGTCGGAATCCGGGCCGAGGACGTCGACAAGCCCGGCTCGTTCGGGCTGCGCGGCCTCACCGAGCGTGTGCGTCAGGTCCAAGGCTGGCTCGACATCGCGCTCGGCGAGCGACGCGGCGCGGTGATGCTGACGATCCCGCTCACCGAGCGGGCCGCTTTCCGCCTGCTCGACGAGTCGGACGCATGATCCGCGTCGTGATCGTCGACGATCACGCGCTGATCCGGCGCGGACTGCGCGACTCGCTGCACGAAGCCGGCGACATCCGCGTTGTCGGCGAGGCGTCCGACTACGGCGAACTGCGCCAGCTCGCCCGCGACACCGAGTTCGACGTGCTGCTGCTCGACATCAACCTGCCGGGCCGAAGCGGGCTGGATGTGCTGCACTCGCTCGCCGAGGAGGCCGCACGCATCCGGGTGCTGGTCCTCACGATGTACCCCGAGGACCAGTACGCGATCCGCGCGCTGAAGGCAGGCGCGATGGGCTACCTGAACAAGTCGGCCGACCCGTCGCAGATCGTCGCCGCGATCCGCACGCTGCACGCGGGGCGCAAGTACATCACCCCGGCGATCGCCGAGGCACTCGCCGCGCGCCTGTCGGTCGACGACGCCGAGAAGCCGCACGAACGGCTGTCCGACCGCGAGTTCCAGACGCTGATCCGGCTCGCCTCCGGGCAGCGCCTGTCCGACATCGCGACCGAGCTGAGCCTGTCGCCCAAGACCGTGTCGGTCTACCGCGCCCGCGTGCTCGAGAAGCTCGGGATGCAGTCGAACGCCGACCTGACGGCGTACTGCCTGAAGAACGGGCTGATCGACTGAGCTCACGCGATGGCGACGCAGTTCTTGCCCGCGTTCTTCGCCTGGTACATCGCGTCGTCGGCCCGCCCGATCGCCGACTCGATCGAGTCCTGCGGGTCGACCCGCGTGGTGCCTGCCGAGAACGTGATGAAGATCTGCTTCGACTCGTACAGGTAGACCTCGCGGGTCAGCTCGCGCTGCACGCGCACCAGCATCTCGCGCGACTGCACGTCGGTCATGCCGGGCAGCAGGATCACGAACTCCTCGCCGCCGTAGCGTGCGACGGTGTCGCCGGCACGCACCTTGCCCTGAAGCAGCCCGGCGAGGTGGCGCAGCGCGCCGTCGCCCGCCTGGTGGCCGAGCGCGTCGTTGACCTTCTTGAAGTCGTCGATGTCGAGCAGCGCGATCGCGAGCGGATCCCCGGTCCCGCGCAGCTGCTGCAGCGCGCGGTCGAACGCGCGCTCCAGGCCCGCGCGGTTCGCGGTCCGGGTCAGGTGGTCGGTCAGCAGCCGCTCGCTCGCCTGCGCGAGCTCGCGCTCGAGTCGCTCGACCTCGCTCTCGAGCGTCGCCGCCCGCTCGGAGCGCTCGCCCAGGTCGCGCCGGGCGTCGTCGAAGGTCTGGTGTACCGCGCGCGTATCGGCGATCAGGCCGCGCACGCGCTCGGCGATGTGCTCGAGCGAGTCGGCGTTCGAGATCGCATCGAGGTGCTCGTTCAGCGTCTCGCCGAAGCCGCTCGCGTGCTCGCCGAGGTGCGTCATCTGCTGCACCAGGTGCGGCAGCAGGTCGCGCAGCGCCACGACCGCGTCGCGGCGGCTGCGCACGATCGACTGCTGCGTGACCAGCGCATGCTGCAGCAGCTGGCGCGCGGCGGCGAGCGAGCGTCGGTCCGAACCGTCGCGCACCGCGTCGCGCACCGCGTCGACCTGCGAGACGATCCAGCTGCCCTCGTCGGCGACCGTCTCGAAGCTGTTGCACAGCGACATGACGATCTCGGTGAGCTCGGCGTTCACCTTGCGCAGCTTCGCGAGGTCGCGCTGGGCGACCGCAGCGTCGCTGGCCGCGTCGATCGCCGCGGCGGTCGCCCCGTCGTGGGATCCAGCGGGCGCCTGCGCCTCGTCGTCTGCCGGCCTCGGCTCGACGGACGCGGGCGCGTGCGGCGCGGAGCGCGGCACCGCCGGGTCCATACGCCACTGCACCAACAGCAGCTCGAGCTGCGCACGCAGCGCGGAATCGTTCGAGACGTTCTCGTGCGCGGCGGCCACGATCGCGTCGAGCCGGCGCGGCGGCGGCCAGTCGCGCCCCGAACCCATGGCCGCCTCGACGACCGAGGCCACCAGCGTGCCCCAGCGGCCGCGCGGCGACTGCTTCGTGATGTGCAGCAGCGTCGACAGCGCTTCGCTCCAGCGCTGCTCGCGCACCGACGAGGACAGGCCGGCGAAACCGGGCTCGCCGGGCTCGGCGCGCTGCGTCAGCAGCCGCACCGCGGCCTGCGCGACCTGCTCGGCGTCGACGTCGCTCGCGGGGCCGCCGACCTCCGCCCAGGCCCTGCGGTAGTTGCCCGGAGTCGGCACGAGCTTGCGCTCGGCGAGGTAGCGGATCGCGGCGCGCGCGGCCTCGGTCGCCGACGGCGACGCGTCGCGGCGCGCGGCGCCGGCCGGACCTTGGGGGGCGTGGGCGACGGCTTTCACGATACGGTCTCCAGGACAGTGCGGCGCGGCGGGATCGAGTGCCGGTCGGCGAGCGAGCGCGCCTCATCGAGCGGCGCCGCCCGACCGGAGGGGGAGCGCTGCTGCAGGCTGCAGCCGCGGGAGATCAGCGCCTCGAAGCCGACGATGCGGCCGTCGGTCGCGTCGAACTGCGGCGGGCGGTGCATCGACATCTCGCCGCGGCCGAGCGCGTAGTGCAGGTCGCGCTCGCTCTCGAGGCGGTCGTGGCCGGGCTCGGCCATCGAGGGCTCGAACGCGAGCGCGCAGTGGCCTCCCGCGCCGGCGGCGGCGCGCCGCGCGGGTTCGACCCGCGCGAGCCGCCGCGCGCCCTCGTCGCCGTTCGGCTCGGCCGCATGGACGCCGACCGAGACACGCAGGAACACCTCGCGCCCGTCGACCCGGAACGGCTCGTGCAGCGAGGCCGCCGCGTCGCGCGCGATCGCGAGGCCGACCGCCGAGTCGGGCAGGCCCTCGAGCAGCAGCCCGAACTCGCCGCCGCACAGGCTGACCACCGCGTCGATCGCGCCGGCGCTGCACGGCCCGGCGACCTCGAGCGCGCCGCGCCCGTCGGTCGTGACGTGGCGCACGTCGACCCGCAGCCGGCGCGTGCGGCCGGCCAGCGTGTCGACCTCGACCTCGCGGCGCACCGAGGGGCCGCCGTCGAACAACGTCGCGATCGCGCGACGCAGCGTTCTGCGGTCCGGTGGCGCGATCAGTGCGAGCACGCGCCGGTCGGCGATCGTCGCTGGCGCGTCGGCCCGGTCGAGCAGCCGGAACAGGTCCGCCGAGCCTCGCAGCCGGAGCTCCGCGGGCCGCCACTCGAAGCCTGCGGGCGCCGCACCGCCCGTCGGGCCCGAGCGGCTCGCCTGGCGACCGTCGCCGCGCTCGGGCTGCCGCAGGTGCATCGCCTGTCGGATCCGGTGCACGAGCAGCGTCCCGTTGACCGACGTGATGACGTGGTCGGTCGCGCCCGCCTCGCAGGCCCGCACGGTCGCCTCGGCGTCGTCGCGCGAGGTCAGCATCGGCACGGGCAGGGCCGCGCCGCGGGGCGATGCGCGGCCGCGCCGGCAGAACTCGATGCCGTCGACGTCGGGCATCGGCATGTCGCAGACCGCGCAGTCGAACCCGCCGCCCTCGATCGCTTCGAGCGCCTCCCGGGCCCGGTCGAGCCCCACCGCGTCGAAGCCGCGCTCGCGCAGCGCCCGGCTGGCCAGCAGCCGGCCCATCGGATCGTCGTCGAGCTGCAGCACCCGCGGCGCAAGCTCGGGTGGACTCACGGAGGGCACGGCGGACATACGCGGCATCGGGGCGGACAAGTGTCGACCGGCTTGTTGTCGGCACGCGGGCCGCCATCTCGATACCCGCGGCCGGCCTCGACCGACGGACGGTGCCCGGCGTCCGAGGGGACGTGGCGCCGAGTTTTCGGGTAAGGTGACGCGCTCCCCGAGACGCATGATCCCGCCGTCCCTCCGCCGCCCGTCGCCCCGCGGCCGCCGCCCGTTCCCGGGCGCGGTCCGCACGGCCGTCCTCGGCGCGGCCGGTACGATCGGGGGGCTGCCCTGGACCGCACACGCGACCGACCCGTCCGCGGGCGACGCGACCGTGCCGGTGCTGGTCATCGCGGTGTCGGTCGCGGCACTGGCCGGGCTCGGCACCCTCGCCGCGCGGCGCCTGTTCGCCGGCGCGCGACGCACCGGGCGGACCTCGACGGCCGCTGCCCCGGCACCGGCCCCGCTCGCGGCTGCGGTGCCCGCGCCCCGCCTCGACGCCCGGCTGGATCCCCCGACCGCACCGATGGCGACGCCGGCGGCCGTCCGTCCCGAGGCGCTCGCCCCTGCCCCGCCGACCGCGGCCCCCGCCACCGCCGCGCCCTCGGGCCGGCCCCGCAGCGAGCTCGACACGATCCGACTGCTGTCGCGCGAGGTGTACTGGGAGCAGGACGAGCACGGCGTCGTGACCCGCGTCGACGACGGCCCGGTGCCCTCGCCGCTGAAACTCAAGCTCGGGCGGCGACGCTGGGACGACGACGCGACGCCGCTCGATGCTCCCGACTGGGATGCGCACCGGCAGGCGCTCGAGCGGCGCGAGCCATTCTCCGAGCTCGCGTGGGTCTGGGTCGACCCGAGCGGGCGGGTGCGCGTCGCCATCGACGCGGGCCTGCCGCGGCACGACGCGTCGGGCCGGTTCGTCGGCTACGCCGGGATCTCGCGCGACGCCGGCACGGAGGTGGTGTCGGACCGCGCGCGCCGGCTGGCGGTCGCGGCGCTGCTCGCCGCCGCCGAGCCGGTCGTCTGGATCGAGGCCGGCTCGGGCGGCACGGCCGGCTGGCACGTGATCTGGGCCAACGCGGCGGCGTGCCGTCTGTTCGATCGCACCGAGCGCGAGCTGCGCCAGCTGCCGTCCCGCACGCTCTTCGGGGCCGACTCGCAGGGCGCCCCGGCCGGGCTCGAGCTCGCGCTGCGCGCGCGTCGCGAGACGCGGATGCACGTCGACGTCGCGCGCAAGTACGGTGAGACGCGCTCGGTCGAGCTGCGGCTCGAGCCGCTGCCGGGCGGCGGCGCGCTGCGCCCGTGCGCGGCGCTGCTGATGCACGACCGCTCGGCCGACCAGGCGCGCCTGCAGCAGGACGGCCGGGCGATCGAGCGGCTGCGCGAGAAGATGCGCGAACGCTCGCTCGAGCTCGAGGTGACCGCCAAGGAGCTCGAGTCGTTCACGTACACGGTGTCGCACGACCTGCGCGCGCCGATCCGCGTGGTCGAGGGCTTCGCGCGGATCCTGCAGGAGGACTACGGCGAGCGGCTCGACCGGATCGGCCACGACCACCTGCAGCGCATCCTGAGCGCCGCCGCGCGGATGACGCAGATGATCGACGCGCTGCTCGGCCTGTCGCGGCTGTCGGGCCAGCCGGTCGTCCCCGAGCAGGTCGACCTCTCGCGGCTCGCGGACACCATCGTCGAGGAGCTGCGCGTGGGCGACCCGCAGCGGGTCGCGACCGTCGTGGTGCAGCCGGGGATGACGGTCGAGGGCGACCGCACGCTGCTGCGCGTGATGCTCGAGAACCTGATCGGCAACGCGTGGAAGTACACCGGCAAGCGGCCGGAGGCGCGGATCGAGTTCGGCTGCGCCGGCACGGGCGCGGAGGCCGTCTGGTGCGTCGCCGACAACGGCGAGGGCTTCGACATGCGCTTCGCCGACCGGCTGTTCGGGGTATTCCAGCGCCTGCACGGCTCGGCCGCGTTCCCAGGCACCGGGGTCGGCCTCGCGACCGTGCAGCGGATCGTGCGGCGGCACGGCGGCCGGGTCTGGGCCGAGTCGGAACCCGGCCGAGGCAGCCGCTTCTACTTCACGCTGTGGGAGAAGGCGGCGCGCTGAGCAGCGCCACGGCCGACACGATCTCAGCGGCCGCGGCCGCCTCGGTGCGGCCGCGCGCGGCGGCGATCGCCTCGAGCATCCGGCGCGCGGCGGCGGGCGACAGCCGGTGCCGCTCCATCAGTACGCCGACCGCGACCGCCTCGGGCGGCAGCTCGGGCGCGCCGCGGGCCCGCTCGATCAGGTCGATCGCGACGCCGAACGAGTCG
>JADCHE010000183.1 GCA_020248665.1 Burkholderiales bacterium | reverse complement strand
TCGGGGGCGCCGCGGCGGCGCGACGCGGTCCCGGACCGCGCGGCCGTGCGGATGCCGGGCGTGCGCGGCGTCACCACCGTGGCGGTGTCCGCGGCGAACCGCGCCGCGACCGGGCGCGACGACACCGGCGCGCGGGCGTCACCGGGCGGCGCCGATGCGGCAGCGGCCGTGCCGGCGGCCACCGACGCGAACGCATCCGCGGCGCGCCGGTCGGCCTTGTTGATCGCGGCGGCCGCGGCCTTCGCGGCGGCGAGCACCGGCACGTCCTCGTCGTCGACCGGCGCCGGCAGCTCGAGCGAGGGCGGCGCCACCGTCGTGCCGAGCGCCGCGTCGCGCGTCGTGGCCTCCGCGGCCGACCTCGCGACCGACTGCGGGCAGCCCTCGAGCATCAGCGCGTTCAGGATCGACTCGGCGCGCAGCCCGCGATCGGCGAGCGCACGCACGTGCCACGCGAGCGTCTCGTCGAACACCGCCATCGCGCGTGCGTCGCCTTCGGCGCCTCGGCACGACGCGACCCGTCCGTCCGACAGCACCGCCCAGGCCTCGGCGGCCTCGCGGAACAGCGGGCGCGCGCGCGCCCGATCGTCCGCGTCGATGCAGTTCGCCGGGTGGTGCCGCATCGCGGTGCGCAGGTACGCGAGCGCGATCTCGTCGCCGGACGCATCGCGGCCGATACCGAGGATCTGGTGACAGCTGCGGAGGGTCGAGTTCGCGTCCATGGCGGCTGCGGGGGCGGATCGTGCCCCCGGAGGTTCGCCAGTATTCACGGTTCGTCACACTGTGGGGCGCGCCGCCGGTCGGTTCCCGCCGCCGCACGGCGACGGCCGCGACGACCGGGCCCGACGCGCCCGGCGCGGCGTGGGACGGCGCCCCACGCCGCGGGCGGAACGCACGCCTCAGCCGATGAAGTCGGCCAGCAGCGCGTTGAAGCGCGACGGATTCTCCTCGAACATGAAATGCGCGCCGCCGTCGGCCTCCTCGAAGATCTCGAGCCGCGCGCCCTTCACCTGCGCGGCCGCCCACGTGACCGATTTCCACGGCACGAGGCTCGCGCGCCCGCCGATGAACAGGCACGGCACGTCGATGCGCGCGAACACGTCGCGCCAGTCCTGGTGGCAGTGGTTGTAGAGCAGCGTCGCCGCGTGCGCCCGCGGCAGCTTCAGGTTCTGCTCGATCATCCAGGCGAGCGTGGCGGGCGGCATCGCCTTCGTCACCATGCCACCCACGAAACCGGTCGTCGTCGCGACGCCGTCGGGGCCGGCCAGAGCGTTCATCGTCTGGGTGACCGCCTCGGGCGAGAAGATGGCGCCCGCGTCCTCGAGCTCCTGCGCGCTCCATGCGGGGTTCGAGGTCAGGAACGGGGGCTCGTCGCAGAACACGAACTTCGAGACCCGGTCGGCGCCGAACAGGTCGAAGTAGCACCACAGCACCGAGCAGCCCATCGAGTGCCCGAGCACCGTCGCGCCCTGCACGTCGAGCGCGCGCAGCGCGTCGTTGACGTCCTTCGCGAGCCGCTGGATCCGGTAGCCGTGCGCGGGCTTGTCCGAGTCGCCGTGGCCGCGCATGTCGAGCGCGATCACGCGGTAGCGGTCCGACAGGCCCTCGAGCTGTCGGCGGAACTGCGCGGCGGTCTGCGACCAGCCGGGCACGAGCACGAGTGGCGTGCCGCGTCCGGCTTCGAGCACGTTCAGCCGGACGCCGTCGCTCGTCGTCACCGAGCGCTTCTCGATCTGCATGGGGGTCTCCTCCGTGTGCGACACGCCGGGGGCCGCGCGGCGCGCGGTCGGCGGGCGCACAGAGCGTCCGTCGCGAGGAGACGGCTGTCAAGCGGGCGCGGCCCTGACGGCAGGCCGCGCCGCCGCGCCTCAGCGGCTCGGCACGATCAGGTACTTGTCACCGGTCGAGCGGCGGTAGTACGCCGCGATCGCGTCGGCCGACAGCGCCTGCGCGAGCGAGACCTCCTTCGAGTAGTGCGACGCGAAGGTCGTCTTCAGCTCCTCGACGACGCGCTTGCGCATCCGCGCGGCGACCTCGGGGCCGGCCTTGTTCATGAACGGGAACAGCAGCCAGCCGCCCATGCCCCACGAGAAGCCGAAGTTGCGGACGAACTCGGTCGGACCGGTGTCGAGCGTGCCGTAGATGTAGACCTGCTTGTGGGTGTCGGAGCCGTAGCGGCTGTACTCCTTCGCGTTGCGGTTGAGCGCGGCCTCCATGCAGGTCAGCAGCTGCCCCGCGAGGCGCCCGCCGCCGGTCGCGTCGAAGCCGAGCGTGGCGCCCGTCGCCGCGATCGCGTCGGTGAGCTCCGCCATGAAGGTCGGCGCGCTGCTGTCGATGACCTGCGTCGCGCCCTGGCCGCGCAGCAGCGCCGCCTGCTCGGGCTTGCGCACGACGTTGACGAGCGGGATGCCGTCCTTCAGGCAGATGCGGTTCAGCATCTGCCCGAGGTTCGAGGCGGCCGCGGTGTGGACGATCGCGGTGTGGCCGTCGCGGCGCATCGTCTCGACGAAGCCGAGCGAGGTCAGGGGGTTGACGAAGCACGACGCGCCGTCCGCGGCGGTCGCGCCCTCGGGCAGCGGCAGCACGTCGGCGGCCTTCATCACGCGGTATTGCGCGTACATCGCGCCGCCGATCATCGCGACCAGCCGGCCCTGCAGCGCCTGCGCCTGCGGCGACGCGCCGGCCGCGACCACCACGCCCGCGCCCTCGTTGCCCACCGGCATCCGCTTGCCGACGCGCGCGGCGAGGCCCGGCATCGTGCGCTCGGGGATGCGCGCGGTGACGACCGGCCGCTCGGGCGTGCCGCCGACCTGCAGCGTCGACAGGTCCGCGGGGCCGAACAGCAGGCCGAGGTCGGACGGGTTGATCGGCGTCGCGTCGATGCGCACCAGCACCTCGTCGGGGCCGGGCTCGGGGAAGGCCTGGTCGATCAGCGTGATCTCGAGCTCGCCGTCGGGCTTGACGGTCGAGCGCAGCTGCAGGCCGGTGCGTTCGGTCATCGTAGGTCTCCTCGTCGTCTGGGGGTGGCGCAGTGTCGCAGAAACCGCCGCGAGGGCACGCGCGCGGCGATCGCGAGCGCCGCCTCGCGGGTCGGGACGTCGATGAGGAAGACCCCGCCGACCCTCTCCTTCGCCTCGGCGAAGGGGTCGTCGAGGACCGAGACGCACCCGTCGCGGTGCTGCAGCCGCGCGGCGTCGGGGGGACGTCGACGAGCTTCGTCGACCGGGCCGCCGACCGCGAGTTCATCCTGCTGCGCATGCCGGAGTTGCTCAACGCGTGCCGAGCATCGGGTACCGTACGGCGGAGGCGGCGCGCGCGGTGCGCGTCCCGCTCCGGAGAGGCGTCGTGATCCAGCTCGTCTTCTGCCTGACCCGCCGCCCCCACCTCACCCGCGAGGCCTTCCTGCACCGCTGGCTCGACGTCCACGGCCCGCTGGTGCGCGAGCACGCGGCCGCGCTCGGCATCCGCCGCTACGCGCAGGTCCACACGCTGCCGCCGGGCGCGTTCGCGCGGCTCGCCGCGTCGCGCGGCGGCCCGGTCGCCTACGACGGCGTCGCCGAGCTGTGGTTCGAGTCGATCGAGGCGATGCAGGCCGCGGCCGCGACGCCGGAGGGCCGCCGCGCGGGCCGCGCGCTGCTGGAGGACGAGCGCGAGTTCATCGAGCTGAAGAGTTCGCCGATCTGGCTCGGCGAGCCGCACGTGCTGGTCGGCTGAGCCGCCGGCGCGCCGCTACGCCGGCGCGACCTCGACGCGCGCCCCGAAGCTCGCCTGCCCCGCCGAGAACGCGAACACCTGCACCGCGTGGTCGGGCAGCACCGGCGCGCCGTCGGTCAGCCGGTTGAGCCCGTCCCAGCCGTCGCGGATCCACGCGGTGCCCGGCGGCACGCGGTCGGTCACGTGCGCGTGGGCCTCGAACGTGCCGCGCGCGTTGGACAGCCTGACCGGCGCGCCGTCGGCGATGCCGCGCGCGGCCGCGTCGGCCGGCGCGAGCCACACGCGCGGACGCGGCTCGTGCGCGGCGAGCGTGGGCAACGCCCGACCGGCGTCGTAGAACGAGTGGAAGTGCCCGAGCGTGCGGCCGACGGTGAGCGCGATCGGCCCCTCGGCCGCGTCCTGCGGCGCCGGCGCGTCCCAGGTCGGCAGCGCCGGCAGCCCGAGCGCCTCGGCCCGCGCCGAACGCAGCTCGATCCGCCCGGACGGCGTGTCGAAGGCGAGCGTCGGGTGCGCGACCGGCGATACGCGCAGCGCACCGAGCCCGCCCTGCGCGCGCAACGCCGCGACGGTCGTGCGGCCGGTGCCCGGATGGTCGAGGATCGCATCGACCAGCGCCTCCTCCGACGCCCAGGGCCAGAAGCCGTCCAGCCCGATCCGTCCGGCCAGCTCGCGCAGCACGCGCGTCGTGGAGCGCGCCTCGCCCGCGGGCGGCAGCACCGGCTCCATCAGGTAGACGTGCGTGTCGGTCATCTTGCAGCCGAGTTCCTCGACCCACGCGGTGCCGGGCAGCACCACGTCCGCGAAGCGGCGGGCGGTGTCGTTGAGGAACAGGTCGTGGGCGACCACCAGCCGGGTCCGCGCGAGGCCCTGAGCGACCGCGGTCGAGTCGGCGAACGAGGTGAGCATGTTGGTGCCCAGCAGCAGCAGCGTATCGACGCGCCCCGCGCGCAGTGCGTCGGAGAACGCGCTCATCTGGCCGGGCAGGGTCGGGCCCGGCACGCGGCGGTCGGCCGCGGCCACGCTGGCGGTACCGCGACCGTGCGGGCCGGCGCCGTGCCGCGTGCCCAGCCCGCCGCCGGGCACGCCGACGTTGCCGACGAGCGCCGGCAGGCACGAGATCGCGCGGGCCGCCTGCCAGCCGTTGTCGCCCTTGTGCATCGAACTGCCGCCGAGCACGATCGTGCCCGGCCGCGTGCCGGCGTAGCGCCGCGCGAACGCGACGATCCGCTCGGCGGGCACGCCGGTGATCGGCTCGGCCCAGCCCGGCCCGAAGTCGCGCAGGTGCGCGGCGAGCTCGGCGAAGCCGACCGTGTGCCCCTCGACGAACGCCGCGTCGTGCAGCCCTTCGGCGCAGATCACGTGCATCGTCGCCAGCGCGAGCGCGGCGTCGGTGCCCGGCCGCAGGATCAGCACCTCGTCGGCCTTGGCCGCGGCCTCGGTGCGGCGCACGTCGATCGCGACGACGTGCGCGCCGCGCGCCTTCGCCTGCAGCACCGAGCGCGCGGTGTTCGGCTGGCTCGCGAAGTTGGCGCCCCACAGCACGACCAGCCTCGCGTGCCCGGCCATGTCGTCGCGGGTGTGCGTCTCCAGCAGCCCCGTCAGCCCGAGCCCGAAGGCGCCCAGGCCCCAGCAGATCATCGTCGGCTGCAGGAACTGGCTGCCGTGCAGGTTCGCGAAGCGCGCCATCAGCTGCGCCGAGATCCGCGTGCCGTAGTTGGTCGCGAAGCTGCCGTGCCCCGGCCAGAACGCGGTGGCCGCGGGCGCAGAAGCGGCGATCGAGCCGGCGATCCGGTCGAGCGCCTCGTCCCAGGACGCCGTGCGGAACGCGTCGTCGCGGCGGTCGCGCACGAGCGGCGCGAGCAGGCGGGCCGGGTTGTCGAGGATCTCGCGCGAGGCCCGGCCGCGCACGCACAGGAAGCCGAGGCTGTCCGGATTCTCCGGGTCGCCCTCGATCCCGACGACGCGGCCGTCGCGGACCTCCACCCGCATCCCGCACAGCGTGGGGTGGCAGTTCATCGGGCACATCGTGCGCACGACGGTGGAGGCGATGGCGCTCATCGCAGGATCCCGGCCGGGCCCGTATCGGGCGACCCCGGCATCATGCACCGATCGCGCCGCCTGAGGATGAACCGACGACGCGACGATGGCCCGCCGCTCCTTCGAGGAGGCGAACCGCCTCGCGCCGGGCGAGGCCCGCCATCTCGGCCTCCCCGGACCGCTGACCGTCTCGCAGGCCACGATCCACGGGGAAGAGAAGGCGGTGGGTCGCGGCCACCACGTGCTGCGCGACGCGATCGACGCGTGGCCGGCGTTCAACCTCTTCACGGCCGGCTACACGCCGTCGCGGCTGCCCGCCGACCCGAGCCCGGGGGTCAGCGCCTCGCCTTGCCGCCCTTGCGCCCCTTCGGCGCCGCGATCGCGTCGTACAGCGCCTCGAACTCCTCGGCGAGCTTGTGCCGCGGGTCGAGCACGACGATCGGGGTCGAGCGCTCGTGCGACTCGCGGATGCGCACGCTCTGGCTCAGGTACGGCTCGAGCACCGGCAGCCCCTCGTCGACCAGCTCCTGCACGGTGCGCGCCGGCAGGTTCGCGCGCGGCTGGAACTGGTTGACGACCACGCCGCCCACCGCGAGGTCCGCGTTGTGGTCGGCGCGGATCTCCTCGACCGCCTCGAGCAGCCCGTAGAGCGCGCGGCGCGAGAACGCGTCGCAGTCGAACGGGATCAGGCACGAGCGCGCGGCGATCAGCGCCGAGCGCGTGTAGAAGTTCAGCGCCGGCGGCGTGTCGATCCAGACCTCGTCGAAGTCGGCGGCGAGCGCGTCGAGCGCCTCGCGCAGCTTGTAGATCTTGTAGCGCGACTCGAGCTTGGCGTGCATCTCGTCGAGCCGCGCGTCGCCGGCCATCAGGGCGAGCCGCTCGAACGGCGTGTCCGACACGAACTCGGCCTCGCCGCGCGGGCGCATCGAGAACTTCAGCGACTGCTCGAAGAAGTCGGCCACGCCGGCGCGCGGCGCGTCGGCCGCCTCGCCGAGCAGGTAGCGGCTCGCGTTGCCCTGGGGGTCGAGGTCGACGACCAGCGTGCGCCGCCCGCGGCCCGCCGCGACGGCCGCGAGGTTGACGGTGATCGTGGACTTGCCCACGCCCCCTTTCTGGTTGAAGACGACGGTGCGCATGATGGAGACGGCTCGGTTCGGAGGACTCGGTGGTTCGATGCCGCCATCGATGCGGCGACCGCTCTTCGTCCGAGTATACGGACCCCGCGCGTCCGACCTGCGACTCGCGGCGGATGCGACCGGACCGCGCCCGATCCAGCTGTGGATGCCCGACACTTGCCGGCCCGGCTTCGCCGACGACGACGGCTGGCGATGAGACGGGGCGACCTGGTCACGGTCGCGCTGCAGGGCGCGTACGGCACGCCCCGTCCCGCGCTGGTGATCCAGTCCTCGGCTTTGCCTGACCCGCCCGCTACCGCCTCGGATCCAGCGCGTCCCGCAACCCGTCGCCGAACAGGTTGAACGCGAGCACCGTCAGGAAGATCGCGAGCCCCGGGAAGACCGCCATCCAAGGCGCCTGCGTGAGGAAGCGCTGCGCCGTGTTCAGCATCGAGCCCCAGCTCGGCGCCGGCGGCTGCTGGCCCAGGCCGAGGAAGGACAGGCTCGCCTCGGCGATGATCGCGGCGGCGACCGCGAGGGTGGCCTGCACCATCACCGGCGGCAGGATGTTCGGCAGGATGTGGCGCAGCAGGATCCGCGCCGGCGGGTTGCCGACCGCGCGCGCGGCCTCGACCCAGTCCTCGGCGCGCGCGGCGAGCACCTGACCGCGCGCGAGGCGCACGAAGATCGGCGTGGCGGTGATGCCGATCGCGATCATCGCGTTGCCGAGCGAGGGCCCGAGGAACGCGGCGAGCGCGATCGCGAGGATCAGGAACGGCACCGCGAGCATCGCGTCGGTGATCCGCCCGATCACAGCGTCGACCCAGCCGCCGACGTAGCCGGCGAACATGCCGATCGGCACGCCGAGCCCGACCGCGATCGACACGGCGATCACGCCCGCCGACAGCGACGCGCGCGCGCCCCAGATCGTGCGCGACAGCAGGTCGCGGCCGACCTCGTCGGTGCCGAACCAGTGCGCGGCCGACGGTGCCTTGCGCACCGCCGCCCAGCTCGTGGCGAGCGGGTCGTAGGGCGCGACCCACGGCGCGAGGATCGCGAGCAGCGCGACCCCCACCAGCACCACCGCGCCGAACACCGCGGTCGGCCGCGCGAGCAGCGTGCGCAGCGCGAGCCGCCACGGGCCGTCGCCGGCCTCGACGGCGCCGCCCGCGGGCAGGGCGTCGGCGGGCGTGCTCACGACCTGAGCCTCGGGTTGACCAGCACGTACAGCACGTCGGCCAGCAGGTTCAGCAGGATGTAGACCGTGGCCGTCACCAACACGACGCCCTGGACCACCGCGTAGTCGCGGTTGAACACCGCGTCGACGATCAGCTTGCCGAAGCCGGGGATCGAGAACACCTGCTCGGTCAGCACCGCGCCCGACAGGAGGGTGCCGAACTCGAGCGCGCCGAGCGTGATCACCGGCGTGAGCGCGTTGCGCAGCGCGTGGCGCAGCACCACGGTGCGCTCGAGCAGGCCCTTGGCGCGCGCGGTGCGCACATAGTCGGCGCTCATCGCCTGCAGCATCGCCGAGCGCATGTGCCGCATCAGCACCGCGGCGATCGCGTTGCCGAGCACGAAGGCCGGCATCACCGTGGTCGCGAGCGACTGCCCGAGGTCCTCGAACGGGCTCACGAAGCCCGACGCCGGCAGCCAGCCGAGCTGCACCGAGAACAGGAAGATCAGCATGATGCCGAGCCAGAAGTTCGGCGTGGACAGGCCCCAGAGCGCGAACACGTTGGCGCCGACGTCCCAGGCGGAGCCCTTCTTGACCGCCGACAGCACGCCCGCCGGAATGCCGATCGCGAGCGCGAACAGCATCGCCATCGTCGCGAGCTGCAGCGTGACCGGCAGCTTCTCGACGATCAGGTCGGCCACCGGCTGCTGGATGCGCATCGACTCGCCGAGGTCGCCGCGCAGCACGCCGCCCACCCAGTGCAGGTACTGCACCGGCAGCGGCTGGTCGAGCTTGTAGCGCGCGCGGATCTGCTCGATGACCGCCGGGTCCTTCTCCTCGCCGGCCATCACCAGCGCGGGGTCGCCCGGCAGCAGCTGCTGCAGCCCGAAGATCAGCACCGACACCAGGAACAGCGTCGGCACCAGCTGCAGCAGCCGCCTCGGCAGGAAGCTCAGCATCGCGGTCCGGAGCGTCCGCTCACTTCAGCTTCAGGTCGGTCACGCGGATCAGCCCGTCGGGCATCACCCTGAAGCCCTCGAGCCGCGTCGAGTGCGCGAAGAGCAGCGCGCGGTGGTACAGGTAGAGCACCGAGCCCTCGGTCAGCCACTTCGCGGCGACCTGCTCGTAGAGCGCCTTGCGCTCGGCCACGGCGGTCACGGTGCGGGCGCGGTCCAGCAGCGCGTCGACGCCGGCGTCGCAGTACTTGCCGTAGTTCAGCGGGCCCTTGCACGAGGCGAACGAGTAGATGTTGCCGTCCGGGTCGGTGCGGCCGCTCCAGGCGAGCATGTAGAGCTGGAAGTTGCCCTTCTCGGCCTCGTTCAGCGAGGTCGCGAACTCGGTCACGCGGATCTTCAGGTCGAAGCCCGCCTCGGCCGCCATCGACTGCATGACCTCGGCGACCGCGCGGGTCTCTGGGTTGTTCGGCACCATGAAGTCGAGCGTCACCGGGGGCTTGACGCCCGCCTCGGCGAGCAGCGCCTTCGCGCGCGCGACGTCGCGCTTCGGCGTCGGGAACTTCGCCTGGTAGTACGGGTTCTGCGCGCTCACCCACTGGTTGTTCGGGCTCTGCACGCCGTTGAACACCACCTGGTCGATCGCCTCGCGGTCGATCGCGAGCTCGAGCGCGCGGCGCACGCGGGCGTCCTTGCCGAGCGGGCTGTTCGCCTTCTCGCCGTTGCCCACGTTCATCGTGACGCCCTGGTAGCCGAGCTCGAAGCCCTTGGCGAGCCTGAGCCGCCGGTCCTTCTCGATCTCGCCGATGTCGGTGGCGAGCGCGCGCTCGAGCAGGTCGAGCTGGCCGGACTTCAGGTTCGCGAGGCGCACCGTCGAGTCCTGGATCGGCCGGTAGACGATCCGGTCGATCGACACGCGGCCCTTGTCCCAGTAGTCGGCGAAGCGCTCGACGACGATCCGGTCCTGCGCGACGCGCTCGACGAACCGATAGGGCCCGGCGCAGACCGGCGCGGTGCCGAACTTGTCGCCGAGCGCCTGCGCGGCCTTCGGCGACACCATCATGCCGGCACGGTCGGTCAGCTGAGCGAGCAGCGGCGAGAACGGCGACTTGAGCGCGAGGCGGATCGTCAGCGGATCGACCACCGCGACGCTGTCGACCTGCGCGATCTCGGCGCGGCGGAACGAGCCCTGCATCGACAGGTGCCGATCGAGGCTGAACTTGGCCGCGGCCGCGTCGAAGGGCTCGCCGTCGTGGAACTTCACGCCCGGGCGGAGCCTGATCGTCACGGTCTTCCCGTCGGCCGCGGTCTCGTGCGACAGCGCGAGCTGCGGGACGATGTTCAGCTTGTCGTCGATGTCGAACAGCTTGTCGCAGATCGATGCGAACACGATCCGGCCGACGTAGGTGCGGGCCGTCGTCGGGTCGAGCGCGTCGGGGTCCTCGGCCAGGCCGATGCGCAGCGTGGTCTGCGCGCTCGCCGCACCCGCGAGCGCGATCGCGATCGCGGCGGCGGCGGCCTTCAGGAAGGGGGTGGGCGTCATGGGGTCCTCCGGTAGGTCTCGTGTCTCGATGGGGTCGGGTCAGCGCGCGAACGCGGCCTGCAGCCGCGCGAGCGCGGGGTCGGGTCGGGTCCGTGCGGCGCGCGCGGAGGCGGGCGGGGCGATCTCGCGCCAGCGCCAGCAGGCGAGGGCGACGCCGTCGCCCTCGCCGGTCGGCGCGAGCGGCGGCGTCTCGGCGCGGCAGCGCGCGTCGGCATGCGGGCAGCGGGTGTGGAACGCGCAGCCGGGCGGCGGCTCGAGCGGGCTCGGCACGTCGCCGCCGATCGCAGGCTCCCGGCCGCGCGCCGCGGGGTCGGGCACCGGCACGGCCGACAGCAGCGCGCGCGTGTACGGATGGCGCGGCGTCGCGAACACCGTCGCGGCGGGGCCGGTCTCGACGAAGCGCCCGAGGTACATCACGCCGATGTCGGTCGCGATCTGCCGCACCACGGCGAGGTCGTGCGAGATGAACACGTAGGCGAGCCCGAGGCGGCGCTGCAGGTCGGCGAGCAGGTTCAGGATCTGCGCCTGGATCGACACGTCGAGCGCGGAGACCGGCTCGTCGCAGACGATCACGCGCGGCCCCGCGGCGAGCGCGCGCGCGATGGCGAGGCGCTGGCGCTGCCCGCCGGAGAACTCGTGCGGATAGCGGCGCGCCGCGTCGGCGCGAAGCCCCACCTGGGACAGCAGCTCGGAGACCCGCGCGCCGCGTGCCGACGCCTCGGCGGTGCCGTGCAGCATCAATGGCTCGGCGAGCATGTCGCCCGCGGTCATCCGCGGGTTCAGCGAGCCGTACGGGTCCTGGAACACCAGCTGGATGCGGCCGCGCAGCCGGCGCAGCACCGCGCCCTCGGCCGCGCGCAGGTCCTCGCCGTCGAGCGCGATGCGGCCGGCGTCCGGCTCGATCAGCCGCAGCAGCAGGCGCGCCACCGTCGACTTGCCGCAGCCCGACTCGCCGACGATCGCGAACGTGCGGCCCGCGCCGACCTCGAAGGACACGCCGTCGACTGCGCGCACGTGCGCGTTCGCGCGGCCGAAGACACCGGTGCGGATCGGGAAGTGCTTGACGAGGCCCTCGGCGGCGAGCGCCGGCCGGCTCGAGACCGCGGCCGGCCGGGCGCCCGACGGCGAGGCCCCGGGTTCGATCGGGCTCACGCCGCTCACGCCGTCGCCTCCAGCGACGGCAACGTCGCGGCGAGCGCCTCGAGCGGCGCCTTCCAGCAGCGCGACGCGTGCCCCGGCCTGACCTCGACCAGCGGCGGCGCCTCGGCCGCGCAGTGCGCGTCGGCGAACGGGCAGCGCGCGGCGAAGCGGCAGCCCGCGGGCATCGCGGTCGCGGCCGGCACCATGCCGTCGATCGCGGCGAGCCGCGCGCGCGGCGCGTCGATCGACGGGATCGCGCCCATCAGCCCGACGGTGTACGGATGCTGCGGCATCGCGAAGAGCGCCGCGACCGGCGCCTGCTCGACGACCTGCCCCGCGTACATCACCACCACGCGGTCGGCCATCTCGGCGACGACGCCGAGGTCGTGCGTGATCAGCACGATCGAGGTGCCGGTCTCCTCGCGCAGCCCGCGCATCAGCTGCAGCACCTGCGCCTGGATCGTCACGTCGAGCGCGGTGGTGGGCTCGTCGGCGATCAGCAGCGCCGGCTCGCACAGCAGCGCCATCGCGATCATCACCCGCTGGCGCATGCCGCCCGACATCCGGTGCGGATGCTCGTCGACGCGCTTCTCGGGCGCGGGGATCCGCACCCGCCGCAGCATCTCGATGGCCACCTCGCGCGCCGCGGCCGGGCTCGCGCCGCGGTGGCGGACCAGCACCTCGGCGAGCTGCGCGCCGACGGTGAAGGCCGGGTTGAGCGAGGTCATCGGCTCCTGGAAGATCATCGCCAGCCGGTCGCCCCGCAGGTCGGCGAGCGCGCGGCGCGGCAGCCCGAGCAGGTCGCGCCCCTCGAAGCGGATGCGCCCGGTCACCGTCGCCGGCGGGCTCGGCACCAGCCCCATCACCGACAGCGCGGTCACCGACTTGCCGCAACCCGATTCGCCGACGATGCACAGCGTCTCGCCGGCGGCGAGCGCGAAGTCGACACCGTCGACCGCGAGCGCGCGACCGCGGGGCGTGTCGAACGCGACCCGCAGGTCCTCGACCTGCAGCAGCGGATCCACGGGCTCAGCGTCCCGGCGGCGGGACCTGAGCGAGCGCGGCCTCGATCACCGAGCGGTCCCAGGTGCCGCCCGCGTCGGCGCGGGTCGCGAAGAACCGGGCGAAGTGCACGAAGCGTTCGCGGCTGACCGCCTCGAGGCGCTCCAGCTCGGCGAGCGGGTCGGCGTGGTCGTCGACGCGCAGGTCGAGCGCCGGATACTCCTCGGTGGTGTGGATGCGCAGCGCGGCCGACTGCTTGCCGCGCTTGTCGCCGCCCGCGGCCTCGCCGGCCTTCAGCGCCTCGATCAGCCGCCGCGCGAACGGCAGCCCGGCGCGCGCCGCGTAGACACGCGCAGTCTCGGCGATCACCTCGGGGCCGGCGAGCATGTTGCCCGCGACCGAGAAGCCGTCGTGCACCGCGTGGCCGCACCACGGCACGCACTCGGCGCCGGTGTGCGCGGCGATGCCGCCGCGCGCGTCCTGCACGTGCAGCTGGCGCGTCGCGCGGCCGGGGTCGGCATCGACGAGCGCGTCGACCACCCGGGCGGCCGAGATGCCGTCGCGCAGCAGGCGGATGCCGCGCGGACCGAAAGTGGGGTTGATCAGCGCCTGCGTGGCGAGCGCGCCGACACCGCCGTCGGCGTGCACGCACAGTGCGCCGACCGCGAAGAAGCGAGTCGCGACCGCGACGCCGAAGGCGCCGGTGGCGGGGTCGCGTGCGACGATCGACCAGGTCATCGTGTCGCCTGGAACCGGGGAGCCGAAGGGACGCGGCGCAGCATACCGGAATGCCCGCACGGCGCGGCCATCAACCGACCTCGTACCCGGTGTATCCGGCCGCGGCCGTCTCCTCGCAGCGCCGAGCGTACGCCGGGAAGCCGTACAGCGCCATGATCACCCGCGGCTTGCCCGGCACGTTCGCGCCGACGTACCAGGAGTCGCAGCGCGAGAAGACCGTCGGCGCCATCGCGGTGTTCACGTGCTCGACCCACGCCGCCTGCGCGGCCGCGGTCGGCTCGATCGTGGCGTGGCCGCTGGCGCGCATCCAGTCGATGCAGCGCGCGACCCAGTCGACGTGCTGCTCGATCTGAACGATCACGTTGGTGAGCGCCGAGGGGCTGCCCGGCCCGACCAGCGTGAAGAGGTTCGGGAAGCCCGCCACGCCCAGGCCCAGGCAGTTGACCGGCCCCTCGCGCCACGCCTGCGACAGGCGCAGTCCGTCGCGCCCGACCGGGTCGATCTTCAGCGCCGAGCCGGTCATCGCGTCGAAGCCGGTCGCGAACACCACGTCGTCGAAGCGCATCGGCTCGCCGCCGGCGACCAGGCCGTGCGCCTCGAAGCGCTCGATCGGCTGCTCGTGCAGCGAGACCAGCCGCACGTTCGGCCGGTTGAAGGTCTCGTAGTAGCCGCTGTCGACGCACAGCCGCTTGCACAGGATCGCGTGCGTCGGCATCAGCCGCCGCGCGGTCGCCGGGTCGGCGACGGTCTCGGCGATGCGGTCGCGGATGTACTGCGCGGCGAGCTCGTTGGCGCGCGGGTCGGTGCCGAGGTCGCGGAAGGTGCGGCCGAACGCGAAGCCGCCGAGCGCCCAGCGCGCGTCGAACGCGCGCCGTCGCTCGTCCTCGGTCGCCGTGAGCGCCGACGGCTCGGGCGGCGGCAGCGTCGAGCCGAACCCGGCGAGCTGCTCGCGGTTGCGCGCCCGGAAGCCCGCGTAGTCGGCCCGCACCGTCGCCTCGTACGCCGGGTCGATCGGTCCGTTGCGGGCGGGCACGCAGTAGGCGGCGGTGCGCTGGAACACCGTGAGCGCCGCGGCCTCGCGCGCGACCACCGGCACCATCTGCACCGCCGACGAGCCGGTGCCGATCACCGCGACGCGCCGCCCGGCGAAGCTCACCGGCTCGTGCGGCCAGCGCCCCGTGTGGAAGGTCCGGCCCTCGAAGGCGGCGAGGCCCGGGAAGCCGGGCAGGTTCGTCGACGACAGCGGCCCGCTCGCGAGGACCAGGAAGCGGGCCCGCAGCGGCTCGCCCGGGTCGGTCTCGACGACCCACTCGCGCGCCGCCTCGTCCCAGCGCGCGCCGGTCACCCGCGTGCGCAAGCGGATGTCGCGGCGCAGGTCGAAGCGTTCCGCGACGTGGCGGGCATAGGCGAGGATCTCGGGCTGCGCCGCGTAGCGCTCGGTCCAGCGCCACTCGCGCTGCAGCGCCTCGTCGAACGAGTACGAGTACTCGAGGCTCTCGACGTCGCAGCGCGCGCCCGGGTAGCGATTCCAGTACCAGGTCCCGCCGACGTCATCGGCCACGTCGAACGCGCGTACCGCGAGGCCGAGCGATCGCGCGCGATGGCTCATGTACATCCCGCCGAAGCCCGCGCCGACCACCGCGACGTCGACACGATCGCCGTCCGAACCGCGCTCCATGTTCCCCTCCCCGATCCCGCCTCGCGCGGCCGTCCGCGCCACGAGGACCCACGCGCAGCGTACGCGCGCGCCGCGCATACTGTCGAGCGAGCCTCCGCGAACGCCCCCATGACCCCCGAACACCTCGACGTGATCGTCGTCGGCGCCGGCCTGTCCGGCATCGACGCCGGCTGGCACCTGAAGCACCGGCTGCCCGGCAGGACCTTCGCCCTCCTCGAGTCGCGCGACGAGATCGGCGGCACCTGGAGCCTGTTCCGCTACCCCGGCATCCGTTCCGACTCCGACATGTTCACCTTCGGCTACGGCTGGCGACCGTGGCCGGACGCGCGCGCGATCGCCGACGGTCCGTCGATCCTGGCCTACCTGCGCGACGCGGTCCGGGAGGCCGGGCTCGAGCCGCACCTGCGCTTCGGGCACCGGGTGGTCGGCCTGTCGTGGTCGTCGGCCGACGCGCGCTGGACGGTCGAGGTGGAGCGCGGCGGCGCGCGCGCGACGATGACCGCCGGCTTCGTGCTGATGTGCGCCGGCTACTACGACCCCGAGCGCGGCCACGACCCGCCCTTTCCCGGCCGCGAGCGCTTCGGCGGCCGGATCGTCCACCCGCAGGCCTGGCCGGACGACCTGGACTGGCGGGGCCGGCGCGTCGTCGTGATCGGCAGCGGCGCGACCGCGGTCACGCTGGTGCCGGCGATGGCGAAGGACGCCGCGCACGTGACGATGCTGCAGCGCTCGCCGACCTGGATCCTCTCGCTGCCGGGCGAGGACCCGATCGCGCGGCTGCTCGGCCGCGTGCTGCCGCCGCGCTGGCGGCATGCGGCGGTGCGCTGGAAGAACGTGCGGATCGGCCGCGCGGTGTTCGCCGCGTGCCGGCGCTGGCCCGACCGCGTCGGCGCGAAGCTGCTCGAGTGGGCGCGCCGCCAGCTGCCGCCCGGCTATCCGGTCGAGCGCGACTTCAGGCCGCGCTACCGGCCGTGGGAGCAGCGGCTGTGCCTCGTGCCGGACGGCGACTTCTTCAAGGCGATCCGCGCCGGACGCGCATCGGTGGTCACCGACCACGTCGAGGCCTTCGACGAGGCCGGCCTGCGGCTGCGCTCGGGCGCGCGGCTCGATGCCGACGTGATCGTCACCGCGACCGGGCTCGAGCTCAAGCTGCTCGCGGGCATCGTGCCGGTCGTCGACGGCGTGCCGGTGACGCCCGCGTCGGCGCTGCCCTACCGCGGGATCATGCTGTCCGGCGTGCCGAACCTCGCGATGGTGTTCGGCTACACCAACGCGTCGTGGACGCTGCGCGCCGACCTCGTCTGCGACTGGACCTGCCGCGTGATCGCACACATGGAGCGCGTCGGCGCGACGTGGGCCGTGCCGCGCCCGCGCCCCGGCGACGTCGGCACCGAGCCCTTCGTCGACTTCTCGTCGGGCTACTTCCAGCGCGCGATGGACCGCCTGCCGAAGCAGTCGAAGGAAGCGCCATGGCGCGCCGAGCAGAACTACCTGCTCGAGCGGCGCACGCTCGGGCGCGGGGAGCTGGACGACGGGGTGCTGCGCTTCGAGGGCGCGCGCGAGGGCGCAGCGGCGCGGCGGGTCGAGACGGCGACGGCGGCCTGATCGAGGCGGGCGGCGCGGTAGGGCGTCGCACCCGGCTCGTGCAGCCCGGGCACCAGAGGGTCGCGCGTGCGCAGGTCCGGGAAGCGGGCGAAGTCCCGATCGCTGCTCCAGAGTTCGTCGACACTGTGCCCGAGGCAGATCGCAGCGATGCGGGCATCGTGGACCGCGCCGCCGACCACGCCGGCGCGCTCGACCAGCTCGCGCCAGAGGTCGAGGTGCGACGCGGATTCAGCGAGCAGCCTGCACCCCGGATGCGAGAGCCATGCACGCAGCGCGTCGAAGGCGACCGGGGCCGGCGTGGCCGGAACGCCGGGCACCGCCCGGGTCACCACCGCGACGAACTCGTGCGCACAGGGCCACGGGATCGCCCAGCCGCCCTGCACGACCGAGAGGCGCGCCATCGCGGCGCTCGCGGCCGCGTGCTGCGGCACGGTGGCGCGGTGCGCATACACGAGCAGGTTCGTGTCGACCGCGATCATCGGCGTCGTCGCTTCGATGCGCGGGCCGCCCGCGGTCCGACCTCGACGTCGCCGTCATCGGCCGCGTCGGCACCGTAGCGGACCCGCTTGATCTCGGCCATCCAGTCGGTGGTGTCGTCGGGAACGCGCGACGTCCCGTCCGATGCGGGAGGCGGCCACACGACCGTGCGGATCGGCGTCGGTGCACTGGCCTGGCCGAGTGCGCGCACGAGCGCCTCCTCGACGATCGCCCGCAGGGTCGTGTCGCGGTCGAGCGCGGCCTGCTTCGCGCGGCGCAGCAGATCGTCGTCGATATCGAGCGTTGTCTTCACGAGATACGGGTGTACGGCGACTACCGACCATACTCCCATATGGCTTCACGACGGTCAATCGCCCTGCCTGCCGAGATCCGCGTGCGCCGAGGCGCACGTCACCATGCATCGCGTAGCATCGCGCCACGCCCCATCCGCCGCGCCCCCATGCCCGCACCCGCCCGCCTCGACCCCGCCTCGATCGACCTCGCCCGCTGGATCCGCCGCGGCGACACCGTCTACGTCGGCCAGGGCTGCGGCGAGCCGCTGACGCTGTCCGCGGCGCTCGTGGCGCAGCGGCACGCGCTGCCCGACGTCACGGTGCTGCTCTTCACCGTGATGTCGGACACATTCCGGTCCGAGCACGCCGACGCGCTGCGCTTTCGCGCGACCGCGGTCACCACCGGCACCCGCGCGCTCGCCTCGGCCGGCGCGATCGACCCGATCCCGGCGCACTACGGCGACCTCGAGCGGCTGTGCGCCGACGGCGACGTCGCCGCCGACGTGGTGATGGTCCAGGTGAGCCCGCCCGATGCGCGCGGCCGCGTGACGCTCGCGGCCTCGCACGACCAGGCGGTCTCGCTGATCCCGCGCGCGCGCGTCGCGATCGCCGAGGTCAACGCGCGCGCGCCGCGGGTGCACGCCGACGTCGACTTCGCGCTCGAGGACTTCGACGCCGTCGTCGAGACCGACCGGCCGCTGGTGCAGATGCGCTGGCCGAAGCCGGGCGAGGTCGAGGCGCGCATCGGCGAGCAGGTGGCGGCGCTCGTGCCCGAGCACGCGACCCTGCAGCTCGGCATCGGCGCGATCCCGGACGCGGTGCTCGCGCGGCTCGTCGACCGGCGCGGGCTCGGCTTCCACTCGGGGATGATCAGCGACCGCGTCGTCGACCTGATCGAGGCCGGCGCGATCGACGACGCGCACAAGGGGATCGACGCCGGCGTCGCGGTGACCGGCCTGTCGATCGGCACCGACCGGCTGTTCCGCTTCATGGACGGCAATCCGCGCGTGGCCGCGCGCCGGCCGTCGTACACGCACGGGCTGGACGTGCTCGCGCGGGTGAGGCGGCTCTTCTCGATCAACTCGGCGCTCGAGGTCGACCTCTCCGGCCAGGTCAACGCCGAGGCCGCGGGCGGGCGCTACATCGGCACGATCGGCGGGCAGGTGGAGTTCGTCCGCGGCACGCGCCTCTCGGAGGGCGGCGTGTCGGTGATCGCGCTGCCGGCGACGCAGGGCGAGGCGCGCCGCACGCGGATCGTGCCGGCGCTCGACGGCCCGGTGACCACGCCGCGCAGCGACGTCGACCACGTGGTGACCGAGTTCGGCGCGGCGCGGCTGCGCGGCCTGTCGCTCGCGCAGCGCGCCCGCGCGCTCATCGCGATCGCTGACCCTGCGCACCGTGAGGCGCTCGACCGCGCGGCCTTCGAGCGCGCGCGCAGGTCGGCGCCGCCGGGCCGATGATCCAGGCGAATCACTGCGATGACGGGCGGATGATCGAAACGATCAGGGCGATGGCGGGCACGATGCTTCCGTAGACGAGAAAGACGGACGCGGGGTCGTGGAAGGTGTAGAGGGGGTCCGCGCTCAGCCGCCAGTGCAGTCCCGCGTGGATCACCATGAATCCGGCCATGCCGAGCCGAGCGGCCGTGCGGACGGCGGCGTTCGCGTGCCACCCGAACCATGCCAGGAACGCCACCAGCGGAACGTGCAGGAGCACGAACGCGTGCTGCGCGATCGGTTCGGGCATCGAGCGCAGCACGTAGAGCAGTCGCCATTCATGCTGAGCGACCGCGTCCATCTCGTGCGCGAGGAACATCGCGAACAGCAGCGGGAAGAGCCACCCGTCCGCGCGTGAAGCACGCATTCCCGATCCGACGGTGTTCACGGCGTCTGCGCCCATCGTGTCCCAGACTCCGTTCCCCAGGGCTCTGACCGTTGCACGAAGCGACCTCCCTTGACGACGATCGCGTGCCGCGCCGGGTCCGCGGCGCACAGGATATCTTCGAGCGGGTCGCCCCGCACGACGAGCACGTCCGCGTGATGGCCGGCCCGCAACCGACCGCGGGTCGGGAGCCGCATCAGGTCGGCCGCGCTCGAGGTGGCCGCGACGAGCGCCGCCTCGGGCGACAGCCCGGCCCGTACCATCTCGAGCAGCTCCCAGGCGTTCTCGCCGTGCGGATTGAAGGGCGTGCCGGTGTCGCCTCCCATCGCGATCCGACCGCCCGCGCGGTGGAAGCGTCGAATCGAGTCGCGATGGCTCGCCGCGACCCGCTGCGCCTTCTCGACGACCGCGCCCGGCAATCGATCTCGGTGCGACAGCAGCCGCGACACCGCGCCCAGGGTGGGCACCACCCACGTCCCGAGGCCGAGCATCGCGTCGATCGCCTCGTCGGTCAGGAAGACGCCGTGCTCCACCGACCTGGCACCGGCCCGGACGGCGTTGATTACGCCGGTCGCGCCGATCGCGTGGACGGCGGCGTCCCGGCCCAGTCTCGCCGCCTCGGCGATGCCGGCCCGCAACTCCTCGCTCGTGTACTGGACGTCGTCGAGGCCGGTGCCGGGCGTCAGGACGGCACCGGTCGCCATGAGCTTCACGAAATCGCTGCCGGCGTGCACCTGTTCCCGGACGGCGACGCGGACCTCGTGCTCGCCGTCGGCGATGCGCGCGACCGGGTGATTGGTGCCGCCGCACATGCAGATGAAGCGACCGGCCGCCCTCACGGTGGGACCGAGGAAGGTGCCCTGGCCGGTCGCGTCGCGCACCGCCAGCTCGATGTGGTCCACGCCGCCGCAGTCCCGCAGCGAGGTCACGCCGCCGCGCAGGCAGCGCTGCGCGCTGTCCAGCGCACGCAGCGCGAGCTGCGCCGCGGACGCCTTCATCAGCGGTCCCCAGACGTCGGCCTCGGCCGCCAGCACCAGATGCGCGTGGCAGTCGATCAGTCCGGGCAGCACGGTATGCCCCGACAGGTCGAGTCTCGGGCCGGCGTACCCGTCGAAGGCCGCGGCGGGTGCGATCCGCGCGATGCGGTCGCCCTCGAGCAGCAGGCAGGTGTCGGGCGGGAGGCGACGCTCGCCGTCGAAGACGGCGGCACGTGAGAGCAGCACGGCGGGCTCCGGAGGTCGATCCGTCACTGCGGCACGAGTCGGCTCTCGACGGCGATGCGTCTGAAGCGAGCCACCTCGCGCTCGTAGAACGCGTCGAGCTCGGCCAGGGTCGAGGCCTTCTGGAGGCCGAGGCCCTGCGCCTCCAGGGCGGACTGGACCCCCGGATCCGCGAGGACCGCGCCGAGCAGCCGGTGCCAGCGCTCGCGGACCGCGGCGGGCGTGTCGCGGTGCACCGCGAATCCCGTCCAGATGTCGAAGGAGAAGTCCTTCAGCAGCCGCCCTTCGTTGACGGTGGGCAGGTTCGGCAAGGCCGTCGCGCGTTTCGTGGCGACGGTCCCGAGCAGCCGCAACCTGCCCTGGTCGGCCATGCCCTGGAGTGCCTGCGACCAGGGGAGCATCGCGAAGTCGATGCGCCCGCCCGCCATGTCCTGCAGCAGGGGGACTCCGCCCTTGTACGGGACATGGGTCAGCTCGGCGCCGATCGCGCGGGACAGCTGCTCGCCCATCAGGTGGTACAGCGAACCGATGCCGACGCTGCCGTAGGACAGGGGCTGCGTCCTCGACGACCGGCGCGCCGCCTCGACGAAGCCGTCCGCATCGGCGACGCCGAGATCGGCCCGCGCGAGCAGCACGAGCGGCGCGCTCGCGACCAGCGCGACGAGCCGGAAGTCCTCCGGACGGTACTTCACGGCCGCGTTGGCGAGGGGCGCCAGGATCACCTCGTTGGGCGAGGCGAGCAGCAGGGTGTCGGAGCCGACGGATGCGTTGAGCAGCTGCTGCGCGCCGATCGCCCCGCCCGCACCCGCCACGTTCTCGACGATCGCGGAGCCGCCGGTCTGGCGCACGAGCGTCTCGCGGACCGTCCGTCCGATGACGTCCGACAGCTGGCCTGCAGGATAGGGAACGATGACGCGGGTGGTCTGCGCGTGCACCGTTGAAGGGTGCGATGCCGCGCAGGCCGCGGCCGCGCACAGGGCGATGACGGCGAACCGACGATTCATGGGGGACTCCCTTCCGATGGGCTGCTCGAAGCGGGCCGGATCGAGGCGACGAACCCCGACAGCAGCGACGCCACCTCGAGGGGTGCGTCGCACTGGGGGGCGTGCAGCGCGCCGTCGATCAGGTGGACCCGCCCGCCCCAGAGGTGTCCCCACGGGACGGACCGCAGATGGTCGATATCCACCAGCGGATCGTCCGCGCCGACGATCGCGGCGATCGGCAGGGGTCCGCGGACGATCTCGATCTCGTCGGAGAAGTCTCCGCTGGCGATGCAGCGCGCCACGCCGTCGCGCACGCGCGGATCGGCCAGCGCGAAGTCCTCGTGGAACAGCAGGCGCGCCGACTCGTCGCGGCACAGCGCCTCGATGTGTTCCCGTACCTGGTGCGCGGGCGGCTCCAGACACGTCGCGGCGGCCGGCATCGCCCGGAAGCCCGAGACCGGGAAGCCAGTCGGCGGCGCTCCGATCAGGACCAGCCCGAGGAGCCCGGGAATCGCTGCCGCCGCCTCGAGCGCGACGTGGCCACCCAGGCTCCATCCGACGACCACGCGCGGCCCGGGCGGCCTGGCCTGCAGCAGCCCCGCCACGCTGCAGGCAAGGCCGCGCAGCGAGTAGTCGGCGTGCGCCGCGTAGGGTCCGCCGCCATGCCCCGGCAGGTCGATCGCGACGAGCTCGTGGGCGCGCAGCACGTCGCTCGCCGCGACCCGGCGCCAGCAGCGCGACGACGACGAGTTGCCATGCAGCAGGACAATTTCCATCAGGCGCAGCCTACGGTCCGGGCCCGGGCCCGGGCAGCCCAACCGCTTGTGCCCCGCGTTAACCCCTGGTTAACATCGGACCGTGAAGCTCCCGCTCGTCCGCGCGTTCGTGCTGACCGTCGACCACGGCGGCATCCGCGCCGCCGCGCGCGCGGCCGGCATCTCGCAGGTGGCGCTCGCCAAGCAGCTGCGCGAGTTCGAGACGCAGTCGGGTCGCCTGCTGTTCACCCGCTCGACCCGGGGTGCACGGCCCACCCCGGCCGCGATCGAGCTGCTGCCGGAGGCGAGGCTGCTGCTGGAGCAGGTCGGACGCTTCGAGGCGGCCGTCGGGGCCGATCGCCTGCGTGCGCCGAGCGTCGCGCTGAACCCGCTCGTCAGCCTGGTGATGTGGCCTGCGGTGATGGAGGCCTTCGTCGCCCGGGCCCCCGGGGTCCGGCTTCGGCTGGCGGAAGGCCTGCTCTCGACGACGATCGCACGGCTGCGCGACGGAACGCTCGACTTCGCGGTCGTGGCCGCGGATCCGACCGCCGTGCCGCCTGACCTGGCGTTCGAGCCGATCCTGAACTGCCGCGCCGCCTTCGCGGTGCGGCACCGGCATCCGCTGCTGGGGACCCGGCCGGGCCTCGATCGGCTGTCGACCTTCGACTGGGTACAGAACGAGGCGCCGGGCGGGTACTCGGACCGCCTGAAGAAGTGGTTCAAGGCACAAGGCGCGCCGCTGCCCCGGATGGTCTCGTGCGACAGTCTCACGACCGCGCTCGGGGCCGTCACGGCGACCGAAGCGGTGGCCTGCGCGCCCGCCGCGCTGCTGGCCCACCCCTGCCTGTCGTCCACCGTGTCGGTGCTCGAGGCCGAGCTCGAGCCGCCCCGCTCGACGCTGGGCTTCCTCGATCGACGGGGCGTGCCGCCGACGAGCGCCGTGGCGGCCTTGCAGCAGGCGGTGCGATCCGCCTGCGCAGGGGTGCCCGACGCGATCGTCCTCTGACGCGATCCGTCCCGGACCGGAGCACGCCGACCGGGGTGCGGTTGACGATCCGGCCTCCGCCCGGCGAGCATCCGCCGACCGCACCGACGGCGCCACAGGCGCTGCACCTGGAGACCCCGCACCGTGAACCGCCCGCACCTGCTCGACCGCCTGATCGGCCCCGGCTGGCCCGACCTGTCGACGCCCGAGGCCGTGCGCACCTTCGAGGCCACGCCCTACGCCGACCGGATCGCCGCTCGCAGCACCTACGAGGCGCTGCGCCTCGGCGCCTCGGCGAACCCCGACGCGCCGGCGATCCGCTTCCTGCCGAACGCGGACCCCGACGAGGCGCCGATCGTGTCGAGCCACGCGCAGTGCCTCGCGCGGGTCACGCAGGCGGCCAACGCGTTCCACGCGCTCGGCATCGGCCGCGACGACGTCGTGAGCTTCCTGCTGCCGCTGCTGCCGCAGTCGCTCTACACGCTGTGGGGCGCGGAGGCTGCGGGCGTCGCCAACCCGGTGAACCCGCTGCTCGAGCCTTACCAGCTGGTCGAGATCATGAAGGCCGCCGACACCAAGGTGCTCGTCGTGATCGGGCCGATGCCGGGCACCGACATCTGGGAGAAGGTGCAGACGATCCGCGCCGAGCTGCCGTCGCTGTCGGCGATCGTCGCGGTCGGCGGCGCGCGGGTCGCGACCGCGCAGCCGTTCGCCGCGGGTGCGAAGGCGCCGGTGCGGGCCGACGACGGTCTGGCGCCGATCTTCGACTTCGACGCGCTGATCGCCGCGCAGCGCTCGGACGGCCTCGCGAGCGGTCGCGTGATCGAGCCGGACGACACCGCCGCGTACTTCCACACCGGCGGCACGACCGGCACGCCGAAGCTGGTTCGCCACACGCATGCGAACCAGGTCT
This sequence comes from Burkholderiales bacterium, assembly GCA_020248665.1. Taxonomy (GTDB): domain Bacteria; phylum Pseudomonadota; class Gammaproteobacteria; order Burkholderiales; family Burkholderiaceae_E; genus UBA4615. The sequence goes on along the minus strand of JADCHE010000183.1, from coordinate 8,623 downwards.
ACCAGGCCTGGGTGATCGGGCTGATGCTGCGGATCGGGCGCGAGGCGACGATCCTCGCCGGCCTGCCGCTGTTCCACGTCGGCGGCGCCCTCACCACGGCGCTCAGTTGGCTCGCGGCCGGCGGCTGCCTGGTCATCGTCTCGCCCTCCGGCTGGCGCAGTCCGGCCGCGCAGCGCAACGTGTGGCGGATCGCCGAGCGCTACCGGCCCGCCGGCTTCGGCGGGGTGCCGACGGTGCTCACCGCTGCGCTGGCCGCGCCGACCGAGGGTATCGACCTGTCGAGCATCAAGGTCGCGTTCGCCGGCGGCTCGGCGATCCCGGTCGCGGTCGGCCGCGCCTACGTCGAGCGCTTCGGCTGGCCGGTGCTCGAGGTCTACGGGATGACCGAGACCGCGAGCGTGCACACGATCGCGTTCCAGGACCGGCCGCTGCGCCTGGGCTCCGCGGGCCACCCGGTGCCCTTCAGCCGCGTGCGGATCGTCAAGGTCGACGCGAACGGCCGCTGCATCGGCGACTGCGCGACGGACGAGATCGGCGTGGTCGCGATGGCCGGCCCCGGCTGCTTCTCCGGCTACCGCAGCGCGCAGCACAACAAGGATGCGTTCGTCGAACCGGGCTGGGTCAACTCGGGCGACCTCGGGCGCCTCGACGCCGAGGGCTACCTGTGGATCACCGGCCGCGCGAAGGACCTGGTGATCCGCGGCGGGCACAACATCGACCCGCAGCCGATCGAGGAGATCCTGTTCGGCCATCCGGCGGTCGCGCTCGCGGCGATGGTCGGGCAGCCCGACGCGTACGCGGGCGAGCTGCCGGTCGCCTACGTGCAGGCCAAGCCCGGCGAGTCGGTCGACCCGAACGCGCTGATCGACTACGTGCGCGAGCGCACGCCCGAGCGCGCGGCGGTGCCGGTGTCGATCCACCTGGTCGACCCGATGCCGCTGACCGGCGTCGGCAAGGTGTTCAAGCCGGCGCTGCGCTGGGACGCCGCCAAGCGCGTCGCCGCGCGGATGCTCGCCGACCTGTCGCTGCCGGGCCTGCAGGTCGACGCCGGCGCGCACCCGGTGCACGGCAGCCTGATCACCGTGTCGGTCGAGGGCGTGCCGCCGGGGGAGCGCCCAGCCATCGAGAAGACGGTGCAGGAGCGGCTCGGACCGCTGACGATCCGGCACGAGGTGGCGTGGCGCTGAGGCGCGCGGGGCGTCGGCGCGTAGTGGCCGGGCACCGTCGGCGCGCGCGCGTCGAACACGTGGACGTGCGCGTACCTGCCGCGCCCACTGCGCGCGCGGCGCCTTGAGGAACGACGCGACCGCGGCCTCGCTCGCGGTGTCGAGCGCGGGGCCGCCGCCGCGGTACGGCACGTGCAGCAGTTCGACGCCGGCGCGCTGCTCGAAGAGCGCGCCCGCGAGGTGCTGCGCCGAGCCGTTGCCCGACGACGCGTAGGCGATCTCGTCAGGGTGACCATGCAGCGGAACGGGTGCGCGTTGTCGAGGGTCGCCGCGCGCCGGATCCCCGCGACCCGCTACCATCGACGCCCCCGCACCGAGGAGACCCCATGAAAGCCGTCCGCTTCTCCACCTTCGGCCCCGCCCACGAGGTCGCCGAGCTCGTCGACGTCGCCGAGCCCGACGCGCCCGGCCCCGGCGAGGTGCTGCTCGAGATCGAGCGCTCGTCGATCAACCCGGCCGACCTGCTGCAGTTCGAGGGCCGATACGGCGCGGTGCCGCCGAAGCTGCCGGTGTGGGCGGGCGGCGAGGCGGTCGCGCGCGTGCTGCAGGCGGGCGAGGGCGTGACCCACCTGAAGCCGGGCGACCGCGTGCTCGCGCTGCTCGCCGCGCGCGGCAACTGGCGGCCGCGCACCAAGGCGCCGGCGGCGCGGCTCTTCGCGCTGCCCGAGGCCGACCTCGACCAGCTCGCGATGCTGGGCGTCAACCCACCGACCGCGTGGCTGATGCTGCACGACTTCGTGACGCTCGCGCCCGGCGACTGGGTGATGCAGAACGCCGGCAACTCCGGCGTCGGGCAGGCGGTGATCCAGTTCTCGAGGCGGCTCGGCTGGAAGACGGTCAGCGTCGTGCGCCGCGACGCGCAGGTCGCGCCGCTGAAGGCGCTCGGCGCCGACGCGGTCGTCGTCGACGGCCCGGACCTCGCGGCGCGTGTCGCTGCTGCCACCGGCGGCGTGAAGCCGCGCCTCGGCATCGACGCGGTCGCCGGCGACGCGACCCGCCGCATGGCGAACGCGCTCGCCGACGGCGGCACCGTCGTCAACTACGGGCTGCTGTCGGGGCGGCCGTGCGAGATGGATGCGCCGGACACCGTGTTCCGCGACCTGTCGCTGCGCGGCTTCTGGCTCGCGAAGTGGTTCGCGACCGCGTCGCTCGAGCAGCAGCACGCGCTGTACCGGCGGCTCGGCGCGGCGATCGCCGACGGCACGCTGCGCGTCGAGGTCGAGCAGGTCTATCCGCTCGCGCAGGTGAAGGACGCGCTCGCGCACGCGGCGCGCCCGGGGCGCTCGGGCAAGGTGCTGCTCGCGCCGAGCGCCTGACGCGCGACGGCACGGCGCGGCCTCCGGGCCGCGCCTTCAGCCGCCGCGGTGCGGGTCATCCTTCGGCAGGATCGCACGGATGTAGTCGCGCTGCTTCCACTCGGGCGGCGGCGGGTTCGGCGCCTCCGGCCGCGGCACGTGCGGCGACGGCGCGCCGGTGACCAGGTCCGGCACGTAGCGCGGGCAGTTCGGGTAGATCTCGCACTCGATCCGCACGACGACCTTCGCGCCGAAGTGGCGCGCGAGACTCCCGGGATCGTCGAGGATCGTCGCGCGTCCGTTGATCCGGATCCGGCGACTCTTCCCGTCGAACTCGACGAACAGCAGGCCGACGTTCGGGTTGCGCGCGATGTTGCCGAGCGTGCGGTACATCGAGTTCCCGTCGTACTCGGGGTATTCGATGACGCCCGGCCCGACGATCTTCACGAAGCCCGCATCACCCGACTTGATGTTGCAGTCGACGTACTCGCCGAATGTCGAGGCGATGAAGAAGCAGCGCGCCGACTCGATCCACTGCCGCTCGTCGTCCCAGAAGTCGTAGTGCTTGCGGTGCCGCTCGATCGCCTCGGCGGTGCGCCGCCCGTCGAAGCGATCCTGCAGCGCGCGCATCCCTTCGTGGAAGAAGGGGCGGTCCCAAGCGTGCTCGTCCATGCTGCGGCCCTCCACGTCGCGTCCGGGACTGTAACTCGCCCGCCGCCGCGTTCGCCTCCTCCAGCGCCGGCCGCGACACCTCCACGCCCGGCATCGCGAACTGCAGCACCCGGTCGCCCGGCAACTCTGTGTGCAGACCGGAACCGGGGACACGGTCGTCGAGTCAGTCCACGACCGCGACCACCTCGACCTCGAGCATCAGGTCCTCGTGGACCAGCGCGGGCGTGCCGACCAGGGTACTGGCCGGCTGGTGCGCGCCGAAGTGCCGAGCGCGGATCTCGCGGAAGGCCTTCAGGCGCGTGCCGGTCAGGTCGCGCACGTAGGTGTTCATCTTCACCACGTGCCGCAGCTCGGCGCCCGCCGCGCCGAGCGCGAGCTTCAGGTTCGCGAACACGCGCTCGGCTTGCTCCTCGAACGTGGCGCCGGCCACGCGGCCGTGCTCGTCGAACGCGACCTGGCCCGAGACGTGGATCGTGCGCCCGCCGGTGACGACGGCGGTGTGCGAGTAGGTACCCCGGGACAGGCCTTCGGGGTTCAGGTACTGGACGGGCATCGCGGTCTCCTCAGGGTGGCGCGTTCGGACCCCGATCCTCGCCCACCGGCCGCGTGAACGCCAGCACCGGCAGCTTCGCGGGCGCCTCGATCCGCTGCCGCGCGTTCCGGCCGACGCGGCACGGTACGCGTCGGCGAGCGCGGGATCGATCGGCGCGCCGGGTTCCGGCGGTGGCGTGCGCTCGGTCATGCTCCGATCCGGCGTGCGGCGTGGATCGGGCGATACTGGCACGGATGGAACTCCTCGCCCGACTCGACCGCGTGCAGGCGCACCTGCTGCGCGACGCGCTCGCGCGGCACGGCATCGACGCGCACGTGCTGAACCTGCACGTTCAGGGCGCGGTCGGCGAGCTGCCGCCCGAGGCGGCGCTGCCGCAGGTGTGGATCGCCGACGCGCGCGATCGCGAGCGGGCCCGCGCGGTGCTCGCCACGCACGAGGCCGAGCGGCGACGCACCGGGCCGCCGAGCTTCTGCGGCGGCTGCGGCGAGGAGAACCCGGCGGGGTTCGAGCTGTGCTGGCGCTGCGGGAAGGCGCTGCCGCTGCCCGATCTCGAAGCCCGCCTCACCGAGCTCGCCGGCCACCTGAACGCCGCGACCCACCGCTTCCTCGTGCTGCTCGCCGAGTTCGACCGCCGCGAGGGCTGGGCAGACGGCGCGACGTGCTCCTGCGCCCACTGGCTCGGCTGGAAGTGCGGCATCGACCTCGGCGCGGCACGCGAGAAGGTGCGCGTCGCCCGCGCGCTCGAGGCGCTGCCCGCGATCTCGGCGGCGATGGGTCGCGGCGAGTTGAGCTACTCGAAGGTGCGCGCACTGACCCGCGTGGCCACACAGGACACCGAGGACACGCGCTGACGATCGCGCTGCACGGCACCGCCCATCACGTCGAGGCAGTGGTGCGGGGATACCGGCGCGCACGGCAGGCGACCGAGTTGTCACGCGAGGCGCAGCAGCACGCCGGCCGCGCGTTGCGCTGGTTCCATGACGGGGACGGCGCCGTCGTGCCGAAAGCGCTGGAGCGGGCGATCGACGAGGAACGCGAGGTCGAGCGTCGGCGGCACGTTTCCGCAGAAACGTCCGAGCCCGCCGACACCCCCACCCAGCGCCGTGCCGACGCGCTGGTGCCGCTCGCCGAGAGCTGGCTCGCCCGGGGCGACGCTGCGCTCGCGCGACCGGGGCTGCCGCTATCCAGGCTGCACGCACACGCGCTTCGTCGACGGACACCATGTCGAGCACTGGGCGCGGGGCGGTGCGACGCGCCTGTCCAACCTCGTGCTGCTGTGCCGACGGCATCACCGCCTGGTGCACGAGGGCGGCGCGGCGGTGCGGGTGCTCGACGACGGCGCGATCGTGTTCGCCGACGCGCTCGGTCGCAGGATCGTCGACGCACCCTCGACACGGGGCTCGACCGACGCGATCGTCGCGACCCACCGGGCCGAAGGCCTGCGCATCGGTCCCGGCACCGCGCCGGGCCGCTGGGCCGGCGAGGGCCTCGACCTCGGGCTCGCTGTCTCGGTGCCGTGCGCCTCGACGAGCGTCCGCGAGGGTCCATCGACCCGCCCCGCCATCGCTGCCCCGTCCGGTTGATCGCCGAGCAGGCGATCCGCGCTCCGCCGCGCATCGTGCGCACCGCGGCGCCCGCCGCAGCATGGGTCTCGCCGCCGGCCGCAGCACGGATGGCTGCGATGGCCGCGCCGGAGCCCGCCACCCGCGTCTCGTGCCGACCGCGACCGGTGGCGCATGCTGCCGCCGAAGAACACGATCCGCGGCCGGGACAAGGTGCGCACCACGCTGTATCGGGTCGGCGGGCACCTGTACGTGCGGACCGACGCGACGACGCGGACCCGCATGCTCGGCGTGGTGCCGCTGTGGTGGACGTCGGTCGCCTGGCAGCGCCACGAGGTCGACGCGCACTGACCGCCTCGCGACGCGGCGCCGTGAGCGCGCGTCGCGCTCAGGCGCACGCGCGCCGCCCCGCGGTCGACGTCATCGTCATGTCGACGAACACCCCGAGCACCGCGTCGATGTGCGCGCGCCGCGCCCGCTCGCTCGGCATCCTGTCGGCCATGCCGCCGTCGACCATCAGGCTCGCGAGGCCGTGCACCAGCGACCAGTGCAGCGACGCGAGCGCCTCGTCGGGCGCCCCGTACGCGGTCACGACCATCCGCATCAGCTCGACGTGGGCGCGCTCGCTGGCCTGCGCGGCGGCCGGGAAGCGCGCGGGGTCGCACAGCTCCGGCCTGAACATGATCCTGAACCGGCCCGGCTGCGTCAGCGCGAAGCCGACGTAGGCGTGGCCGCTTTCGAGCAGCATGCACCGGATGCCGTTGCGCGCCGCGCCGTCGTTCGCCTGCGCGAGCCGGTCGGCGAGCATCGTGAAGCCACCGGTCACCAGCTCGGCGAGGATCGACTCGCGGTCCTCGAAGTGGTGGTACGGCGCCTGATGGGTGACGCCGGCGCGACGCGCGACCTCGCGCATGCTGAGCGCGCCGACCCCTTCGGTGCGCAGCAACTCGGCGGCCGCCTCGAGGATCCGGTGCTTCAGGTCGGGGGACGGGGTGCGCGGGGCACCGGTCGCGCGGGGCGGAGGCATCGGGGCGGTCGTCGGTCGGGGCGTAGGACACGACGGTAGACGATTCGCTTGACACTGTCTACCCAAGGGTCGTACTCTCAGGCCGTCCGCTAGACAGTGTCTAGCACGCTCGGGGTCCACGACCGGACCCGCCCGCGACGGCCGCCGCGCCGCCGCACCCGCAGGAGGCCCGCATGGACGACTCGAACTGCCCCTACGCCGCGCCGCTGATGTCGATCGCGGCCGCCCTCGTCACCGTCGCCGGCGCCGCCGCGCTGACGGCGCTGACCGCGATCGTCGGGCTGCTCTGACGCGATGGCCGCCTCGCCCGACACCGTCTTCGCGATCGCCAACGGCCTCGCGCTGCCCGCGTGGCTCGCGCTCGCCGCCTCGCCGCCCTCGGTTCGCTGGACGCCGTGGACCTGGCGGATCACCGGTCGGGTGCTGCCGCTCGCCTACGCGATCGCCTATGTCGTGCTGCTGCTGACCGCGCCGTCCGCCGAAGGCGGGGGCTTCGGCTCGATCGCGCAGGTGCGGGCGCTGTTCGCGGTCGACGCCGCGCTCACCGCCGGCTGGATCCACTACCTCGCGTTCGACCTGTTCGTCGGAACCTGGATCGCGCAGCGCGCGGCCGGGCTCGGCCTGCCGCACCTCGCCGTGATCCCGCTGCTCGCGCTGACCTTCCTGTTCGGGCCCGCGGGCCTGCTCGCCTTCTTCGCGCTGCGCGCGGTGCTGCGGCCCGCGTCGCTGCGTCCTTCGTACGGCGCCACACGATGAGTGCGCACCCCCTCGCGATCGCTCCCGGCCCCGCGTCCGGCTTCATTGCCGACCTGATGCGGCGCGAGCCGACGCTCGCGCGCTTCGGCCTGCTGCTGTGGGCCGCGATGCCGCCGGTGGCGCTCGCGCTCGCCGTCGACGAGCGCACGCTGCGCGAGGCCAACATCTGGTGGAAGCCGCTCAAGTTCCTGCTGTCGGCCGGCGCGTTCTCGCTGACGACCGCGTGGTTCGTCGGGCTGCTGCCCGAGGCGCGGCGCCGCGCGCGGCCGGTGCGGATCGTCGTCGCGACGATCGTCGCGGCGGGCGCCTTCGAGATCGCCTACATCGTGCTGCAGGCCGCGCTCGGCCAGGCCTCGCACTACAACGTCGGCGATGCGCTGCACGGCGCGCTCTACGGGCTGATGGCGCTCGGCGCGATCTCGCTGTGCGCGACGCAGCCGGTGCTCGCGCTCGAGATCGCGCGCCACGGCGCGCGCGACGGCGGCGCGTGGCGCGCGTCGGTGGTCGCCGGGCTCGCGCTCGACGCGGTCGCGCCGCGGCGCGCGCGCGGGGTCTTCGCGCTCGTCGCGATCGCGTACGTCGCCGGCTGGGCGGCGCTGATGGCCGCGGGCTTCACCGGCGCGGCGCCGCCGCTCGCCTTCGGAAGGTGAAGACGTCACAGAACCGCGGGCAATAGGCACGACCTGCGGTCATCGTCGATCCGTAGCCTTTTCACGGTACGCAACGTTCCGTGAGGGAGGCTCCGGATGGACCGCACGACTGATCTCGAACCCGCCCGCGACGACCGCGCCGCGCCCGCCGACCTGCTGCACCCCCTCGTCGACGCCCTCGACTTCGGCGTGCTGGTGCTCGCGCCCTGCGGCCGCGTGCACTGGGCCAACCGGCCCGCGCGGGACGCGCTCGCCGCCGGCGACGCGCTGCGCGTCGAGGACGGCCGGCTCGCGCTGCACGGCCCGCGGCAGCAGCGCGAGCTGATGCGCGCGCTGGCCGACGCGGCCGCCGGCGCGTCGCGGATGCTGTGCCTCGGCGGCGGCGTGCCGACGACCAAGCTCGCGCTGTCGCGGTGGTGCACCGACGCCGGCGGCACGACGCTGATGCTCGGCACGCTGCAGACCGGCGAGCGCACCGACTGGCCCGCGCTCGACGCCTACGCCCGCGAGCGGCGGCTGACCGCCGGCGAGGCCGACGTGCTGCAGATGCTGGTGCTCGGCGACCGCCCGCCGCAGATCGCCGCGCGGCGCGGCTCGTCGGAGGGCACGGTGCGCAGCCAGATCAAGACGCTGCTCGAGAAGACCGGCACGCACAGCATGCGGGAGCTGGTGGTGGAGGTGCTGCACCTGCCGCCGATGCCGGTGGTGCCGGGGACCGCGGCGATGCGCGTGCGGGGGGACGCGCCGCCGCGCGGCGAGCCGCGGCGACGCGTGTCGGAGCGCGACGTGCCGGCCGAACGCGGGGTCTTCGCGCTCGTCGCGATCGCGTACGTCGCCGGCTGGGCGGCGCTGATGGCCGCGGGCTTCACCGGCGCGGCGCCG
>JADCHE010000182.1 GCA_020248665.1 Burkholderiales bacterium | reverse complement strand
GGAGACGGCCAACCTGACCCGAGCCCAGATCCTGCAGCAGGCCGGCACCGCGATGCTCGCGCAGGCGAACCAGGTGCCGCAGCAGGTCCTGCAGCTTCTGCAGCGCTGATCCCCGGCGCGCTCGCGCGCGTCGTCGCCGCCGGCCGGGCACACGTCCCGCCCGGCGGTCTCGTCGTTCAGGAGTAGCCATGTCCTCGACCATCACCGCCAGCAGCGCCATCGACGTGCAGGGCCTCGTGTCCTCGCTGATGAAGGCCGAGCGCAAGCCGCTCGAGCAGATGCAGTCCGAGGCGAGGAAGATCGACGCCAAGATCTCGGCGTACGGCAAGCTGCAGAGCCAGGTCGCGGCCTTCCGCGACGCGGCCGCCTCGCTGACCCGGCTGGACGCGTGGCGTGCGGTCAAGGGCTCGAGCGCCACGCCGACAGCGGTCGAGATCACTGCGCGGCCGGGTGCGTCGGCGACGCAGCACGCCGTCTCGGTGCAGCAGCTGGCGCAGCCGCAGACGATCTCCAGCGGCGCATTCTCCGGCGCCGACGCGGTGATCGGCAGCGGCACGCTGCGCATCCAGCTGGGCACGCAGCCCTCGGGCGCGACCAGCTTCACGCCCGACGCGACCCGCGCCGAGGTGGCGGTGACGGTCCCGGCGGGCGCGACCCTCGCCGACGTGCGCGACGCGATCAACACCTCGAACGCGGGCGTGCGCGCGTCGATCGTCCGCGACGGCGAGCAGGTGCGGCTGTTCGTCACCGGGTCGCAGAGCGGCGGCAACCAGGCGTTCCGCATCCTGGCCACCGATGCGGACGGCGTCTCCACCGACACGGGCGGGCTGTCCGCGCTCGCGTTCGACCCGACCGCAGCGGCGGGCGCCGGTCGCAACCTGTCGCTGGTGCGCTCCGCGGCCGACGCGCAGTACACGATCGACGGGGTCGCGCTGACCGCGCGCTCGAACCGGATCGCCGACGCGATGGACGGCGTCGACCTGGTGCTCAGGCAGACGACGGGCGCGCCGGTCCAGGTCGACGTGACCGTCGACACCGCGGCGCTCGAGGAATCGACGAAGAAGTTCGTCGATGCGTACAACGCGCTGAACAAGCTGATCTCCGAGCAGACCCGGTACGACGAGGCCTCCAAGGTCGCCGGCCCGCTGCAGGGCGACCGCTCGGCGGTCGGCATCCTCGGCCAAGTCCGCTCGATCGTCCGCGAGACCGTCGCCGGCGGTACGCTCGCGCGGCTGTCCGACGTCGGGATCACGCTGCAACGCGACGGCTCGCTCTCGATGAATGCCGAGACCTTCCGCTCGGCAGCGACCGACCCGTCCCGACTGCAGAGCCTGTTCGCCGCCCCCGGCAACGGCACGGGCGACCGCGGCCTGATGCTGCGCTTCCGCGACCTCGGCGACCGCCTGATCGGCGCCGACGGCACGGTGCCGACCGCAACCGAGGCGTGGCAGGCCCGCAAGACCGCGAACGCGCGGCGCCAGGACGCATTCGAGACCCGGATGACCGAGGTCGAGAAGCGGCTGCTTCGGCAGTACACCTCGCTCGACGCGCAGCTTGCCGCGGCGCAGGGCTCGAGCAACGCGCTCGCGAACGCGCTGGCCGGCCTCCCCAAGCTCTGACCGCGCGCGCGGGCCGGCTAAAGCCGGCCGTGCGGACGCCGATAACAGGACCATCGGTTCTTCACTCGGGTCTGCACCATGTTCGGTCAAACCGCTCTCGCCACCAACGCCTACCGCCGCCTCGCCGTCGAGAGCGCCGCGCTCGGCGCGGACAGCCACCAGCTCATCGCGATGCTGTTCGACGGCGCGCAGACGGCGATTGCCCAGGCGCGCGCGGCGCTGGCGCGGGGCGACATCGGCGCCAAGGCGGTCGCTTCGTCGCGGGCGATCCGGCTGGTCGACGAGGGCCTGAAGGTCGCGGTCGACCGCAGCGTCGGCGAGATCGGCGAGTCGCTGTACCAGCTGTGGTCGTACTGCGCCCGCCGGCTGCTGCACGCGCACCTGAAGCACGACGACGGCGCCTACGCCGAGGTCTCGACGCTGATCGGCCAGATCGAGTCCGCCTGGGTCGCCATCGGCCCCAACGGGGCGCCGACGACGCTGCGCCGCGCGGCATGACCGCAACGCGGGCCGAGGCGGAGATCGGCCGCCTCATCGGGTTCTACCTGTCGATCGAGCAGGCCAGCCGGGACATGCTGTCGGCCGCGCTCGACAGCGACTGGGACCGCGTCGGCAGCATCCAGGAGCACTGCGCGGTGCTGATCGACCAGGTTCGCCGGCTCAACGCACGGGTGGTGCTGTCGCGCCACGAGCAGCGCGCCAAGATGCGCATCGTGCGGCAGATCGTGCACAACGAGGCGCAGATCCGCCGGCTCGCCTACCCGTGGACCGAGCGCTACGAACACCTGGTGTTCGCGCGGGGCCTCCGGCCGCCGTCGGGCGAACGGGCGGGCTGATCGCCGTGGAGATCCGGTCGCGCTCCGGGCCGCCGACAGCGTCGGATCCGTTCGCGGTCGCGGACGCGGCCGAGCGGGTCCGTCTCCTGCGCCGGCTGCTCGCCGAGGACGCGATGGTCGTGCTCCACCTGCCCGGCGACGAGGACACCGCGGTCGTCTCGCGGCTGCTCTCGCTCGACGTGGCGGCCGGCCGCATCGAGCTGGAGTTCGTCACCGACGAGGGGCGGCGTGCCGCGTTCCGCGACGCGGGTCGCGCCCTCGCCCGCGCGACGCTCGACGGCGTCGGGCTGCGCTTCGAGCTCGACGCCGCCCGGACCGACGTCGACGGGCGGCTGGTGGCGTCGCTGCCGCGGCGCCTCGCCCGGCTCCAACGGCGCGAGGCCTACCGCGTCACGCCCCCGGTCACCGCACAGCCGCGCCTGTTCGTGCCGGTCAACGGCGACGAGCCCGAGGCACGGATCCTGGACATCTCGGCGACCGGCCTCGCGTTCGAGTGGCCAGGTCCCGATGCCGCGCCGTCGGTCGGCACGCGGCTCGCCGGCTGCCGGCTCGAGCTTCCGGCGACGCTGCCGATCCGCTGCGCGCTGGCGATCCGTTCGGTCGAGCCGCGGCCCGGCGCGCCGGTCCGGCTCGGGGGCGAACTCGACGGGCTCGACCCGGCGGCGGCACGCGCCGTCCAGGTCTACGTGAACCTCGCGCAGACGCGCGCCCGCCGGGCGCGGGCCCGCCTGTGCTGACCCGTCCAGACCGACTGCCCGGCGCGTTGCGGCGCCATGCGGCCCGCGGCGCCCCAGCGCCTGGCCGCACCCGACATCACACCGACATGTTCATGACGTCCGTGTAGGCCGAGACGAGGCGGTTGCGCACGGCGAGCGCGGCCTGGAAGCCGACCTGCGCCTTCTGCATCGCGATCATCGTCTCCTCGAGGCTCACGCCCTCGACCCCTGCCTGGAAGCGGCGCTGGAGGTCCGAAGAGGTCGCCTGCGCCTGCGACACGGACTTGAGTGCGTCGCCGAGCGCGTCGGAGAACGAGGGACCGTCGCCGGCGGTCTGCGCGGCCTGTGCAGCCGCGCTCGCAGGCGCACCCGCGGCAAGCGCCTTCTGCAGCGTCGACAGCATGCCCGGAGTCAGTCGAACGTCGTCCATGGTCGGCTCCCGTGGAGTCGGAGAGTGGACCGATGCTAGGCGCGCGCGTGGGGAACTAAAGCACGAAAACATCCGGTGCAGACCCGCTTATCGGGCTCAAGAACGGCCGACGGGCTTCGACAATGGACTCCGAGCCCGTCACTGGATCCGCATGGACACCTCGATCGACCGATCGCCGCTGCCCGCCGCACCGAGCACCACGTTCGGCGCGCTGCCGATGCGCAACAAGCTGATGCTCGGCGCCGGCGCCGCCGCGCTCGCCGCGATCATCGCGACCGCAGCGATGTACGCGCGCCAGCCCGACTACCGCGTGCTGTTCTCGAACCTGTCCGACCGCGACGGCGGTGCCGTCGTCGGCGCGCTCGCGCAGATGAACGTGCCGTACAAGTTCACCGACGTCGGCGGCGTGATCATGGTGCCGGCCGACAAGGTCCACGACGCCCGGTTGCGGCTCGCGTCGCAAGGATTGCCCAAGGGCGGCACGGTCGGCTTCGAGCTGGTCGAGTCGCAGAAGTTCGGCACGACGCAGTTCCAGGAGCGGCTCAACTACCAGCGCGGCCTGGAGGGCGAACTGGCCCGCTCGATCATGGCGCTCGGGTCGGTCTCGGCCGCGCGGGTGCACCTCGCGCTGCCGACCGCCAACGGGTTCTTCCGCGAACAGCAGAAGCCCTCGGCCTCGGTACTGGTCACGCTGCACCCGGGAAGGGTGCTCGAGCGCTCGCAGATCGCCGGCATCGTCCACCTGGTCGCCTCGTCGGTGCCCGACCTGACGACCAAGCAGGTCAGCATCATCGACCACAGCGGCGCGCTGCTGTCCAACCAGGGCGAGGGGCCGCAGTCGGCGGGTCTCGACCCGAACCAGCTGCAGTACCTGCGCGCGATGGAGAGCGCGTACATCGCGCGCATCGTCGAGATCGTCGAGCCGATCGTCGGGCGCGGCAACGTGAAGGCGCAGGTCACCGCCGACATCGACTTCACGCTGTCGGAGTCGACCGCCGAGCAGTACCGCCCGAACCAGAGCGCCGAGGCGGCCGCGATCCGCAGCCAGCAGGTGAGCGAGCAGGCGGGCGCGGGTGCCGCGGCGGGCACGGGCGGCGTGCCGGGGGCGATGTCGAACCAGCCGCCGGTGCCGCCGAGTGCACCGATCAACGGCCCGGGCCAGGCGCTGCCGCCGGCGCAGGGCCAGGGGGCGAACGGCGCCGCGGGCGCCCCGGCGCCGCGCGAAACGCGCCGCGAGTCGACGACGAACTACGAGGTCGACAAGACGGTGCGCGTGACCCGCGCCGCCTCGGGCAACCTGAAGCGCCTCACCGCAGCGGTCGTCGTCAATCACCGCCGCACCGTCGACGAGGAGGGCAAGGCCTCGCTGGTGCCGCTCGATCCGAAGGAGGTCGAGCAGATCCAGTCGCTGGTGCGCGAGGCGATCGGCTTCAGCAAGGACCGGGGCGACGCGCTGAACGTCGTCAACGCGCCCTTCACCGCCGAGGAGGCGCCGAAGGTCGACCCGATCCCGCTGTGGAAGGATCCGGAGGTGATGTCGCTCGCGCGCAGCATCGGGCTGCAGCTCGGCCTCGTGCTGCTGGGCCTGCTCGCGATCTTCGGCGTCGTCAAGCCGGCGCTCAAGCGCCCGCCGCCGCCGGCCGGCAGCCGCGGCACGGTGGTCGCCGACGACCTCTCGCTGCCGCAGCCGTCGGGCTCGGCCGCGTCGCTCGGCGCGCCCGGCCCGAACGCGGAGGTGGTGCGCCTCGCCCGCGAGAACCCCGCGACCGTCGCCAACGTCGTGCGCGCCTGGGTCAACACCTGACCCCGGCCCCACCCCGGACTCCCGAGCACCGATGGACGAACAAGGACTCGAACGCAGCGCGATCCTGCTGATGACCCTGGGCGAGGAAGCCGCGGCGGAGGTGTTCAAGCACCTGTCGCCGAAGGAGGTCCAGAAGATCGGAGAGATGATGACGCGGCTGCGCACCGTGCCGAAGGAGAAGGTCGGCCAGGTGCTCGACCAGTTCCAGGCCGAGGCCGAGGCGAACGGCTCGCTCGTCGCCGACACCGACGAGTACGTGAAGGCGGTGCTTCGCAAGGCGCTCGGCGAGGAGAAGGCCGGCCTGCTGATCAACCGGATCCTGCAGGGCAGCGACACCAGCGGCATCGAGAGCCTGAAGTGGATGGACGCGGAGTCGGTCGCCGAGCTGCTGCGCAACGAGCACCCGCAGATCATCGCCTCGGTACTGGTCCACCTCGAGCGCGACCACGCCGCCGAGATCCTGCAGCGGCTCGGCGCACGCACGCGCTCCGACGTGCTGCTGCGCATCGCGACGCTGGACGGCATCCAGCCGAACGCCCTGCGCGAACTCAACGAGGTGCTGTCGCGGGTGCTGGCGGGCGCCGACAAGCTGAAGAAGACCGCGCTCGGCGGCCCGAAGATCGCCGCCGAGATCCTGAACGGCCTGGGCTCGGCGCTGGAGACCGAGGTGCTCGACTCGGTCCGCGAGTCGGACGAGGACCTCGCGCAGGCGATCCAGGAGCAGATGTTCACCTTCGACGATGTGGTCAAGCTCGACGACAAGGCGATCCAGTCGGTGCTGCGCGAGGTCGCGAACGACGCGCTGGTGATCGCGCTGAAGGGCGCCTCGCCGGAGATCCGCGACAAGATCCTGAAGAACATGTCCCAGCGCGCCGCAGAGGCGCTGCGCGAGGACCTCGAGTCGCGCGGCCCGGTGCGCGTGTCCGACGTCGAGGCGCAGCAGAAGGAGATCCTGAAGACCGTCAGGCGCCTCGCCGACGCGGGCGAAATCGCGATCGGCGGAGGCGGCGAGGATGCCTTCGTCTAGCCGCATCGTCTTCGCCGAGGACCTCGCCGAGGCCGCGCCCTGGCTGCCCGGCGCGATCGAGGGCGGGCGTGTCGGACTGCGCGAGCGGCTGTCGTCCTCGGCCGATCGCGACCCGTCGGATGCGCAGCGCGTACCGACCTACGAGGACGGGCTGCGCGACGGCTATGCGCGCGGGCTGGAGGAAGCGCGGCTCGAGGCCGCGCAGGCGCGCCGGCTCGAGTCCGAGGCGATCGCGCGGCGCGCCGATGCGCTGCTCGGCGCGCTCACCGCGCAGCTCGCCGAGGTACAGCAGGCGTACGCCGACGAGGTCGTCGCACTCGCAGTCGAGGTGGCGCGCAGCGCCTTCGGCGCCGCGCTGCGGGTGCGCGACGACGCGGTCGTGCCGGCGGTCGTCGCCGCACTCGCCGCGCTGGGCGACGAGCACGCGAAGGCGACGATCCGGCTGCACCCGGACGATGCGGCGCTGGTCGGCGAGCAGCTCGCGCCGATGCTCGCCGCGCGCGGCGCGCAACTGGTCGTCGACGACGCGATCGCGCCGGGTGGCTGCCGCGTCGACACCGCGCGCTCGAGCGTCGACGCGACCGTCGCGATGCGCTGGCGCCGCGCGCTCGCGGCGCTCGGGCGCGACGACGAGTGGGTCGAGGCATGAGCCCGGGCACGCGCGACGTCGCCCCGCCCCGGCTCGCCGGCAACGGCGACTGGAAGCGGCTGTTCACCGACCTGCGCGAATTCGCCGCGAGCGGTACGCCGCTCGCGCAGACCGGGCGCCTGACGCGGGTCGCCGGGCTGGTGATGGAGGCGAGCGGCCTGCGCCTGCCGGTCGGCGCGGTCTGCGCGATCTCGCCCGAGGGCGGCGTGCCGGTCGACGCCGAAGTCGTCGGCTTCGAGGACGACCGCCTCTACCTGATGCCGCTGTCCGAGGTGACGGGGCTGCGCCCCGGCGCGCTCGTCGTGCCGATCGAGGACCTGGTGCAGCCGCCGCGGCTGCTCGAGCCGCGCCATCCGCGCCGGCGCGCCGAGGACCGCTCCCGCTGGCTGCCCAACGGCGACGCGCTGCTCGGACGCGTCGTCGACGCGCTCGGTCGCCCGCTCGACGGCCTGGGACCGCTCGAGGCTTGCGAACGTGCGCCGGTGATGCGCCGCGCGATCAATGCGATGGAGCGCGAGCCGGTGCGCCGGCCGCTGGACACCGGGGTGCGCGCGATCAACGCGCTGATGACCGTCGGGCGCGGTCAGCGCCTCGGCCTGTTCGCGGGCTCGGGCGTCGGCAAGAGCGTGCTGCTCGGCATGATGGCGCGCTACACCGAGGCCGACGTGACCGTGGTCGGCCTGATCGGCGAGCGGGGCCGCGAGGTCAAGGAGTTCATCGAGGACATCCTCGGGCCCGAGGGTCTCGCACGCGCGGTCGTGGTCGCAGCACCGGCCGACTGCTCGCCGGTGCTGCGGATGCAGGGCGCGGTCTACGCGAGCTCGATCGCCGAGCAGTTCCGCGACCGTGGCCTGAACGTGCTGCTGCTGATGGACTCGCTCACGCGCTACGCGATGGCGGCCCGCGAGGTCGCGCTCGCGATCGGCGAGCCGCCCGCCACCAAGGGCTATCCGCCGTCGGTCTTCGCGCGGCTGCCGGCGCTCGTCGAGCGCGCGGGCAACGGCCGCGCGGGCCGCGGCTCGATCACCGGCTTCTACACGGTGCTGACCGAGGGCGACGACCAGCAGGATCCGATCGCCGACGCGGCGCGCGCGATCCTCGATGGGCACTTCGTGCTCGACCGCTCGCTCGCCGAGAGCGGCCACTATCCGGCGATCGACATCGAGCAGTCGATCTCGCGGGTGATGCACCAGGTGGTCGACGCGCGCCAGCTGCGGCTCGCGCGCCGGCTGAAGGCGCTCTGGTCGCGGTACCGCCGCAGCCGCGACCTGATCTCCGTGGGCGCGTACGTGCAGGGCAGCGACGCGGAGACAGACCTCGCGATCGCGCTGATGCCGCGCATCGCCGCGCTGCTGCAGCAGGGCATGCACGCCGGCGCCGACCTCGCAGCGAGCGCCGAAGCGCTCGAGGCGCTGATCGGCCCGACCCTCGAATCGCTCGACGAGCCAGCCTGATGGAGCCGGCCCTGCTGAAGCTGCTGATCGAGATGGCGCTCGAGCGACGCGACGACGCCGCGACGCGCGCGGCGGGCGCTCGCCGCGAGCGCGACGCGGCGGCGGCGACGCTGCGCACCCTGACCGACTACCGAGAGGAATCGCTGTCGCGTGCGCCGGTGCGGGGCGGCGGCGCGGTCGGCGTCGCGCAGCTCGCGACGGCCACGCACTTCGACGCGAAGCTGGTCGCCGCGATCCACCAGCAGTATGGCCAGCACGCGCAGCGTGCGGCCGACGCCGAAGCGCGCGACGCCTCGCTGCAAGACCGGCAGCGTCGGTTGAAGGCGCTGCAGACGCTCGAGGAGCGCCGCGCGCAGGAGTCGGCGCGCACGGCCGCACGCCGCGAGCAGCGCGCGCTCGACGAGTCCGCCACCCAACTCTCGGCCCGGAAGCGTCCGGGCAAGGACCGCTGACATGAGCTTCGACGTCGTCGCCCCGTCCGCCGCCGTGTCGCCCGTCTCGGCCGCCTCGCGCGCCCGCGGCCAGGGCCCATCCGG
>JADCHE010000181.1 GCA_020248665.1 Burkholderiales bacterium | reverse complement strand
CGGGCGGACCGGGCCCGGTCGAAGCCGCGCGCGGGGCTCGGCCGGTCGAGCCCGGCGAGCAGATCGGCGAGCTCGCGCGCGCCCGGCAGGTCGATGGTCCGGAACGCGAGCCGGGCCCGGTCGTCGAGCCGCAGCACCTGCGTCGCGTGCGTGTCGGCCGCCCACGAGCGTTCGCCGTCGGCCCAGGCGACGAGGCGCGACGCGTGCGCGGCGCTCGGCACCGACGCGCGCCGTGACGGGCCGGCCGGCGGCTTCGTGCGCCACCGGACGAGCGAGGCCGCGTCGTCGCGCGGCCGTCGTCGAGGGTCAGCGCGATGTCGGGCACCGGCTCGGGGGCCCGATGCGGCCGCGACGCGCGATCGCGCGTGCACGGTGCACCGGCCGCACGGCAGCGGTGGCCGCGGCGCCGAGCGCGAACAGGATCCGTCGTCGTCGGGGGGTCATCGGGTCGTGCTCGGCGGCGCGCCGCCGCGGCCCTCGGGTCGCGCGGTCGGTCGCGTCAGGTAGCGCCACAGCCGCTGGCAACCCGCATCGTCGATCTCGTAGCGTGGCATCGCGCGCGGCAGGATCACGCCCGCCGGGTCCTCGCCGGTCCGCAGCAGCCGACAGAAGGACCGCTCGTCGAACCGGCTCGGCGGGCCGCCGCGCCGCGCGAGCCGCTCGGTCAGGCGCTCGCGGTCGAGGATCGGACCGAGGCTCGCGGCCGCCCGCGGCTCGCCGGCCGCGCCGATCGGCGTCGCCGACGGCAGGTGGCAGTTCGCGCAGGCCGCCGCGCCGCCGGGCAGCACGGCGAGGTGACCCTCGATGCGTGCGTCGAGCGGCGCGCGGCCGTCGAACGCCCGCGCGCCGAGCGCGGTCTCGCGGCGCGCGGCCAACTCGTCGAGGCCGACGCACGCGCCGGCGAGCAGCACGGCCGCGGTGACGACGCTGACGGCGATGCGGCGCACCGCGCGCTCAGGCGACCCGAGCGCCGTGCTCAAGGCGTCGCCCCCGGGGGCCGCAGCACGCAGACCGGGATCGGTTCCCACAGCGTCTGGCCGGGCGGCAGCCAACGCAGCCGCATCACCGCGCCGCCGCCGCGCTCGCAGTACTCGAGGCGCACGTCGTAGCGCCGGCCCGCGACCCGCTTCAGCGCGACGAAGTCGTTGGTGCTCGGCGCACGGTCGTTCCAGCGGTCGACGAGCAGCGGGCCGTTGACCCATGGCCGCACGCCGTCGCCGGATGCGGTGCGGAAGCGAAGCGGTGCGCACGGCGGCGCGGTACCGCGCACCGACGCGATCGGGATCGCGGCGAAGGTGGTCGTGCCGGGCCGCTGCCGGCGCAGGCGGATCGTCGCGGCGCGGGTGTTCTCGAAGTACTCCAGCCTGATCGCGTAACGGCCGCCGGGCTCGAGCTGCACGCGGCCGCGGGTGTCGGTGGTGGCACCGTGCAGCGTCCCGTTGTCGATCACCAGGTGGTTGTCGACCCGCAGGCGCACGCCGTGGTCGGACACCGCCTGGAACCGGTACGGGCCGCCGACGTCGGCGATCACCGAGCCGGACCCGCGCACGGCGAACCGGTCGGCGGCCACGCCCGCGGGCGCGCCGGTGCCCCGGTTGAAGCGGCCGTTCACGTCCATCACGTCCGGGGCCGTGCTCGCGACGTTGACGCCGTCGATGCCGGTCATGCCGCCGGCCTTCAGGATGCGGCCGGTGTCGTTCGTCACCATGATGCCGGTGCCCGCGTCGGTGTCGTCACCGCGTCGAGCGCGGCCTGGTTCGAGGCGGCCGCGTCTGGATCGACCCGTTCGCCGCAAGCGGCGAGGCCCGGCGGCACGAGCGTGCAGCCGAAGGCGAGGCGGAAGCTTCGGACGTGATCCATGGGCGGCTCGAGAGTCGACGGTGTCGTCGATCGAAGCCCGTGCGGGCCTGGTCGGGACACCCGGCCGGTCGATGCCGCTCCGGTGCGCCCGGCCTCCTTCGTCGCGATCGCCGACCGATCCTAGGGACCGGACGGTCGCTCGACCGTGACTTCCGTCACGCGTCGCGAGACGTTCGTTCGCAGGACCGGCCAGGCCGACCGCTTGCGATCGCACGCATCGTGCCGAGCGGTCGCGCGCCGGGACCGGCGGGGTAAGCTCGCCGGATGCACGTGCGACGACTCGGACCCGACGACGCGACCGTCTATCGCGCGCTGATGCTCGAGGCGTACCGCGATCACCCCGACGCGTTCACCTCGTCGCACGCAGAGCGGGCGGCGCAGCCGACCGACTGGTGGGCGTGGCGGCTCGCGCCCGGTGATGGCGCGACCCAGCGCGTGTTCGGTGCATTCGACGGCGGCGTACTGGTGGGCGCCGCCGGCTGGCAGCGCGGCGAGCGCGGGAAGGTCGCGCACCGCGGCGAGCTGTTCGGGATGGCGGTCGCGCCCGCGGCGCGCGGCCGCGGCGCGGGCCGCGCGCTGGTCGACGCGGTACTCGCCGACGCACGCGTCGGCGAGCGCTGGGCCGCGAAGGCGACGATGTGGCGGCGCCTCGATGCGACCGCGGAACGGCACGACCTCATGGGCGGCGCACTGGGCTAGACTCGGTGCGCCTCGTTCCCGGAGCGCCGGCCGTGCGCCGCATCGTCGACGTCGAGATCCTGCAGGTCGACCTACCGCCGAAGGTGCCGCGCTCCGACGCGATCCAGTCCTTCGTCACCCAGGAGACGCCGATCGTGCGGCTGACGACCGACCACGGCGCTCGGGGCACCGGTTACTCGTACACGATCGGCACCGGCGGTTCGTCGGTGGTCGCGCTGCTCGCGGACCACCTCGCCCCCCGGCTCCTCGGCCGTGACGCCGACGAGATCGAGCCGATCAGGAAGGACCTGTTCTTCCGCACGCACGCGACCGCGGTCGGCGCGATCACCTCGATCGCGCTCGCCTGGTTCGAGGAGCCGCTGCCCGCCGAGGACCTCGGCGGCCACGTGCGGCTCGCGCGCTCGACCTCGCTGCCGATCGCGGTCGGCGAGTCGATGTACGCGCTGCAGCACTTCCGCGAGTACCTGCAGCGCGAGGCCTGCTCGATCGTGCAGGTCGACGTCGGGCGCATCGGCGGCATCACGCCCTGGCTCAAGGTCGCGTACCTCGCCGAGAGCTTCAACGTCGCGGTGTGCCCGCACTTCCTGATGGAGCTGCACGTGTCGCTGACCGCCGCCGTGCCGGCGGCACGCTGGGTCGAGTACATCCCGCAGCTCGACGGCGTCACCCGCACCGGGCTGCGCATCGAGGAGGGCTACGCGCACGCGCCCGAGGCGCCGGGCAACGGCATCGACTGGGACTGGATGGCGATCGACGCGCGGGCGGTCGCGCGTCGCAGGGTGCGCGCCCCGGGGCGCGTGAGCGCGGGGCGCGCAGGGGCCGCGCCCGTCGCCCGGCGGCTCCTCGACACGCCCCTCGCCAGATCCCTCAGCAGCCGATCGCCGCGCCGTCGCTGCGCGGATCCGAGCCGCCCATCCGGATGCCGCTGTACGGGTCGATCGTGATGCCGTGCGCATGGCCGGCGAGCTCGTTCCACGGGCCCCAGCGGTCGACGAGGTGCCCGCGCCGCTCCAGCTCGTCGATCGTCGCGGCGGGGAAGCGCGACTCGACGTGCAGCGTGTCGCGCGACTCGCCGAGGCCGAAGCGCCCCGACAGCCAGCGCGGCGACTCGACCGCCTGCTGGATGTCGAGCCCGTGGTCGATCATCGACACGTAGGTCTGCGCGTGGATCTGCGGCTGGCCGTCGGCGCCCATGCAGCCGACGACGCCCCACAGCCGCCCCTGCCGGAACGCGATCGACGCGATCAGCGTGTGCAGCGGCGTCTTGCCGGGCGCCACGCAGTTCGGATGTGCCGGATCGAGGCTGAAGTATGCGCTGCGGTTCTGCAGCAGCACGCCGGTGTCGCCCGCGACGACGGCCGAGCCGAACACGCCGTACAGGCTGTTGATCAGCGCCGCGGCGTTGCCCTCGGCGTCGACCGCGGCGACGAACACCGTGTCGCCCGACAGGCTGCCGTACGAGGGCACGCGGTCCCAGGGCAGCGCCCGGGCCGGATCGATCAGTGCGCGGCGCTCGTCGGCGTAGGCCTTCGAGACCAGCCGCTCCATCGGCACGTCGGCGAAGCGCGGGTCGGCGAGGTACCGGTCGCGGTCGTGGTAGGCGATCTGCTTGGCCTGCACCATCAGGTGCGCGTGGTCGGGCCCGAGCCGGTCGCGGCGGTGCAGCTCGAACGGCTCGAGCAGGTTGAGCATCTCGAGCACGGTGAAGCCCTGCGTCGGCGCCGGCGTCTCGAAGATCGTCACGTCGCGGTAGGTGCCCCGCAGCGGCTCGCCCCAGAACGCGGTCTGCGCGGCGAGGTCCGCGGCGTCGAAGAAGCCGCCCTCGGCCGTCGAGTGCCGCGCGAGCGCCTGTGCGACCGGCCCGCCGTAGAAGCCGTCTCGCCCGCCGTGCGCAAGTGCCTCGAGCGTGCGCGCGAGGCCCGGGTTGGTCAGCTTCGCACCCGCCCGAGGCACGCGGCCCTCCGGCAGGAACAGCGCCGCCGAGTGCGGGTGCTTCGCGAGGTCCGCCGCGGCCAGCGCGATGAAGCCGGCGAGCCGCTCGGTGACCGGATAGCCGTCGCGCGCGTACCCGATCGCGGCCTCGAGGTCGCGCGCGAACGGCAGCCGGCCGTACGCCCGGTGCGCCTCCGCCCAGCTCGACGGCGCGCCGGGCGTGGTCAGCGTCGCAGGCAGGATGCCGCGCAGCGGGATGGTGTCGTGGCCGCGTCCGGTGAACCAGGACGCGCTCGCCGACGCGGCCGCGCGGCCGCCGCCGTCGAGGAAGCGCACCGCGCCGGTCTTCGCGTCGTGGATCAGCCAGAACGCGTCGCCGCCGACGCCGGTCATGTGCGGGTAGACGACCGCGAGCACGGCGCCGGCCGCGATCGCGGCATCGACCGCGGAGCCGCCCGCGCGCAGCGCGTCGGCGCCGGCCTGCGAGGCGAGCGCGTGCGGGCACGCGACCATGCCGCGGGGCGCCATCGTGACGGGACGGCCGGTGGTGATGTCCATGCGTGAGGATCCTGGAGCGTGGAGCGGGCGGCGCCCGGGGCTCAGCCGCGGCCGAAGCGCGCGGGCCGCTTCTCGAGGAACGCGGCGACGCCTTCGCGCGCGTCGGGCGAGTCGAAGTTGGCACGGACCTGCGCATCCTCGACCGCGACCCCGGCGTCGGTGACGAACGGGCCGGCGGCCGCGACGCAGGCGCGGATGGCCTCGATCGCGGTCGGGCTGAAGCGCGTCACCTCGCGCCCGTAGTCGATCGCCTGCGCGACGAGCGGCGCGTCGGCCGCGGCGATCCGGTTGACCAGCCCCATCGCGAGCGCTTCGGCGGCAGGCACCGCGCGGCCCGTCAGCATCATCTCGAGCGCGCGCGACGGGCCGACGATCGCCGGCAGGAACTGCGTGCCGGCGTAGGCGGGCAGCAGCCCGAGCTTGATCTCGGGCAGCGACACCGACACGTGCGGCGCGGCAAGCCGCAGCGTGCAGGCCATCGCGAGCTCGAGCCCGCCGCCGTAGGCCAGGCCGTTGATCGCCGCGACCGACACCAGCCGCGAGCGCGACAGCCGCACGAGCAGCCCGCGCGCCATCGAGGTCTTCGCCATCCGCGCGGCCATGTCGAGGCCCTGCAGCTCGCCGAGGTCGGTCCCCGCGCAGAACGCGCGCTCGCCGCGGCCGGTGACGACCAGCAGCCGCGCGCCACGCGCCTCGAGGTCGTCGATGCAGGCCGCGAGGCCGAGCAGCACCGGCTTCGTCAGCGCGTTGAGCTTGGCGGGACGCTCGATCGTGAAGACGGCGCCGTCCTCGAGCGGGACGACGGTGAACGGCGGGTCGGCCGCGTCGGAACGGGCCGCGGGATGCGTCGTGGTCTGCGTCATGGGGGGACTCCTCTGCTCGCATGGTACCGGGCCGCCCGCACGGCCGACCGCGCCGGGATCGCCCACCGGCCCCCGACCCGCCCGACGCGCCCCGGGCCCGCGTTCCGCTTTCCGGCCGCAGCTCCGTGCCGCGTCGTTGACCGCGTGCCCCGCAGCCCTCACCGTTGCCGGATCGACCACGACATGCGAGCACGACGATGACCCGCAGCGGCTTCGCGACGACCGACGACGGCGTCCGCCTCCACCACGAGACCACCGGCGAGGGCGAGGACGTGATCTTCGTCCACGAGTTCGCCGGCGACTGCACGAGCTGGGAGCCGCAGGTGCGGCACTTCGCGCGGCGCTACCGGTGCACGACCTTCAACGCGCGCGGCTGGCCGCCGTCGGACGTGCCGCCGGACGTCGCGTCGTACTCGCAGCGGCGCGCGGTCGCCGACATCGTCGCGGTGATGGACACGCTCGGCATCGCGCGCGCGCACGTCGTCGGCCTGTCGATGGGCGGCTTCGCGACGCTGCACCTCGGCCTCGCGCATCCGGAGCGCGCGAAGTCGCTGGTCGTCGCGGGGTGCGGCTACGGCGCCGAGCCCTCGGCGAACGCGCAGTTCCGCGCCGAGGCCGACGCGAGCGCCGCGATGCTGCTCGGGCAGGGCATGCAGGCCTTCGTGGACCGCTATTCGACCGGTCCGACCCGCGTGCAGTTCGCGAACAAGGATCCGCGCGGCTTCGCCGACTTCATGCGGCAGTTCGCGACGCACTCGGCGCTCGGCTCGGCGAACACGCAGCTCGGCGTGCAGCGCGAGCGTCCCTCGCTCTACGACCTCGCGGCGCCGCTCTCGAAGCTCGAGGTGCCGACGCTGATCGTCAACGGCGACGA
Organism: Burkholderiales bacterium; assembly: GCA_020248665.1. Lineage (GTDB taxonomy): Bacteria > Pseudomonadota > Gammaproteobacteria > Burkholderiales > Burkholderiaceae_E > UBA4615. Next base: position 1,610 of record JADCHE010000181.1, on the reverse strand, counting down.
GGACTGGCCCTGCCTCGCGCCCGGGCTGATGCTCAAGCGCACGATCCCGACGGCGGCGCTCGTCGTGCTGCCCAACTGCGGCCACACGATGAACCTCGAGATGCCCGACGCGTTCAACCGCGAGGTCGAGTCCTTCCTGTCGTGGGTCGACACCGGGCGCTGGCCGCGGCGCGATCCGCGCGCGATGGCCGCGGGCATCACCGGGATGGTGAAGTAGGATGCGTCGATGAACCCCATCGAGACCGACTACCTGATCGTCGGCGCGGGCGCCGCGGGGCTCGCGTTCGCCGACACGCTGCTCGCCGAGACCGACGCGACGATCGCGATCGTCGACCGCCGCGGCCGGCCGGGCGGGCACTGGAACGACGCCTACCCGTTCGTCGCGCTGCACCAGCCCTCGGCGTTCTACGGCGTGGCGTCGACCGAGCTGGGCAGCGGCCGGATCGACGCCCACGGGCCGAACGCGGGGCTGCACGAGCTCGCCTCCGGCCCCGAGGTGTCGGGCTACTTCGACCGCGTGATGCGCGAGCGGCTGCTGCCGAGCGGCCGGGTGTCCTGGTGGCCGATGTCCGAGTGGCGCGGCGACGGCACGGTCGTGTCGCTGCTCTCGGGCGCGGTGACCGCGGCGACCGTGCGCCGCAAGGTCGTCGACGCCCGCTACCTGAGCCCGAACGTCCCGGCCACGCACGTGCGCGGCTTCACGGTCGCCGAGGGCGCGCGGGTGGTGCCGCCGGGCGCGCTCGCCGACCCGGCGCGGCTCGAGGGCCTCGCGCCGCCGCCGCGCTGGGCGATCCTCGGCGCCGGCAAGACCGCGATGGACACCGCGACCTGGCTGCTCGACCGGGGCGTCGCGCCCGAGGCGATCACCTGGGTCGTGCCGCGTGACAGCTGGCTGCTGAACCGGCTGCGCACGCAGCCCGGCGAGGCCTTCTTCGAGCAGACCATCGGCGGGCAGGCCGAGCAGCTCGACGCGTGCGCGCAGGCGACCTCGGTCGACGACCTGTTCGATCGGCTCGAGGCCTGCGGCGCGGTGTGCCGCATCGACCCGTCGCACCGCCCGACGATGTTCCACCTCGCGACCATCTCCGAGGGCGAGGTCGCCGCGTTGCGCCGCATCGGCGACGTGGTGCGCAGGGGCCGCGTGCGCGAGGTGCGCGCGGACGCGCTGGTGCTCGACGACGGCGTCGTGCCGCTGCCGCCGGGCACGGTCTGCGTCGACTGCACCGCTTCGGCGGTCGAGCGCCGCCCGACCCGGCCGATCTTCGACGGCGAGCGCATCGTGCTGCAGATGGTGCGGCTGCCGCAGCCCACCTTCAGCGCCGCGCTCTGCGCATGGGTCGAGGCGCACGGCGAGGACGACGCCGAGCGCAACCGGCTGTGCGCCACCGTGCCCTTCCCGCACTCGCTCGCCGAGTACCCGGCCGCCCAGCTCGCGCACCTGCGCAACCAGGCGCAGTGGGGCCAGCACCCGGCGCTGCGGGCGTGGATCCGCGACTGCCGGCTCGACGGGTTCGGACGCGTCGTCGCGGCGGTGCGCCCGGACGACGCGGCGAAGGTCGCGATCCTCGGACGCTTCAGGACGCTCGTGCCCGCGGCGATGGCGAACCTCG
>JADCHE010000180.1 GCA_020248665.1 Burkholderiales bacterium | reverse complement strand
CACGTCGGCGAGCGTGGCGTGAAGCTGTCGGGCGGGCAGAGGCAGCGGGTGGCGATCGCGCGGGTGCTGCTGAAGGACGCGCCGATCCTGGTGCTGGACGAGGCGACGTCGGCGCTGGACAGCGAGGTGGAGCAGGCGATCCAGGAGCAGCTGGCGGGGCTGATGGCGGGCAAGACGGTGATCGCGATCGCGCACCGGCTGAGCACGATCGCGACGATGGACCGACTGGTGGTCCTGGAGGGCGGGCGGATCGTGGAGGACGGCACGCATGCCGAGCTGCTGGCGCGCGACGGGCACTACGCGGCGCTGTGGCGCCGCCAGTCGGGCGGCTTCATCGGCGACGACGACGCAGCCGAACGGCCCGCGACGCGGGGTGCGGCGCTCCCGGCGAGGTGATCGACAGGGGATCGCGGGGACATCGCGGGGTGATCGACGGGGCGGCGCGATCCGCGGCGGGATGACGCGCCGGCTTGCCGCGCGCGCGCGCGCCGCCGCACACTGCGGCTCCCAGGACCCGCAGGAACCGATCGCCTTGGACTTCGACGACGCGCACGTCGCGCGACTCAACGACAACCCGCTCTACCGAGCGCTCGGCATCCGCGTCGAGACCGTCTCCGCAGGCAACGCGCAGGCCACGCTCTCGCCGACCGGGTCGGCCTGCTGGCCGATGCCCGACCAGCCGCACGGCGGCGTGCTCTTCACGCTGCTCGACACAACGACCGCATGGGCCGCGATGTCCCTCGGCGAGAACGGCGAGGGCTGCGTGACCGTCGACTGCTCGATCCAGTACCCCGCCCCCGCACGCCACGCGCCGTTCACCTGCATCGCCGCCGCGACCCGGCGCGCCGGCCGCACCGTGTTCATGCGCGCCGAGGTGCTCGACGCGCAGGGCACGCCGGTCGCGCTCGGCCAGGCCACGTTCCGGTTGTTGAAGTCGAAGTAGCCCGGGCCACTGGCGGGGTGCCGCTAGAACAGCCCGGTGATGCGCCCGTCGTCGTCGACGTCGATCGCGTGCGCGGCCGGCACCTTCGGCAGGCCGGGCATCGTCATCACGTCGCCGCAGATCATCACGACGAAGCGCGCGCCGGCCGCGAGCCGCACCTCCCGCACGCGGACCACGTGCCCGGAGGGCGCGCCGCGCAACGTCGGGTCGGTCGAGAACGAGTACTGGGTCTTCGCGACGCACACCGGCCAGCGGCCGTAGCCGTCAGCCTGCAGGCGCTCGACCTGCGCGCGGACCTTGGCGTCCGCCTCGATGCCGGCGGCGCCGTAGACCTTCGTCGCGATCGCCGCCATCTTGTCCCACAGCGGCGTGTCGTCCTCGTAGGTGAAGCGCAGCGGCGCCGGACCCGACCCGGCCGCCGCGACCACCGCGCGCGCGAGCGACTCGGCGCCCGCCCCGCCGTCGGCGTAGTGGCGCCCGACCTCGACCGGCACGCCGAGCGCGCCGACGCGCCGCGCGAGCAGCTCGAGCTCGGCCGCGGTGTCGTGGGCGCGGTGGTTGATGGCGACCACGCAGGGCAGCCCGAACGCCTTCAGGTTGCGCAGGTGCCGCTCGAGGTTGGGGAGCCCGCGCTCGAGCGCGGCGAGGTCCTCGCGCTCGACGTCCTTCACCTCGACGCCGCCGTGGAACTTCAGCGCGCGCACCGTCGCGACGACCACCGCCGCCGACGGGCGCAGCCCCGAGGCGCGGCACTTGATGTCGACGAACTTCTCGGCGCCCAGGTCCGCGCCGAAGCCGGCTTCGGTCACCGCGTACTCGCCGAGCTTGAGCGCCGTGCGCGTCGCGATCACCGAGTTGCAGCCGTGTGCGATGTTCGCGAACGGGCCCAGGTGCACCAGCGCGGGCGTGCCCTCGAGCGACTGCACCAGGTTCGGCTGGATCGCGTCGCGCAGCAGCGCGGCCATCGCGCCGACCGCGCCGAGCTCGCGCGCGCGGATCGGCGCGCCGTCGCCGCGGTGGCCGACGACGATCTCGGCGAGCCGCGCCTTCAGGTCGGCGAGCCCGTCGGCGAGGCACAGGATCGCCATGATCTCCGAGGCGACGACGATGTCGAAGCCGGTCTCGCGCGGCACGCCGTTCGCGGTGCCGCCCAGGCCGACGACGATGTCGCGCAGCGCCCGGTCATTCATGTCGACGACGCGTCGCCACGCGATGCGCCGCAGGTCGAAGCCGAGCGCGTTGCCGTGGTGGACGTGGTTGTCGATCAGCGCGGCGAGCAGGTTGTGCGCGAGCGCGATCGCGCCGAAGTCGCCGGTGAAGTGCAGGTTGATCTCGTCCATCGGCGCGAGCATCGCGCGCCCGCCGCCGGTCGCGCCGCCCTTCATGCCGAAGACCGGGCCGAGCGAGGGCTCGCGCAGCGCGATGACCGCGCGACGGCCGATCCGGTTCAGCCCGTCGGCCAGGCCGATGGTCGTCGTGGTCTTGCCCTCGCCCGCGGGCGTCGGCGAGATCGCGGTGACCAGGATCAGCCGGCCGTCGGGCTTCGCGCGCAGCGACTCGACGAGCCGCGTCGACAGCTTCGCCTTGAAGTGGCCGTACGGCGAGAGGTCCTCGTCGGCGACGTCGAGGCGGTCGCGGGCGAGGTCGGTGACGCGGCGCAGGGCGGGGGCGGCGGGATGGGCGGGCATCGGCACGGGACTCGGGGGCCTGGACGTCCCGGAGCGTACCCGTGCGCCGTGACCGTGGGCGATCCGCCCACCGCGACGCCGGGTCAAAGCGTTCCGCGCGGCGGGCACGGGCCGTCGGGCGGCGGGGCGGACGCGGCACGGACGCGGCACGGACGCGACGGACCGTTCAGACGCATGGCGCGATCGTGTCGTACGGACGCGGGTAGCCCGAGGCCCGCGCCCGCGGCTACGATTCCGACGTGGGCCCGGTATCCCCCAGGCTCCGAACCGGACGTCGACCGCCCGCCTTCGGGGCACCGAGACCAGCATGCCGCACCCCTTCCGTGTCCCGTCCCCGGCCTCGATCGCGGTCGTGCTCGCACTCGCGGGCGCTGCGTCAACGTCCTTCGCCGACTGCGTCGACGGCGTGCGCAAAGCGACCGCCAGCGAGCAGTCGTTCGCCGCGCGGGCCGCGCCGGCGCTGGCCGCAGCGATCCCGGCGCCGACCGCGAACGCCGTGCGCCGCGGCGCGCCGTTCGACTTCAAGTCGACGGTGCAGGCGGGCTCGCTCTGCGGCGGCGCGCCGTAGGGTGCGTTCGGAGCCGGGGAGGCAGCCGGTTACCTGTACACGTTCCCCAAGGCCGAGGCGGACCGGGTCAACGTGGAGCGCCGCGCGGTGGTCGAGCGCATCGGCGCGATCGAGGCGCTGCCGCCGGAGAAGGAGGCGCAGCGCAAGGCGCTGGAGGACCAGGCACGCGCGGTCTACGCGCAGGCGCCGCGGCGCAGCCGCAGGGATCCGCCGTTCACGCCCGAGCAGCAGGCGGAGGTCGACCGCAAGACCGCCGAAGGCAACGCGCTGGCGCAGAAGTCGCGCGAGGTCACGTTCGCGCACGTGCAGTCGGTCCGCCCGGAGGTCGAGCCGCTGCGCGCCGAGGAGAAGCGCCTCGAGACCTTCCCGCAGGAGTTCGTCGTCAGCCTCCAGATGAACGTCGCACGGCCGCCGTCGCCCGTCTCGGCCCTCGACCGGGACGTGCTGGTGTTCGGCACGCCCGCACCCCAGCGCAGCGCGGGCTTCCGGGTCGTCAACGTGGTGGTCGAGGTCCGCGGGCCGCAGGGCCCGGCGCGCAAGGCGCTGCTCGAATCGATCGACACCGCCTGGTTGCAGGGGCTGATCGGCAAGCCGCCGCCCGAGGTGGCGGTGTCCGAGGCGAACGCGACGCGGCTCGCGTCCCTGCCGCCGGCGCCGGTGGCGCCAGTGCCGTCGACGACGCTGGTCGCGGTGCCCGCGGCCGGCGCCCAACCGACCTCGACGCAGCCGACCCCGGCGCCCGCCGCCTCTCAGGCGTCCCCCGCGCCCGCCGCGCCCGCCGCGCCCGCCGCACCCGCGGCGCCCCCGGCGCCCCCGGTGGCCACCGCGCCGCCGGCTGCGCCGACCCAGGCGGGTACACCCCCGCCGAACTGCCCGCCGCCCGCCTCGCAGCAGAGCGGGCAGGCGGCCAACACCGGCGCCGCGATCGGCGGTGCGGTGCTCGGCGGCGGGTTCGGCCGCAGCCTCGGCGGCATGATCGGCGGCGCGGTCGGCGCGGTCACGCAAGCGGTGCCTCCTGGCTGCCCGAACTGAGCGGTCGGCCGCGCGTTCTCTCCACCTCGGTCCCGGTGCAGTCCGTCCAGTCGATCCCCCGGTCGGCTTCGCCCGATGCCGGCTCCGGCACGGACGCCGAACCCGTCCGCCTGCGCACCGAGCAGATCGCCGGACTGTGGTCGCTGCTGCCGAGCTACGCCGCCAGCACCCTTCTGGCTTGCGTGATGATCGCGCTGATGTGCTGGTCGGTCGTGGCGCCGTCGCGGATCGCAGCGTGGTTCGCGACGACCGTGCTCCTGTCCGCGCTGCTGGTCGTCGTCACCCGGCGGCTGTGCGCGCCCGGCCGAGTCGCGGCCGTCGGCCCCGACAGGCCGCTGCGCCTCTACCTGGTGATGTCCACGGCATT
>JADCHE010000018.1 GCA_020248665.1 Burkholderiales bacterium | reverse complement strand
GGCACGCAGCGCAGCATCGGCTCGGGCCGGCGCAACCGCCACGGCCGCGCGTGCGGCCACAGGTGCGCGTAGCCGATCGCACCGCCGCCCGCCAGCGCGAGCGGCAGGTCGCCGGTGCCGTCGGCGTACTGCCGCAGGCCGGCCGACGCGATCCGCGAGAACGGGATGTTGAAGGTCATCGTCAGCACGATGCCCACGCGCATCACGACGCGCCGATCGGTGACCGTGTAGAGCGTCGTGCGAGCCGACAGGCGCGCGACCGTCGCGAGCAGCGCGACCGCGACCGCGGCGAGCGCTGCGAGCGTCGCGAGCGCGGCGAGCGCCTCGCGCAGCGGCACGCCGTCGGCGAGCGAGGAGGCGAGCTGGATCGCGCCGACCGCCACGAAGTAGATCGCGACCTTGCGCACGTGGAACGCGTGCAGCGCGAGCCCGCGGACATCGGGCGAGCCCTGCCAGAGCATCCGCTCGCCGGCGGGCAGCGCCTCGGGCAGGCCGGGGACGGGCTCGAAGTCGTGCTCCGGCCCGAGGGTGTGGCGATGGCCGTCCATGGTCAGAACAGCGGCTCGGCGCGCTGCGGGTCGGCGTAGAGCAGGCCCGCGCCGTAGTAGGCCATGATCTTCTCCTCCTCGAGCATCGTGACCTGCTGCGGGTCGCGGGTGCCCGGCACGCCAGCGAACTGCGCGGCGTACAGCGAGGACACGCGCACGCCGCGGCGGGTGATCCGGCAGAAGTTGATCGGCAGCAGCACGTTGCGGGTCGCGCCGTCGGACAGCGTCACCGCGACCTCGAGGTGGCGGAAGATCGCCTCGGACTGGTCGACCCACAGGTCGACGACGGTGCCGGCGGTCTCGCCGTCGCCGCCGATCACCGGCAGCCCGCGCGGGTCGCGGTCGCGCATCGACACCGCGTAGTCGGGCAGCGTGCGCAGCGGGACCATCTTGATGCCGCCCTCGAAGGTGCGCTCGGGCACGTCGGCACGGTCGCTCCACGAACCCGGCCCGACGCCCGCGAGCAGCGGGTCGCCGACCGGATCGATCGGGGAGCCGTCCCAGGGGTGGACCGATTCGGCCTGCAGCACCTGCGGCGAGACGTTGTCGTTCGGGGCCTGGACGGTGTGGCCGTCCTCCATGATGTAGGTCTTGGGCTTGGGCCGCGGCGGCCAGCCGTCGACCGTGCCGTTCGCGCTCTGCAGCGGATACCCCTCGCGCTTGTTCTCGCGGATCAGGTAGACGATGACGCCGGCGAAGAAGACCCAGAAGACGTAGAGCACGACCTGCGCGGCGTCCACGTACTGGGTGATGGCTCCGGTTCCCATGGCGGTGCTCCTGGTAGGACTTCGTGGTGGCCGTCAGCCGGGCATCGCCGGCAGGCCGAACTTGGACGGGGACTGCGCGGTCGCGCGGCGCGGATGCCTGACCAGCGGACCGATCGCGATCAGGGTGGTGAAGAGCAGCAGCATCTCGACGTGGTAGACGACCGCGTAGCCGGTCGCCGGGGTCGCGAGCACCTCGCCGAGCGAGCCGCGCGTGGCGAGCGACGACACGCCGTCGCGCAGCGCGCCGCCGGCGGCGATCGCGAGGCCCGCGCAGGTCGCCTGCACGCCGCCCCAGGCGCCGAGCGCGAGGCCCTTGTAGCCGTCCGCGTCGAGCGCCATCGCGGCGGTGAGGGTGCCGACCGAGAACAGGCCGCCGCCGAAGCCGATCAGCACGACGCCGGTGCGGAACAGCGTCGGCGACTGCGCGGGCTCGGCGAAGATCACCGCCGAGAACGCCGCGATGCCGACGAGCACGCCGAGCGCGGCGACCCGCTGCGGATCGGCGCCGCGGCCGAGCCAGCGCGCGGCCAGCCCGAAGGCCACCAACGCGCCCGCGGCCATCAGCGCGGTGAGTGCGGTGGTGGCGCCGACGCCGAGCTTCAGGATCTCGCCGCCGTAGGGCTCGAGCACGATGTCCTGCATGCTGAAGGCGACCGTGCCCATCCCGACCGCCGCGAGGAAGCGGCGCGTACGCCCGCGCGAGGCGAGCCGCGACCACGCGTCGCGGAAGTCGACGCCCTCCGACGGGCCGGGCGCCGCGCGGCCGAGTACCCGCGGCTCCTGCTTCCACAGTGCGATCAGGTTGAGCACCATCGTCACCGTGGCGGCACCCTGCACGACCTTGATCAGGCGCACCTGCGAGAAGTCGGCGAGCAGCAGGCCGAAGATCGCGCTCGCCGCGACCATGCCGAGCAGCAGCATCACGTACATCAGCGCCACCACCCGCGGTCGCGTCGCCTCGGGCGCGAGGTCGGTCGCGAGCGCGAGACCGGCGGTCTGCGTCGTCTGCATGCCCGCGCCGACCAGCACGAACGCGAGCGCGGCACTCGCGTGGCCGATCCACCAGGGTCCGTAGGTGATGTCGCCCGACAGCAGGATCAGCGCGAACGGCATGATCGCGAGGCCGCCGAACTGCAGCCAGGTGCCGAGCCAGATGTAGGGCACGCGACGCCAGCCCAGCACCGAGCGATGGGTGTCGGAGCGAAAGCCGACCAGCGCGCGGAACGGCGCGACCAGGATCGGCAGCGCGACCAGCGCGGCGACGAGCCACGCGCCGACGCCGAGCTCGACGATCATCACGCGGTTCAGCGTGCCGATCAGCAACACCGTCGCCATGCCGACCGAGACCTGGAAGAGCGAGAGCCTGAGCAGCCGCGCGAGCGGCAGGTCGGCGGTGGCCGCGTCGGCGAACGGCAGCAGCCGCGTGGGCACCTTCGCCCACGTCTGCCACATCGGTCGCCGATCGCCGGTCACGCGCCGCATGCGAGCTCCATCGCCTGCGAGGTGTAGAAGCCGGACGCGATGCGCGACGTGCGCGCCGCGTGCCAGCCGGCGAGCCCCGGCGCGCCCTGCAGCGCCTCGCGCAGCGTCGCCTCCGCCACCGGCACGATCGCCGGCGCCCGGTCGCCGCGCGGGAAGAGCTTGCCCACCGCGTGCATCGCCGCGAGCGCGGGCGTGCGCGGCGCGAAGGTGAAGAGCATCGAGTGGCGCGTGCGCGGCGCGAGCGCGGTCAGCGCGCGGACCACGTCGGCCGGCTCGTAGTGGATCAGCGAGTCCATCCCGACCACGTGGTCGAACTCGCCGAGCGCCGCATCGAGCATGTCGCCGGCGTGGAACGTCACGCGGCCGAAGCCCAGGTCGGCGGGCAGCCGCTCCTCGGCGAGCTTCACCAGCGTGGGCGACAGGTCGACCGCGACCACCTCGGCGCCGCGCCGCGCGGCCTCGACCGAGAGCGCGCCGGTGCCGCAGCCGGCGTCGAGGATCCGCGCGCCATGCAGGTCGGCGGGAAGCCAGCCGAGCAGCGTCGCGCGCATCCGGTCACGGCCGGCACGCACCGTCGCGCGGATGCCGCTGACCGGCGCATCGGACGTCAGCCGCGCCCAGACGTGGGGGGCGGTCCGGTCGAAGTAGTGCTCGATGCGGGCGCGCCGCTCGACGTACGAGGTCTGCTGCATGTCAGTCGAACCCCAGCAGGTCGAAGATCTCGCGGTCCTTCAGCGACTCGGGCGCGAGCGGGTCGGTGCCGGCCCACAGCTTCTCGGCGAGCTCGATGTACTCGAGCTGCACCGCTCGCAGCTCGGGCGAGTCCTCCATCTCGAACAGCGTCGACTTCTTCAGCCGACTGCGGCGGATCACGTCGAGATCCGGGAAGTGCGCCATCCGCTTCAGGCCGACGCGATCATTGAACTTGTCGATCTGGTCGGTGTCGCGCGAGCGGTTGGCGATCACGCCGCCGAGCCGGACGTCGTAGTTCTTGGCCTTCGCGCCGATCGCCTGGACGATGCGGTTCATCGCGAAGATCGAGTCGAAGTCGTTGGCGGTGACGATCAGCGCCCGGTCGGCGTGCTGCAGGGGCGCGGCGAACCCGCCGCAGACGACGTCGCCGAGCACGTCGAAGATCACCACGTCGGTGTCCTCGAGCAGGTGGTGCTCCTTCAGCAGCTTCACCGTCTGGCCGACGACGTAACCGCCGCAGCCGGTGCCGGCCGGCGGGCCGCCCGCCTCGACGCACATCACGCCGTTGTAGCCCTCGAAGACGAAGTCCTCGACGCGCAGCTCCTCGGCATGGAAGTTGACCGACTCGAGCACGTCGATGACCGTCGGCTGCAGCTTCTTCGTCAGCGTGAAGGTCGAGTCGTGCTTCGGGTCGCAGCCGATCTGCAGCACGCGCTTGCCGAGCTTGGAGAACGCGACCGACAGGTTCGAGGAGGTGGTGCTCTTGCCGATGCCCCCCTTGCCGTAGACCGCGAACACCTTGGCGGTGTCGATCTTGAGGCTGGGGTCGAGCTGCACCTGGACGCTGCCCTCCCCGTCCTCGCGGCGGGTACGGCGGATCTCGGCGATCGGGACGGACGCGATGTTCATGCGGGGGATCCTTCGGTGATGCCCTCGAGTCGATCCTCGAGCTCTTCGCCGGCGCGTCGGAGCGCGTCGAGCGTCGCGGCGTCGGGTTGCCAGTACTGGCGTTCGCTCGCCTCGAGCAGGCGGCTGGCGACCTTCGCCGACGCCTGCGGGTTCAGACGCGCGAGTCGATCGCGCATCTCGGGGTCGAGCATGAAGGTCTCGGTCAGCTGCTGGTAGACCCAGGGCTGGACCTGACCGGTGGTGGCCGACCAGCCCATGGTGTTGGTCAGGTGGACCTCGATCTGGCGCACGCCCTCGTAGCCGTGCGACAGCATGCCTTCGTACCACTTCGGATTCAGCATCCGAGTGCGGCTCTCGAGCGCGACCTGCTCGGACAGCGTTCGCACCGTGCCATCGCCGCGGGTCTGGTCGCCGATGTAGACCGGCACGTCGGTGCCGCCCTTCGCGCGCCGCACCGCGCGGCTGATGCCGCCGAGCGTGTCGAAGTAGGTGTCGACGGTGGTGACCCCGAGCTCGACCGAGTCGAGGTTCTGGTAGGTCAGGCGCACGTCGGCGAGCTGGCTGTCGAGCAGCGCGGCCTGGCGCGACGGGCGGCCGGCGCGACCGTACGCGAAGCCCTTGCGCTTCGTGTAGGTCTCGGCGAGCTCGTCCTCGTCGTCCCAGCGGCCGTTCTCGACCATCATGTTGACGTTCGAGCCGTAGGCGCCGTCGGCGTTGCCGTACACGCGCAGCGCCGCGGTCTCGAGGTCGCAGCCGTGCTTCGCGACGTAGGCGAGCGCGTGCTTGCGCACGTAGTTCGCTTCCTCGGGCTCGTCGGCCGACGCGGCGAGCCAGGCGGCCTCGGCGAGCAGCTTGATCTGCAGCGGCATCAGGTCGCGGAAGATCCCCGACAGCGTGATCAGCACGTCGATCCGCGGGCGGCCGAGCTCGGCGAGCGGGATCAGCGTCGCGCCGGCGAGCCGGCCGTAGGAGTCGAAGCGCGGCCGCGCGCCCATCAGCGCGAGCGCCTGCGCGATCGGGCCGCCCTCGGTCTTCAGGTTGTCGGTGCCCCAGAGCACGATCGCGATCGACTCGGGCAGCGCGTGGCCGTCCCGAAGGTGGCGCTCGAGCAGGCGCGTCGCCTGCGCGGCGCCGTCGCGGACCGCCCACGCGCTCGGGATGCGGAACGGGTCGAAGCCGTGCAGGTTGCGCCCGGTCGGCAGCACCGCGGGGTTGCGCAGCAGGTCGCCGCCGGGCGCGGGCCGCAGCCAGCGGCCGTCGAGCGCGCGCAGGATGCCGTCGAGCTCGGTGTCCGCCCGCATCATCCGCTCGGCGTCGCGCAGCTCGCCCAGCCGCGCGAGGGTCGGGTCGTCGTGCGGCCGTCCGGCGGCCTCGAGCGCGTGCACGGGCGTCGCGCCCGCCACGATCGCCGCGATCGCCTCGCGCGGCGGGATCGGCGCGTCGAGGGCCGCTTCGGCCATCGCCGCGAGCATGTCGACGCGCTGCGCGTCATCGAGCGGGCGGCCCACCACGTGCAGTCCGTTCGGGATCAGCGTGACCTCGAGCTCGTGCAGCGCGGTCTGCAGCGCGAGGATCCGCGCCTCGGCGTCGGCGAGCGTCCACGCGGGCTCGGCTTCGGCGAGCTCCATCTGCGCGGCCTGCGCCTGGATCGCGGCGGCGATGTCGGCGCGGGCCGCCTCGGACGCGTCCGGCTCCAGCGCGCGCCAGGTGCCGATCGCCTCCTTCAGCTCGAGCAGGCCGCGGTAGAGCCCGGCCTGCGCGATCGGGGGCGTCAGGTAGCTGATCAGCGTCGCGCCGGCGCGGCGCTTGGCGATCGTGCCCTCGGACGGGTTGTTCGACGCGTACAGGTACAGGTTCGGCAGCTCGCCGATCATCCGGTCCGGCCAGCACGCACCGGTCATGCCGGACTGCTTGCCGGGCATGAACTCGAGCGCGCCGTGCGTGCCGAAGTGCAGCACCGCGTGCGCGCCGAAGTCCTCGCGCAGCCAGCGGTAGAACGCCGAGAACGCGTGCGTCGGCGCGAACCCGCGCTCGAACAGCAGGCGCATCGGGTCGCCCTCGTAGCCCATGCCGGGCTGCACGCCGACCATCACGTTGCCGAAGCGCTCGCCGAGCACGAAGATCGAGCGGCCGTCGGTCTGGATGCGGCCCGGGGCCGGGCCCCATTGCGCCTCGATCTCGCGCAGCCAGCGCTCGCGGCGCACGTGGTCGTCGGACGAGACCTTCGCGTGGACGTTGGCCGGCGTGCCGTGTAGCGACGCGTTGCCTTCGAGGATCCGCGCGCGCAGCGCGTCGGGCGTGGCCGGCAGCTCGCCGACGGTGTAGCCCTGCGCCCGCATCGCGACGAGTGTCGCGTGCAGCGACTCGAACACCGCGAGGTGCGCCCCGGTGCCGCAGTTGCCCGAGCCCGGCGGGTAGTCGAACAGCACCATCGCGACGCGGCGCTGCGCGCGCTCGGCGCGGCGCAGCGCGACCATCCGCGCCACGCGCGTGGCGAGCATCGCGGTGCGCTCGGAGCACTCGCGCATGTCGCGCTCGTCGTGCGCGGCGTCGAAGGTGCAGCGCTTCTCGCAGCCGGTGCAGGTCTTGCCGGGCGCGCCGCCGCGACCGCCGAACACCGTCGGGCCGGTGGCGCCGTCGAGCTCGGGGATCGCGACCATGATCGTGCTCTCGACCGGCAGCAGGCCGCGGTCCGACGCGCCCCACTGGTCGAGCGTCTGGAACTCGACCGGGTGCGCGGCGACGTACGGCACGTCGAGCGCCGCGAGCGTCTCCTCGGCGGCGCGCGCGTCGTTGTACGCCGGGCCGCCGACCAGCGAGAAGCCGGTCAGCGAGACCACCGCGTCGACCGTCGGACGGCCGCCCTTCGTGAAGAAGCGCTCGATCGCCGGACGCTGGTCGAGGCCCGACGCGAACGCCGGCACCACCTGCAGCCCCTGGACCTCCATCGCCGCGATGACGCCGTCGTAGTGCGCGGCGTTGCCGGCGAGCAGGTACGAGCGCAGCAGCAGCAGCCCGACGCGGCCCTTCGGCAGGCCTTCGCCGGCCAGCCGCGGGAGCGCGTCGGCGTCGGCGGCGATCCGGCCCTTCATCCTCGGGTGGTAGACGCCGACGTCGGGGTACTCGACCGGCGAGGCGGGCTTGAGCGTGCCGCGCAGGCCGCGGCGCGGGCCGTCGGCGTAGCGGTCCACCAGGAAGCGGACCAGGTTCGCGACGTTCTCCTCGGAGCCGCCGAGCCAGTACTGCAGCGTGAGGAAGTAGGCGCGGACGTCCTGCGCGGTGCCGGGCACGAAGCGCAGCAGCTGCGGGATGCGGCGCAGCATCTTCATCTGCTGCGCGCCGGCGCCCGCCGGCGCGCCGGGCTTGCCGCCGCCGCGAAGGCGCTTGAGCAGCGCCATCGGGCCGCTCGGCGTGCCGTCCATCGAGAACTTGCCGATGCGCGTGAGGCGCACGACCTCGGGCGCGGACATCGCGCAGACCATCGCGTCGCAGGCCTCGCGGCGCGCCTTCAGCGCGGGCAGCACCGGCAGGAAGTGGTCCTCGAGGAACAGCATCGTGGCGACGACGATGTCGCCCTCGGCGATGTCGGCGAGGCAGCGCTCGAGCGCGTCCGGCCGGTCCGCCCACTCGGAGGCCGCATGCACGCGCAGCGACAGGCCCGGCAGGTCGCGACGCAGCGCCACCGTCGCGCGCGACATCGCGCTCGACAGGTGGGTGTCCATCGTCACGAGGACGACGGTCACCGGCGTGCGGTCAGCGACTGAAGTGCGCCTTGGCGTCATACAGGGTCTCCACCGTGATCAGCGACACGCCCCGCTCGAGGGCGAACCGCTCGGTGTTGCGCCGTGCCTTGCCGCGCACGAAGAACGGGATCTTCTGGAGTTCGCGCTCCGCGTCGAGCGCCCACGCCGCGGCGCTCGGGGCGGCGGGCCGGGCCGGCGCGATCGGGACGTCGGCGCGCGGCGGGGCGACTTCGCTCGGGGCCGCGGCGGCGACCGCGGTCGCCGCGACGGCCGGCGGGGCCATCGTGGCCGCCACCGCGGCCACGTCGACACGGGGCACCGGCTGCAGCGGCGCCGCCGGCGCGGTGCGCCCGAGGTGCGATGCGGCCGCGCCCTCGTGGAACTCGAAGTCGCCACGGAACATCGTCAGCAGATGTTCCTCGAGGCCCATCATCAGCGGCTGGACCCAGGTGTCGAACAGCACGTTCGCGCCCTCGAAGCCCATCTGCGGCGCGTGCCGCGCGGGGAAGTCCTGCACGTGCACCGGCGCCGAGATCACTGCGCACGGCAGCCCGAGGCGCTTGGCGATGTGCCGCTCCATCTGCGTGCCGAGCACCAGCTCCGGATGCAGCGCGGCGACCTTCTCCTCGACCTCGAGGTAGTCGTCGGTGATCAGCGCCTCGAGGCCGAGCGCCTTGGCGGCGTCGCGGACCTCGCGCGCGAACTCGCGCTGGTAGGTACCGAGCCCGACGACCTCGAAGCCGAGCTCCTTCGAGGCGACGCGCGCCGCCGCGACCGCGTGCGTGGCGTCGCCGAACACGAACACGCGCTTGCCGGTCAGGTAGGTCGAGTCGACCGACTTCGCGTACCACGGCGCGCGCGAACCGGACGCCTCCAGGACCGGCTCGGGGTCGACCCCGGCGAGCGCCGCGACCTCGCGGACGAAGTCGACCGTCGCGCCGTGGCCGATCGGAACGACCTTCGTGGCGGGCTGGCCGATCGTGCGCTGCAGCCACTGCGCGGCCTGGTTCGCGGTCTCCGGATAGAGCACGACGTTGAAGTCGGCGTCGCCGAGCCGCTGGATGTCCGACGGACTCGCGCCCCAGGGCGCGACGACGTTGACGTCGACGCCGAGCTCGCGCAGCAGTCCGAGCACCTCGCGCAGGTCGTCGCGGTGGCGGAAACCCAGCGCGGTCGGCCCGAGCACGTTGCAGCGGGCGCGCGTGCCCGGCTCGCGCGGCGCGCGCCGCACCGGCGGCACCAGCGCGCGGACGATCCGGTAGAAGGTCTCGGACGCGCCCCAGTTCTCCTTGCGCTGGTACGAGGGGAGCTCGAGCGGCACGACCGGCACCGGTAGGTCGAGCGCCTTCGCGAGGCCGGCGGGGTCGTCCTGCAGCAGCTCGGCGGTGCAGGACGCGCCGACGATCATCGCCTCCGGCGCGAAGCGCTCGTACGCGTCGCGCGCGGCGTTCTTGAACAGCTCCGCGGTGTCCGCGCCGAGGTCGCGCGCCTGGAAGGTGGTGTAGGTGACCGGAGGCCGGCGCGGCAGCCGCTCGATCATCGTGAACAGCAGGTCGGCGTAGGTGTCGCCCTGCGGCGCGTGCAGCACGTAGTGCAGCGAGCGCATCGCGGTGGCGACGCGCATCGCGCCGACGTGCGGCGGGCCCTCGTAGGTCCAGAGCGTGAGCTGCATGACGGGTCCGGTTCAGGCGGCGAGCAGCGCGCGCCGCCGCAGCGGGCGCGCGAACAGCTCGGCGAGGTCGGCGGCCTGCTCGTAGCCGTGGACGGGGGTGAAGACCAGCTCGATCGACCACTTGGTCGTCATGCCCTCGGCCTCCAGCGGATTGGCGAGGCCGAGCCCGCAGACGACGAGGTCCGGGCGCTCGGCGCGGCAGCGGTCGAGTTGCCGCTCGACGTCCTGGCCTTCGGACAGCCGCGTGCCCGCGGGCAGCAGGGCGAGCTCTTCGGCGAGGTGCTGGCGATGCAGGTACGGCGTGCCGACCTCGACCAGGCCCATGCCGAGCTCGCGCGCGAGGAATCGCGCGAGCGGCGGCTCGAGCTGCGAGTCGGGGAACAGGAACACGCGCTTGCCGGCGAGCCGCTCGCGGTGCGGCGCGAGCGCGGCACGCGCCCGCTCGCGCGGCGCGGCGACCACCGCCTCGAAGCGTTCGGCGGGCACGCCGAACGCTTCGGCGGCCGCCCGCAGCCAGCCGGTCGTGCCCTCCTCGCCGAAGGGGAACGGCGCGCGCAGCATCGTCGCGCCGCGGACCTCGAGCGCGCGCGCGGTGTCGGCGAGGAACGGCTGCGCCAGCAGCACCCTGGTGTGCGGGCCGACCGCGGGCAACTCGTCGCTTCTCCGCGGCGGCAGGAAGCCGACCGGGCCGATGCCGAGCGCGTCGAAGAGGCGCCGGAACTGGTCCTCGACGATGTCGGCGAGTGCGCCCGCGACGAGCAGCGCGGGCGGCGAATCGGGCGCCTGCGCGGGCATCGACGGCACCAGCGCGGCGAGGCACGCGTCCTCGCCCTGCGTGAACGTGGTCTCGATGCCGCTGCCCGAGTACGACAGCACGCGGCACGACGGCGCGAAGCGCTGCGACAGCCGCGACGCGGCGCGCGACAGGTCGAGCTTGATGACCTCGGACGGGCACGAGCCGACGAGGAACAGCATCCGGATGTCCGGGCGGCGCTCGAGCAGGCGCACGACGACGCGGTCGAGTTCGGCCTGCGCGTCGGCGAGGCCGGCCAGGTCGCGCTCGTCGATGATGGCGGTGGCGAAGCGCGGCTCGGCGAAGATCATCACGCCGGCGGCCGACTGGATCAGGTGCGCGCAGGTTCGCGAGCCGACCACGAGGAAGAACGCGTCCTGGATCCGCCGGTGCAGCCAGACGATGCCGGTCAGCCCGCAGAACACCTCGCGCTGGCCGCGCTCGCGCAGCACCTCGGGCGTGCCGCAGCCGGCGGCCTCGACGGCGATCGGAATGCGGGCGTTCACGCGGCGGCTCCTTCGGCGGCCGTGCCCTGCCGCGCCGCGTCGAGCCGCGCCGCGCGCAGCTTCAGCAGGAACTGCGCGGCGTTGACGACGTAGGTGGCGTAGGCGGCGAGCGCGAGCAGCATCTGGCCGCGCGCATCGAGCCAGCCGGTGGCGAGCGAGACCAGGTAGGCGGTGTGCAGCGCGAGCACCGCCATGCTGAACACGTCCTCCCAGTAGAACGCCGGCGCGAACAGGTAGACGCCGAAGACGTCCTTCTCCCACAGGCAGCCGGTGACCATGATCGTGTAGAGCACGAGGGTCTTGACCACCACCGAGACGGTCGCGGCGGTGTGGCCCTCGCCGGTCGCGAGAAAGCGCAGCACCAGCCCGAGGCTGACCAGGAACACGAGGAACTGGAGCGGGGCGAGCACACCCTGAACCATCGTCCAGGACGAACGGTCGCGCCGACGACGCTCCTCCGGGGTGTAGAGGGGAGCGCGCGAGCGCGGGGGACGCGCAGCCCCCGCCACGCTGAAACGGTCCGTATCGATGCCCATGGACCCAATCTAGACCCGTGTCGCCCCGTCTGTCAATCTCGCTTGACGTAACGATGCGGTGACACTAGCCTTTGCCCTGGGCTGTCCACGACGTCACTCGGACTTGACAGTACGAGACGTCGAACGGGACACTGGTGGCTGGAAACTCGGGGTACCGTGCCACGCGGCGAAACGCCGTGGAGCCTCTGCTCCGCCCACCGGACGATGCGATCGCGGGTTGGACGTGGGTGACGGCATCCCTGCAGCGGAGCGTCGCCCTCCCGTCCCCGCCGAGAGGGAGGGCACATGGAACGGTCGAGCGAGGACGGATCGACAGGCGAGCGCCGGGGCGCAGCCGATCCGCATCATCCATCCGCCTCGGCGCGCCTGCTGTTCGACGGCGATGCCGAGCCCCGCCTGTGGCTGCGGCGCACGATCGAGACCGAGATCGTTCCCCGTCTGATGCTCGCGCATCGGCCGAACGGCGTCGCCGCGGCCGACGCGCTCGAGAACGACACCGACGTGCTCGATCGCGACGACGTCGAGAGCTTCACGCAGATGGTGCTGCGCGACGAAGTCGACGCGTGCGCCGGCTTCGTCGGAGCGCTGCGCGAGCGCGGCATCGGTCTCGAGCAGGTCTACCTCGGGCTCGTCGCGCCGGTTGCGCGCCGGCTCGGCGTGCTCTGGGAAGAGGACGCCTGCGACTTCGCGCAGGTCACGCTCGGGCTGTGGCGCCTGCAGAACCTGGTCTTCGAGCTCGCGCCCCAGCTGCCGTTGGCCTGGTCCGCGCGGCCCGATGTGCCGGCGCGCGCGCTGCTCGCCGCCGCGCCGGGCTCGCAGCACACGCTCGGACTGCTGATCGTCTCGGAGTTCTTCCGGCGCGCGGGCTGGGACGTCTGGTCCGATCCGTGCGCGAGCGAGGGCGACCTCGCCGCGCTGGTGCGCAGCGAGTGGTTCGACCTGATCGGGCTCTCGGTCGGGATGGACG
>JADCHE010000179.1 GCA_020248665.1 Burkholderiales bacterium | reverse complement strand
CCCGGACGGCGGTGGACGCAACCTCGGCCCGCGGCCGATGGAGATGGTCCTGCTCGGCACCGGTGGCTGCACCGCCTACGACGTCGTGCTGATCCTGAAGAAGAACGGCCAGGACGTGCGCGGCTGCGAGGTGGCGCTCGAGGCGGAGCGTGCGACGACCGACCCGAAGGTCTTCACGTCGATCGGGTTCCGGTTCACGGTGCGCGGACGCGGCCTGAAGCCCAACCTCGTCGAGCGGGCGATCAAGTTGTCGCACGACAAGTACTGCTCCGCGTCGGCGATGCTGGCCAAGACGGCGGAGCTGAAGCTGTCCTGGGAGATCGTCGAGGACTGACGCGGGGTTTCGCCGGGCACTGCCCGGCGCCGCGGCAGTGGGGCACGGCATGCTTGCCGGGCCCGCGGTCCGCAGGACTGACGCGGGGTTTCGCCGGGCACTGCCCGGCGCCGCGGCAGTGGGGCACGGCACGCTTGCCGGGCCCGAGACCCGCAGGACCGACCGAGCGGCGCGCGCCTCAGATCCGGTGCGCCGTCTCCGTCATCACCCTGGCCGCGAGCCGCATCGCGACCCGCACCGGCTCGGGCACAGGCGCCGCGCCGAGCGCCTCGGCGTGGTCCGCATGCCCGCCCTCGTCCGCCTTCATCCGTTCGACGATCGCACGCGAGGCGACGTCAGCCGCGGGCAGCCGCTCCAGGTGGCCGGCCAGATGGCGCTCGACCTGCCGCTCGGTTTCGACCATGAAGCCCAGCGAGAACCGGTCGCCCAGGCGCCCGGCGAGCGCGCCGAAGGCGAAGGAGCCGGCGTACCAGAGCGGGTTCAGCAGCGACGGCCGGGCGCCGAGCTCGCCGAGCCGTTCGCGGGTCCAGGCCAGGTGGTCACCCTCCTCCGCCGCCGCCGCCCGGAAGAAGCGTTCGAGCCGCGGGTCGCCGGTGGTCGCCGCCTGCCCTTCGTAGAGCGCCTGCGCGCAGACCTCGCCGACGTGGTTGACCCGCATCAGCGCGCCGGCGAGCCGCCGCTCGGGCTCGGACAGCGCCGACGGAGGGGTCGGCCCGGCGGGCCGGGGCGTCGGCCGGCCGGCGCCGGGCGCTGCGGCGATCGCGCCCATCGCACGGCCGGCGCCGGCGAGCAGGCGGTCGAGCGGGGTCGTGCGACGCACGGTATCGGAGGACGAGGAGAGACCCATCGCGCAGTATTGTAGAGGGGCCGACGCCACGCCACCGGCACCCGACGGACGGGCGCGCGGGCGCTCCCGGACCGGAGCCTCGCCTGTTGCTGCGAAACGACAGGCGGGAGCCGGACGCCGCCGGCGGACCCTGCTTTTCCTTTGCCGGCGTGAACTTTTTGGCGAGAATAGCCAGCAACTTCCGGCCGAAGAGTTTTCTCGGGGAGTTGGGGTGTCGGGTTCGTCCAGGCGCCTGTGGAATCCAGAAACCTAGGAGATTGATCAATGAAGAAATCGCTTCTCGCAGTGGCTGTCGCGGCCGCCCTGCCGACGTTCGCGCAAGCGCAGTCGTCGGTCACGCTGTTCGGTCTGCTGGACGCGTCGGTCGAGTACTCGGACTCTCAGGCGAACGCAACCATCGCCAACGGCGTCGTCACCGAGGGCAGGGGCGGCATGCGCCTGGCCAACGGCGTCGCCTACGGCTCGCGCTTCGGCGTGCGCGGTACCGAGGACCTGGGTGGCGGCCTGCGTGCCATCTTCACCATCGAGCACCGCCTCAACATCGACACCGGCGACACGTCGGGCGGCCCGGGCGTGACCGGCCAGCAGAAGTTCTGGAACGGCCAGGCGTGGGTCGGTCTGTCGGGTGGCTGGGGTCAGCTGACCGCCGGCCGTCAGTACTCGCCGATCTTCTGGATGCTGATCAACGCCGACTTCACCTCGTACGGCTACTACAACAACTGGGCGGCGACCTCGGGCAACAACGTGCAGACCGTTGGCTCCGCGATCACCCAGGGCCCGTTCCGTCTGGACAACTCGCTGGTCTATCGTTCGCCGACCATCGGCGGCCTGACGGTCTGGGCGACCTACGCATTCGGCGAGAACCTGCAGAACTCGGCGCTGCCCGGCGGCTCGAACGAGGCCGGCTCCGGTGACATCTGGGGTCTCGCGGCGGGCTGGCAGCTCGGCGGTCTGTACGCCGGCCTCGGCTACCACTCGGCCTCCAACAAGGCGTTCGGCACTGGCGCGACCACCGTGTCGGCCCAGGCGGCGTTCTCGGACGTCCTGGCGGCGACCCTGTCGTACAAGTGGACGAACTTCGGCCTGTCCGCCGGCTACACGCAGCTGAACTACAAGAACATCGCCGGCACCGATCCTGGCATCCGGAACGTGCTGCTGAGCGCGTTCGCGAACATCGGTCCGGGCACGCTGTTCCTCAGCGGGGTGCAGCGCGATTTCTCGGACTTCACCGGCGCCCGCAACGACTCGGGTCTCGACCTGGGCGTGTCCTACCGCGTGCCGCTGTCGAAGCGCACCGACTGGTACGTGGCCTACGGCGTGAACGACGTCTCGGGCATCCAGGCGCCGACGGCCAACGTGCTGATCGACAGCCAGAACCGCTTCGCGCTGGGCGTCCGTCACCTGTTCTGACCGGTGGCCGCCGGTCCTCGGACCGGCACCCAGCCGTACCTGAAAGCGCCGGGGCGACCCGGCGCTTTTTTTTCGTCCGCGCGGGCGGGTCCGCGGCCGGCGGAACCCGGATATGATTGAAGCCTTATTAATTCAAGCTTCAAGCATCGACGGGGGCGACGATGGAAGGGAGCGCGGTCGACCACGAGACGCGGCTGGAGGCCGACGACCATTTCGCGCTGAAGCTGTGGCTGCGGATCCTGACCTGCTCGAACCTGATCGAGTCGCGGATCCGCCACCACCTGCGCCGCGACTTCGACTGCACCCTGCCCCGGTTCGACCTGCTCGCGCAGCTCGACCGCGCCGACGGCCTGAAGATGAGCGAGCTGTCGCAACGGCTGATGGTGACCGGCGGCAACGTGACCGGACTGGCCGACCAGCTGCAGCACGAGGGCTGGCTGGTGCGCGAGCCGGTCCAGAACGACCGCCGCGCGACCCGGCTGCGGCTCACCGACGCTGGCCGCGAGCGCTTCACCGGCATGGCGCGTACCCACGAGGGCTGGGTCGTCGACATGCTCGGCGCGCTGTCGCGCGACGAGCAGCGGCAACTCCATGCGCTGCTCGGCAAGCTGAAGCTCGGGCTGCGCCCGACCGGCGCCGGTGCGAACGACGAGGCCGTCGCCGGCACGACCGCGGCCCGCCGCGCGGCCCGCGCGAAGGCCGCCCCGCCCCGTCCCCGACGTGCCCTCGCCGCCGGCGCGCGCGCCGCGAGCCGTGCCGCCACGCCTGCCGCCCCCATCGCCCGATTCCGCAACAAGGTGCGCCCATGAGCCTGAACCGAGAGATCCGCCGCGCGTACGCCGACTACCCGGCCCGCCACTTCGGCTTCGCCGTCGCCGACGGCGTCGCGACGATCACGCTGAACCGCCCGGAACGCAAGAACCCGCTGACCTTCGACTCGTACGCCGAACTGC
Organism: Burkholderiales bacterium; assembly: GCA_020248665.1. Lineage (GTDB taxonomy): Bacteria > Pseudomonadota > Gammaproteobacteria > Burkholderiales > Burkholderiaceae_E > UBA4615. Next base: position 14,790 of record JADCHE010000179.1, on the reverse strand, counting down.
GCGACCTGTTCCGCGGCCTGCAGTACGCGCAGGACGTGAAGGCCGTCGTGCTGACCGGCGCAGGCGGCAACTTCTGCTCGGGCGGCGACGTGCACGAGATCATCGGGCCGCTGGTCGCGATGGAGATGCCGGAGCTGCTCGAGTTCACGCGGATGACCGGCGACCTGGTGCTCGCGATGCGTCGCTGCCCGCAGCCGGTGATCGCCGCGATCGACGGCGTGTGCGCCGGCGCCGGCGCGATCCTCGCGATGGCGAGCGACCTGCGGCTGGGCACGCCGTCGACGAAGACCGCGTTCCTGTTCACGCGCGTCGGGCTCGCCGGCTGCGACATGGGCGCGTGCTCGATCCTGCCGCGGCTGATCGGCCAGGGCCGTGCCTCCGAGCTGCTCTACACCGGCCGCGCGATGAGCGCCGACGAAGGCCTCGCCTGGGGCTTCTTCAACCGGCTCTGCGCCCCCGACGCGGTGCTCGCCGAGGCCGCGAAGCTGGCAGCCGAGCTGGTCGCCGGCCCGACCTTCGCGCACGGCGTCACCAAGACGATGCTCCACCAGGAGTGGTCGATGACCGTCGAGCAGGCGATCGAGGCCGAGGCGCAGGCGCAGGCGATCTGCATGCAGACCAAGGACTTCGAGCGCGCGTACGCCGCGTTCGTCGCGAAGCAGCGCCCGGTGTTCCAGGGCGACTGAGCGCGCAGGCGAGGAGACACCGATGAGCGACCGCCGCTATCTCGAGCTGCCCTTCTTCGAGCCCCGGCACGGCGAGCTCGCCACCGCCGTCGACGCGTGGGCGGTCCGCACCGCCACGGGCATCGACCACTCGGACACCGACGCCGCCTGCCGCGCCTGGGTGCGAGCGCTCGGCGAGGCCGGCTGGCTGCGCTACGCGGTGCCCGCGTCGCACGGCGGCGCGCTGCCGGTGCTCGAGTCACGGGCGCTGTGCCTGCTGCGCGAGACGCTCGCGCGGCACGACGGCCTCGCCGACTTCGCGTTCGCGATGCAGGGGCTGGGCAGCGGGCCGATCACGCTCGCGGGCTCGGACGCGCTGCGCGCGAGGTGGCTGCCGAAGGTCGCGCGCGGCGAGGCGATCGCGGCCTTCGCGCTGTCGGAGCCGGACGCCGGGTCCGACGTGGCGGCGATGTCGACGCGCGCGCGCCGCGACGGCGACCACTGGGTCATCGACGGCGCCAAGACCTGGATCTCGAACGGCGGGATCGCGGACTTCTACGTGACCTTCGTGCGCACGTCCGAAGAGCCGAGCGCGCGCGGCATCTCGGCCTTCGTCGTCGACGCCGACGCGCCCGGCCTGTCGATCGCCGAGCGCATCGACGTGGTGGCGCCCCATCCGCTCGCGACGCTCGCGTTCGACCGCTGCCGGGTGCCGGCCTCGGCGATGCTCGGCGAGCCGGGCGCGGGCTTCAAGCTCGCGATGTCGAACCTCGACATCTTCCGGTCCTCGGTCGCGGCGGCCGCGCTCGGCTTCGCGCGGCGCGCGCTCGACGAGGGCCTCGCGCACGCGCGGTCGCGGAAGATGTTCGGCGGCGCGCTCGCCGACTTCCAGCTCACGCAGGCCGCGCTTGCCGAGATGGCGAGCGCGATCGACGCCTCGATGCTGCTGACCTACCGCGCCGCGTGGCTGCGCGACGCCGCGGTCGCGAAGGGCGGCGGCGAACGGCAGACGCGCGAGGCCGCGATGGCGAAGATGGTCGCCACCGAGTCGGCGCAGCAGGTGGTCGACCGCGCGGTGCAGCTCTTCGGCGGGCTCGGCGTGAAGAAGGGCTCGGTCGTCGAGCGCCTGTACCGCGAGGTCCGCGCACTGCGGATCTACGAGGGCGCGACCGAGGTGCAGAAGCTGATCATCGGCCGCGAACTGCTCAAGTCGGGAGCGTGACGATGGTCCCGAGCGCCCACCTCGACACCTTCGCCCGCGACCACCTGCCGCCGCGCGAGCAGTGGCCGGACTTCCTGCTCGAGCGGCCGGAGCTGCGCTACCCCGAACGACTGAACGCCGCGGTCGAGCTGCTCGACGCGACGATCGCGACCGGCCACGGCGGGCGCGTCGCGCTGCGCACCGACGCCGCGTCGTGCACTTACGTCGAGCTGCGCGCGCAGGTCGACCGCATCTGTCGCGTGCTCGTCGAGGACCTCGCGCTCGTGCCCGGCAACCGCGTGCTGCTGCGCGCACCGAACTCGCCGATGATGGCCGCGTGCTGGCTCGCGGTGGTCAAGTGCGGGCTGGTCGCGGTCGCGACGATGCCGCTGCTGCGCGCGCGCGAGCTGGTCCCGGTGATCGAGAAGGCGCGCGTCGGCGCCGCGCTGTGCGACGCGCGGCTGAAGGACGAGCTGCTCGCGGCGCAGGCGCAGTGCCCGGTGCTCGAGCGCGTGCTGTGCTTCGACGACGGCGACGGCACCGTCGGCGGCTGGCGCGCTGGCTCGCTCGAGGCGCTGGCCGCGACGAAGCCTGCGGACTTCGTCGGCTGCGACACCGCGCAGGACGACGTCGCGCTGATCGCGTTCACCTCGGGCACGACCGGGCAGCCCAAGGGCACGATGCACTTCCACCGCGACGTGGTCGCGATGTGCGACCTGTTCCCGCGTTCGGTGCTGAAGCCCGGCCCGGACGACGTGTTCTGCGGCACGCCGCCACTCGCCTTCACCTTCGGGCTGGGCGGCATGCTGTGCTTCCCGATGCGCGTCGGCGCCTCGACGCTGCTGCTCGACCGGTCGACGCCGGACTCGCTGCTCGCCGCGATCGAGCGGCACCGCGCGACGATCGTGTTCACCGCCCCGACCTTCTACCGGCAGATGGCGATGCGCGCGAAGGCGTTCGACCTGTCGTCGCTGACGAAGAGCGTCTCGGCCGGCGAGGCGCTGCCCGACGCGACGCGCCAGCTCTGGAAGCAGGCGACCGGCCTCGAGATGATCGACGGCATCGGCGCGACCGAGATGATCCACATCTTCATCTCGGCGGCGCCGGAGGACGTGAAGCGGGGTTCCATCGGCAAGGCGATCCCGGGCTACGAGGCGCGGATCGTCGACGACGGCATGAACACGGTGCCGCCGGGTACGATCGGCCGCCTCGCGGTCCGGGGCCCGACCGGCTGCCGCTACCTCGCCGACGATCGACAGCGCAACTACGTGCGCGACGGCTGGAACCTGACCGGCGATACCTTCTCGATGGACGAGGACGGCTACTTCACCTACCAGGCGCGCTCGGACGACATGATCGTCTCGGCCGGCTACAACATCGCCGGGCCCGAGGTCGAGGCGGCGCTGCTGACGCACGACGCGGTGGCCGAAGCGGGCGTGGTCGGCGTACCCGATGCGGAGCGCGGCATGCTGGTCAAGGCCTTCGTCGTGCTCAAGCCCGGCCACTCGGGGGATGCCGCGATGGTCCGCGCGCTGCAGGAGCACGTGAAGGCGACGATCGCGCCGTACAAGTACCCGCGCGCGGTCGAGTTCCGCGACGCGCTGCCGCGGACCGAGACCGGCAAGCTGCAGCGGTTCCGGCTGAAGGAGGCGTGAGGCGCGGGCCGCGCTCGCCGCTCAGAGCGGCGTGACGGTCACGCGAGCCTCGAGCGTCTGCGCACCGCCGCCGAGGATCACGCCGCGCAGCGGCGTCACGTCGGAGAAGTCGCGGCCCCAGCCGAGCGTCACGAAGTCGGTGTCGGCGCGCCGGTCGTTGGTCGGATCGACGTCGATCCAGCCGCGGGCCGGGCACCAGGCCGACACCCAGGCGTGCGATGCGTCGGCGCCGACGAGCCGGGGGCGCCCCGGCGGCGGCGTCGTGACGATGTAGCCGGAGACGTATCGCGCGGGCACGCCCACGCCGCGCAGGCACGCGATCATCAGCTGCGCGAAGTCCTGGCACACGCCGCGACGCTCGGCGAACACCTGCTCGAGCGGCGTGGTGACGGTGGTGGCACTCGCGTCGAACGCGAAGTCGCGGTGGATGCGGTGCGCGAGGTCGTCGAGCGCGCGCGCGAACGGCACGCCGCGGCGGAAGCTGCGGCTCGCGTAGTGCAGCGCGCGACGCGAGCGCGGCACCAGCGGGCTCGGGCCGACGTAGGGCGCGAGCTCGAGCGCGAGGCGGCCGCCGGCCCGCGCGGGCGCGGTCGCGTCCCAGGGCGCGACCGCCGCGTCGCCGTCGGGTTCGGGCGGCGCGAGCGCGACGCGCGACTCGGCGACCACGTCGAGCGCGTCGTGCGCCGCGTGGATCGCGAACGCGGCGACGCTGTTGCCGAACGCGTCGATGCGCTCGTCGAGCGCGTCCGGCGCGGGCGCCACCTCGAGCCGGTGCGACAGCACGCGCTGGCGCGCGGTCGCGCGCGGCCGCAGGTGCGCGAGCTGCCACGACTGCGCGACCGGCGCCTCGTAGCGGTACTCGGTGTGGTGCAGCACGTGGACGACGCGCTCGCCGTCGCGCGGCGCAGTGTCGTGCGACGCCGTGGGCTCGACGGACGGGTGGGCGGAGGACAGGGGCGCGGCGGACACGGGCTCAGGCGGCGAAGGTCGCGCGGTTGCGGTCGTCGGCGTGCGCGAAGAAGCGCAGCGACAGCCGGTCGGACAGCGCGGCCGCGCCGTCGGCGATCGCGTCGAGCCGATCGGCGAGCGCACCCTCGGGCACCAGCGCCGACGGATCGTCGAGCGGCCCGAGGCCGGCGAGCGCCGGCGGCACGAGCGCGCTGCCGCCGGCGCCGAGCGCCCGGTCGATCTGCGCGAGCACCCCGGTGAGCCCGGCGACCTGGAACGCGACCGAGCGAGGATTGGTGTCGTCGCGCACGACGAGGTCGAGCACCGGCAGCCACTCCGGCGCGCCGAGGTAGCGCGAGCGGTAGGTGATCGACGAGTCGCAGAACTCGAGCAGCCAGTCGAGCCCGGCCGAGCGGCCCTCGCGCACCGCGATCGCGATCGCGCCGCACAGCGCGCGCAGCCGCTCGATGCGCCGGCCCAGCGACAGGAAGCGCCAGCCGGTGTCGCGGGTCATGCCGTCGAGCGCGTAGCCCGACAGCGTCACCATGCCGTTGACCACGCGATCGAGCAGCGCGATCGCTTGCGGCAGCTCGCGGAACGCGTCGAACCCCGGGTCCTGCAGAAGCCGGTTGATCGTGCGCCAGTGATCGACCGAGAGCCGGTCGCGCAACGAGAACGCGACCCGCTGGACCTGGTGCAACGTGGTGTGCAGCCCGCCCATCCGCTCGCGCTCGTAGAGTGCGGCGAGCAGCGCGGCGTCGGGCGGCGCGTCGGAGCCCGCGGCCGGCGCGCCGTCGGCGACCACGCCGAGCGCCTGCGCGAGCGCGAGGAGCGGCCGCTGAGCGGGCCGGTCCTCGTCGTCGTCGACCGAGAAGCGCGGCAGCGCGACCCGCAGCAGCCGGGCCGCGTCCTCGGCGCGCTCGGCGTAACGGCCGAGCCAGAACAGGTTCTCGGCCGCGCGCGAGGACAGGCTCGCCGCGCCGCTGCGCACCAGCTCGTCGGGCATGACCGTCGAGCGCAGCAGCGTGAGCGCGCCGTCGGGCGGAGCGCCGGCGAGCACCCAGGTGTCCTTCGAGGCGCCGCCGCGCTGCATCGACAGCACCCGCGCGTCCTTCGAGCCGGCGACCCGCGTGAGCCCACCGGGCATCACGCGCCAGCCGTCACGCGACGCGACCGCGAACACCCGCAGGCCGACGGCGCGCGCACCCAGGTGCCCGGGATGATGGCGGTCCCAGACGGGGGCCTGCGACAGCCGCACCAGCTCCTGCGCGATCCAGGCCTCGGGGTGGCGCCGGATCCGGGCGGCGAGCGTACGCGCCTGCGCGGCGTCGAGGTCCTGCCCGAACACTGGCTCCTGCCGCAGGACCGGATCGGCGGGCTTGAACACCAGTTGCGACATCCGGGGGAGCGCGTCGGCGAGCGCCGCCGGCTCGCCCAGCCACCAGGTCGCGACCGACGGCATCGCGAGCTCCTCGCCGAGGAGCCGCTGCGCGAGCCCCGGCATGAAGCCCATCATCGCGCCCGACTCGAGCACGCCCGAGCCGATCGCGTTGGCGACCAGCACGCTGCCGCGGCGCGCGCAGTCTGTCAGGCCGGGCACGCCGAGCGCCGAGTCCGCGCGCAGCTCGAGCGGGTCGCAGAAGTCGTCGTCCTGACGTCGCAGGATCGAATGCACGCGGCGCAGGCCCTCGACGGTCTTCAGCCAGACCTTGCCGCCGCGCACCGTCAGGTCGCTGCCCTCGACCAGCGTGAAGCCGAGGTAGCGCGCGAGCAGCGAGTGCTCGGAGTAGGTCTCGTTGTACGGACCGGGCGTGAGCAGCACCGGCAGGTGCGGGCCGTCGCCGGCGGGCGCGAACGAGCGCATCGATTCGCGCAGCGTCGCGAAGAAGCCGGCGAGGCGCTGCGCGTGCAGGTCGCGGAACAGCCGCGGGAAGATCCGCGAGACGATCAGCCGGTTCTCGATCGCGTAGCCCGCGCCGGACGGCGCCTGGGTGCGGTCGGCGACGACCCACCAGCGCCCGTCGGGCGAGCGCGCGAGGTCGGCCGCGTAGACGAAGAGCGCGGGCATGCCCGCGGGGCGCCCGGCCGGCGCCGCGCCGCAGGCCGCGCGCTGGAACGCGCTGTGGCCGAGCACCAGCCGCGGTGGCAGCGCACCCTCCTCGAGCAGCGTCTGCGGGCCGTAGAGGTCACCGAGCACGGCGTCGAGCAGTCGCGCGCGCTGCGCCACCGCCGCCTCGATCGCCGGCCACTCGTCGGCGGCGATGATCATCGGCAGCGCATCGAGCGCCCACGGGCGCTCGGCGCCCTTGGGGTCGGCGTACATGTTGTAGGTCAGGCCGCTGTCGCGGATCTCGCGCTCGATCGTCGCGATGCGGTCGCGCATCCGCGCCGGCTCGGCGCGCGCGAGCAGGTCGACCAGCCCCGCCCAGTGCGGCCGCGGCCGCCCCCCGTCGCCCAGCATCTCGTCGAAGCGGGGCTCGGTGCGGGGATAGGCCGCGAGCAGCTCACGCACGCCGCAGGTCCAGCGTGCAGGGCGCTTCCGGGTCGATCCGTGCGGGCGTCGGGCTCATCTCGCCGGGCGTGTGGCCCATCCGGAAGAAGCGCCCGAGCCGTCGCGCCTCCGCCTCGTAGGCGTTGACCGGGAACGTCTGGTGGTTGCGGCCCCCGGGATGCGCCACATGATACCGGCAGCCGCCGACCGACCGGCGGTTCCAGAGGTCCACCAGGTCGACGGTCAGCGGCGCGTGCACCCCGATCGTGGGATGCAGGCAGGAGGCCGGCTGCCACGCGCGGTAGCGCACGCCGCCGACGCGCGCGCCATCTGGCCCCGCCGCCTGCAGCGGCACGGTCCGGCCGTTCACCGCGATCGCGTGGCGGCCCTCGACCAGCCCGTGCGCGGTGATCTCGATGCGCTCGAGCGACGAGTCGACGAAGCGCACGGTGCCGCCCGCGGTGCCCTCCTCGCCCATCACCGGCCAGGGCTCGAGCGCCATCCGCAGCTCGACGCGCACGCCGCCCGCCTCGAAATCGCCGAGCCGCGGGAAGCGGAACTCCCAGTGCGGCGCGAACCAGTCGATCTCGAACGCGAAGCCGTGCGCGCGCAGGTCGTCGACGACCTCGCGCAGGTCCTCGCGCACGAAGGTCGGCAGCATGAAGCGGTCGTGCAGCGCGGTGCCCCAGCGCGGCAGCCGCGAGACGTCGAGCGGCGCATGCCAGAAGCGCGCGACGAGCGCCCGCAGCAGCAGCATCTGCACCAGGCTCATCCGAGCGTGCGGCGGCATCTCGAAGCCGCGCAGCTCGAGCAGGCCGAGCCGGCCGCTCGCCGAGTCGGGCGAGTACAGCTTGTCGATGCAGAACTCGGCGCGGTGGGTGTTGCCGGTCACGTCGACGAGCAGGTTGCGCAGCAGCCGGTCGACGAGCCACGGCGGGCACGCGCCCGGGCCCCCGCGCTGCAGGCGCGCGAGTTCGGCGAAGGCGATCTCCAGCTCGCGGACCGACTCGTGGCGCGCCTCGTCGATCCGCGGCGCCTGGCTGGTCGGGCCGATGAAGAGCCCCGAGAACAGGTAGGACAGCGACGGGTGCGCGAGCCACCACGCGAGCAGGCTCGCGAGCACGTCGGGTCGGCGCAGGAACGGCGAGTCCGCCGGCGTCGCGCCGCCGAGCACGACGTGGTTGCCCCCGCCGGTGCCGACGTGGCGGCCGTCGAGCATGAACTTCTCGGTCGACAGCCGGGTCAGGTGCGCGTCGTCGTAGAGCGCGGACGTGCGCGCGACCAGCTCGGCCCACGATGCGCTGGGCGCCACGTTGACCTCGATGACGCCGGGATCGGGCGTCACGCGCAGCACCTCGAGCCTCGGGTCGCGCGGCGGCTCGTAGCCCTCGAAGACCACCTGCAGTCCGGCCTCCTTCGCCGCGGCCTCGACCGCGGCGACCAGCTGCAGGTACTCGTCGAGATTGGCGGCGGGCGGCATGAACACGTAGAGCCGGCCGTCGCGCGGCTCGACGCAGAGCGCAGTCCGGGCGACGCCCGCATGCGCGCCGCCCGCGGCGGTGGCCTGCCCGTCGGCCGCCTCGCGCCCGATCGACTGCGCGGCACGCGCGCCGGGCGCGGCCCCGGCGGCGGGCATCGCGGGCGGGTGCCGTGCACCGACCCGCCCGTCGCCGGGCGAAGGCATCGTCGGCGCGAGCGCCTGCGGCCGCGCGCCGCGCGCCGGGATCGCCCAGGTGCCGGCGGCGGGCAGCAGCGCACCGTGCGGCGGGAGCGCCGGCGCGGGCTGCGTCGGGTCTGCCGGATGCAGCCACGGGAACTCGTTCGGCGCGACCCACGGCAGCGACGCGAGCGGCAGCCGGTAGCCGAGCGCCGAGTCACCGGGCGCGAGGTAGCAGCGGCGCGCGCGCAGCGGCCACCCGCTCGCCTGCCACAGCTGCCGGGGCTGCGCGACCGACGGGCCGCGGATCGCGCGCGGGTCGGGCGCGATCGGCAGCACCCAGCCGACCGGCTCGCCGAGGCCGCGGTCGAACACCCGCGCGAGCCGCTCGCGCTCCATCGGGTCCTCCAGCTTCGAGTCGGACGGGTCGACGTTGACCGGCAGCTGCCGCTCGCGCTGCAGGAAGTGCCACGGGTCCTCGTAGGCCTGGAACGCGAGCCGCGCATCGAGCCCGAGCCGCGTCGCGATGCCGTCGACCAGCTCGCGCGCCTCGGCGACACCGGCCTCGCGGCGCGTGGCCGCCGCCGCGCCGAACGTGCCCGACGAGGCCTCCGACGCGAGCACCGAGCGGTCGGCGACGATCGGCTGGCCGTCGCGCCGCCAGAACCAGTTGAGCGACCAGCGCGGCAGCTGCTCGCCCGGATACCACTTGCCCTGCCCGAAGTGCGGCAGCCCGCCCTCGCCGTGACGCGCGGCGAGGCGCTCGAGCAGCTCGCCGGCGAGCCGGCGCTTGGTCGGGCCGAGCGCCTCGGTGTTCCACTCGGCGCCGTCGCGGTCGTCGACCGACACGAAGGTCGGCTCGCCGCCCTGCGTGAGCCGCACGTCGCTGGCCGCGAGCGCCTCGTCCACGCGCGCCCCGAGCGCGTCGATCGCGGCCCACTGCGCGTCGTCGTAGGGCTTCGTGACGCGCGGCGCCTCGTACACCCGCGACACCGACATCGAGTGCTCGAACACGCACTGCGCGGGCTCGACCAGGCCGGTCACCGGCGCGGCCGACGATGGCTCGGGCGTGCACGCGACCGGCACGTGCCCCTCGCCCGCGAGCAGCCCCGAGGTCGGGTCGAGGCCGATCCAGCCGGCCCCGGGCAGGTAGACCTCGCTCCAGGCGTGCAGGTCGGTGAAGTCGCGCTCGGCGCCCGACGGGCCGTCGAGCGACTTCACGTCGGGCACGAGCTGGATCAGGTAGCCGGACACGAAGCGCGCCGCGAGCCCGAGGTGGCGCAGCAGCTGCACCAGCAGCCACGCGGAGTCGCGGCACGAGCCCGAGCCCTTCGCGAGCGTCTCCTCGGGCGTCTGCACGCCGGGCTCCATCCGGATCAGGTAGCCGATCTCCTGCTGCACCGCGCGGTTGAGCCCGACCAGGAAGTCGACGGTCGGCGCCGCGTCGCGCGGGATCGCCGCGAGCCGCCGCGCGAAGGCCGGCGTGGCCTCGGCGCGCACCAGGAACGGCGCGAGCTCGCGGCGCTGCACGGCGTCGTACTCGAAGGGCACGCGCTCGGCCTGCGGCTCGAGGAAGAAGTCGAACGGATTGAAGACCGCCATCTCGACGACCAGGTCGACCTCGATCCGCAGTTCGCTGGTGCGATCCGGGAACACCGCGCGCGCCAGCCAGTTCGACTGCGGGTCCTGCTGCCAGTTCAGGAAGTGCCCGGGCGGGTCGATCCGCATCGAGTACGACAGCACGCGGGTGCGGGCGTGGGGCGCGGGCCGCAGGCGGATCACCTGGGGGCCGAGGGCGACGGGACGCTCGTAGCGATAGCGGGTGACGTGGCTCAGCGCGACATGGATCGACACGGGACGGGAACTCCGGCGGCCGCCGCGCGACGACCGGATGTCGACGCGCGCGGCCGTCCGGTTCGACGCAAGCCGCGTGCCACCTCGACGGTGCGTCGCGAGGCACCGCGACGGGGCGTGGCGACGGCGCGCCGCACCGTCCCGACGCGCCGCGCACATCGGCTACACTTTGCCGCGGCCTTCGCACCGACGGGCCGACCCGGGCCCCGGCGTCGGACCGGCGGTCCTTCGCAGACCGGGCGGCCGGATGACCTCGACTCGCGCCTCCTCGGCGGCCTTCGCCGCGGCGTTCTTCTTCCTGCCCCTGTCCAAGCCGGCGACCTTCGCGGCACTCGGCGTCGCGGTGCTGCTGCTCGTGCTCGGAAGGTCGCGCGAGCGCGGCGCGCGCGAGCGACGGCTGCCCCCGTGGGCGGGCGCGATCGCGGTGCTCGCGGCGCTTCCCGTCGCCTCGATCGCGATCCACCCCGACGGCGCCGCGAACCTGCGCTACCTGAGCCTCGGCTACCTCTGGCTGCTGCCGTTCGCCGTGTTCGCGGGCGCGCGTCGCGCCGACGTCGCGAGCTGGCTCGCCGCCTTCCTCGGCGGCACCGCGCTCGCGTGGATCCACCTGCGGCTCGAGACAATCGGCGTGACGCTGCTGCCCGCGCGACCCGCGGCGCTGGGCAACTCCATCCTGACGTCACAGTTCCTCGCGCTCGGGCTGGTCGCGGCGGCCATGCTGTATCGCCACGATCCGCGGCCGCTCGCGCGTGCCGCATACGCGGTGATCGCCGCGGCGATGGCATTGGGCATCGCGAGCGGAGAAGGCCGGACCGGCGCGGTGGTCGCGATCGCACTGATGCCCATGGTCGCCGCCGCCCTGCTCCCTCGGCGGGGACTCGCGATCGTGGCGGTCGGATGCGCGGTCGGCACGGCCGCGCTGCTCGCCTCGCCGACTGTGCAGACCCGCATCGGGCAGGCGGCCCGCGACGTCGTCCACTGGCGGACCGCCGACGACCGCGCCCTGACGCAGCTGCCGGAGGGACGCCAGAACTCGATCGGACTGCGGCTCGAGATGTGGCGCACCGCCGGCCGGGTGTTCGCCGAGCACCCGATCGCGGGGAGCGGGCCGCAGGCATTCCAGCGCGCGTGGTGGGAGCGCTTCCCCGAGCCTGGCGCGCGCTTCGCCGAGCCGCACAGCGCCTACCTGTTCTACGCCGCGGCCTACGGCCTGCCGGGCGTGCTCGCGCTGCTCGCGTTCGTCGTCGCGCTGCTGCGGACCGGCTGGCGGCACCGTGCCCGCCTCGCGGGCGGCGTCACGCTCGGCTTCGGGCTGATGGTCGCGATCGCGGGGCTCACCAACACGCTGATCCTCGGCACCACGAGCACCCAGATGCTGATGCTGTTCGCGGGGCTCGCGGGCGCACTGTGGCGGATCGACCCGCCCGGGGCGCCGCGATGAGCGTGCGGCCGCGGCTGCTGCTGGTCGCGCCGACGGTCGTGCAGTACCTCGGCGGCACCGAGACCGTGGTGGCGCAGCTCGCACGCCGGCTCGCCGCGCACGCCGAGCTGACGATCGTCGCGGGGCGCACCGGCGAGCCGCCGCGCGGCCCGGCGCTCGACTTCCCGCATGCGCGGATCGAGCTGCCCTTCGCCGGCCGCGACACGCCCGCCAACCGCCGGCTCGTGCGCTGGTTGCGGCTCAACCCGTTCCGCATCGAGAGCCGCAGCCTGTTCCGTGCGCTCGACGCGCGCGGCGTCGACCTCGCCGCGCACGACGCGATCCTCGCCTTCTACGAGCACGACGCGTGGCTGCTCGCCTCGCGCGCGCCCGGCGTGCCGCGGCTGCACCTGCTGCCGGGCGTCGGGCACCGCCGCTTCTTCCGCCGCGTCGATCCGCGCGACGTGGTGTTCCTGGGTGCGCGCGGCGCCGAGCGTGCGCGGCGCAAGTGGGGCCTGGAGATCGCGTCGCTGCCGCTCGGCGTCGACGATGCGTTCTTCCCGAGGCGCCCGCGCACGCGGCCCGACTCGATGCGGCTCGCCTTCGTCGGCCGCCTCGACGGCAGCAAGCGCATCGACTGGCTCGCCGACACGTTCGCCGCGAGCGACCTCGCGGCGCGCGGCTACGTGCTCGACATCGCCGGTGACGGCCCGCTCGGCGACGCGCTCGCCCGGCGGCACGGCGCGACGCCGGGCGTCGTGCTGCACGGGCGCCGCACGCCCGCCGAGATCGCCGCACTGATGCAGCACGCGCGGCTGCTGCTGCACCCGACCGAGCTCGAGAGCTTCGGGCTGACGCTGCTCGAGGCGATGGCCGCGGGCACGCCGGTGATCACGCACGAGCTCGCGTCGATCCGCGCGTGGGCGGGCGATCACCCGACCTACGCGGCGCACCTCGACGCGCGCGCGTGGCTCGACGCGATCCGAGGCTTCGAGGACGACGCGCACTGGGCGTCCGTCGCCGCGCGCAACCTCGCGTTCGCGCGCGGCTTCTCGTGGGACGCGATCGTCTGCCGGGTGATCGGGCTGCTGCGCGAGCGCGGCGTGCGCGTCGGCTGAACGGACGCGCGGCTCAGCCGCCGACCAGCACCCGCAGCGCCTCGCCGGCGGCAGGGTGCGCGGACAGCCCGACGGAGGCGACCACCTGCCCGCTTGCGAAGCGCGCCTCGACCCGGGCGCGGTTCTCCGACTCGTTGCCGCGCGGGTTCTCGCGGTGCCACAGGTGCAGCACCTCGGTCGAGAACGCGCCGCCCTTGCGCCTGACGCCGTGGCGCGCGAGCCGCAGCACCAGGTCGGCGTCCTCGTGGCCCCAGCCGACGAAGGACTCGTCGAAGCCGTCGACCGCCGCGTAGTCGTCGCGCCAGATCGCGAGGTTGCAGCTCTTCACGCGGCGCCACGCGACCGAGCGGTAGCGACGCAGCGGCGAGTCCGGGAAGCGCAGCAGCGGCAGCGCCTTGTTCGCGCGCCGTCGCAGCCGCTGCCCGATCCACCAGGACAGCGGGCGGCGCGCGAGCGGGCCGTCGAGCCGGCCGGCGAGCACGTCGGCGGTCAGCTCGGGCGACATGAGCACCCGGCTGCCGGTCACCATGTACCCGCGCTCGGCGAGCGTGCGGTGCCGCGACACGAAGTCGGGCCGCGGCACGCAGTCGCCATCGAGGAAGAGCAGGTACTCGCCGCGCGAGGCTGCGACCGCCATGTTGCGCGCGGCGGCCGCGCGGAAGCCGTCGTCCGGGTGCCAGGCGTGCACGAGGCGCTCCAGCCCCGGCGCGCGCAGCGCTTCGGACGCGAAGGCGGCGAGCATCGCGTGCGTGTGCTCGCGCGAGCCGTCGTCGGCGATCAGCACCTCGAAGCGCGGGTCGTCCTGCACCGCCAGCGCGTCGAGCACGGTGCGCAGCGCGTCCGGCCGGTTGTAGGTGGTCGTCACGACCGAGACGAGCATCGGCGCGCCGGCTGGCGTCGCGCTCACCGCGCGCCTCCCGCGCCGGCCTTCGCCGGGGCGGCGGGCAGCGTGCCGCCGAGCGCGCGCAGCCGCTCGTCGCGCGCCGGCTTGTCGAGCGCCGCGAGCTCGCGCACCCGTGCGTAGAAGCGCTTCAGGTCGCCCGACTCCTGCGCGAGCAGCGTGCGGAACGCCGGCAGCAGGTCGTTGTAGGCGCCGACCGCCGCGAGCTGCGGGTTCGACGGCGGCTGAGCGAAGAACCGGTCGTAGCCGGCGAAGCCGCCCCACGCCGCCTTCAGCTGGCGGTACTCGTCCTGCAGCGACTCGAGCACGCGGCGCTTGCCGGCGCGCTTCGCGTCGTCGTCGCCCGGGCCCTCGAACACCTCGTTCAGCCGGTCCTTGTGCCGGCGCAGCAGCGCGACGAACTCGCGCCGGCGCATCGCGCCCTCGCGGTAGGCGCGCTCGAGCGCCGGATCGGCGCGCGCCGCGAGCCAGCGCTCGACGCCGGCCTCCTCGACCGCGGTCGCGAACGACTCGTTGAACGGCGTGTCGCCGGTCACGTAGAGCAGCTGGTGCGCGAGCTCGTGGAAGATCAGCCGGGCGAGCTCGCCCTCGGGGTACTGGATGAAGGTCGACAGCAGCGGGTCGTCGAACCAGCCGAGCGTGGAATACGCGGGCACGCCGCCGACGTGCGCCTCGAGCCCGCGCGCGCGCAGCCCCTGCGCGAAGCGCTCGGCCGCGTCGCGGTCGTAGTAGCCGCGGTAGGCGACGCAACCCGCGACCGGGAAGCACCAGCGCTCGAGCCGCAGCGAGAGCTCCGGCGTCGCGAACACGTTCCACAGCACGAACGGGCGGCCGACGTCGCTGTACGAGGTGTAGCTGCCGTTGGCCGGCAGCCCGAGTT
>JADCHE010000178.1 GCA_020248665.1 Burkholderiales bacterium | reverse complement strand
GGCGCGCGGCGCCCTCGGTCTCGGGTTCGACCGCCGGCCCGGTCTCGGCGCGCTGCTTCGAGAGCAGGTACTCGAGGCCCACGACCGTCGCGAGGAACGCAGGCCCCGCCTCCTCCTCGAGCGCGCGCTCGACCAGCGGGCGGGCCCACGAGGCGACCTCGACGAGGCGCGCCAGCTCGCCCCACGACGGCAGCGCGTCGGGCTCGCAGCCGAGCAGGTCCTCGATCGCGGGCACCCGGCCGGGCGGCAGGTGGAACGCGCCGTGCAGCGCGGGCGCGAGCATCAGCGGGTCGGTGTCGATCATCGAGACCACCGCGGCGAAGCCCGCGCGCTTGTCGCGCAGGCGTCGGTCGAGCACGTCGCGGCCCTCGCTGTCGAGGCGCAGGTCCTCGATCTCGGACAGGTAGCCGTCCTGCAGCTCGTGGAAGTAGCGCGACAGGTTCATTCGAGTCCGGCGAGGTAGGTGCGGAACATCGCGTCGGCGACCGACGCGGGATCGTCGAGCAGGCGCTTCTGGCGGCGGGCGTCGTGCGCGCGACGCCGGTCCTCGTCGATCAGCAGCTCGTACGCCTCCTGCGCCTCGCGGAAGCGCTCGGCCGCGTCGGGCGCGGGATTGCGGTCCGGGTGGAAGACCGACGCCTTCTTTCGGAAGGCGAGGCGGATGTCGGCGGGCGTCGCGGTCGACGCGACGCCGAGCACGTCGTACGGGTCTCGTTCGGTGGCCATCGGGGCTGCTGGGGGAGGGCTCGCGGGGCGCGGGGCCGCGCGGGGCCGGAATGATGGCACAGCCGCGCCTCCGGGGCAGCGCGGGGCACGCGTCGGGGCGGCTCGGAGGGCGACGCGTCCGGGCGCTCAGCGGCCCTCGGCGCACCTCAGCACGTCCGGGCTCGAGCCCTGCTGCAGGCAGTGCCGCAGGTCGCCCTGCGGACGCTCCCGGGTCTTCGTGTCCGCCGGCGCCGTGCCCTTCGCGCCTGCGGATGTCTTCGCCGCGGGCGTGCGGGTCTCGGCGCGGCCGACCCACGATTCGGCGGCGGCGCGCCAGCCCGCGGGCGGGCCGTCGCCGAGGTGGTGCCAGCCGGCCGCGCCGAGCGCGAGCACGACGATCGCGACCACCCCCGCGGTCAACGCACGCACGCCGCTGCCGGGTGGAGACGGCGCGAGGCGGGCCGCCCGGCGCCGCCCGGTCGCGCCGCGCTCGTGGCGCAGCCGCAGCCCGATCGCCACGCCGCCGATCGCGAGGCCCGCGAACACGCCCGAGAAGTCGAGCAGCAGCTCGCCCGGCGACCGGGTGAAATCCCCGGGCACCCCACGCGCGAGGCCCACCGCCGCGGCGGCGATCGCGACGATGACGAGCAGCAGCCGGTTCGGGACGAACGCGGCGACGAACGCGATCGCGCCCGCCTGCGCGGCCATCGTGAGGAGGTGATGTGGAATCGTCAGGCCGAGCATCGCGGGCGTCGTCCGGAGGAGGCCGCAGGGTCGCGCGCGGGCGGCGTTGCCGGAAGGCGGAACCGACGAACGGACGCTCCGAGAGGTCGGACACGCCGATCGGGGGAGGGCCGGGCCGCCCGGCGGTGCCCGACGACGCGCGGCCGGCACGGTGGAACGGGACGTGGCGGGATCAGGATCGATGAGGGACCATGCCGCGGGTCGGCGTGCCCACCGCCCGCGCCGCCCCCGGATCGCGGCGTCGCGCCGGCCCCGCTCCGTGCCACGTCCGCCCCATCGAGGAGCCTCGCGCCATGAGCCACACGTACCTTCAGCTCGACGTTGCCGACCGCGTCGCGACGGTCACGCTCCACCGGCCCGACAAGGGCAACGCGCTCGCGCCGGCGGTGCTCGAGGAGGTCGAGTCGCTGTTCGGCGGCATCGCCGCGCGCGAGGACGTGAACGTCGTGGTGTTCACCGGCGGCGAGCGCCACTTCTCGGCGGGCTTCGACCTGAACGAGATCAGGACGCTCCAGAAAGTGTCGAACGAGGCCTACACCGCGCTCTTCCACCGCGCCTACCGCGCGGTGCTGTTCTGCGAGCAGCCGGTGCTCTGCGCGGTCGGCGGCCCGGCGATCGCCGGCGGCTTCGACCTGACGATGATGTGCGACGTGCGCTACGCGTCGACGCGCGCGAAGTTCGGCCAGCGCGAGATCGTGCTGTCGATGACGCCGATCATGGACCCGCTGTGGCGGATCATCGGGCTCGGCCGCGCCAAGGAGGTGGCGCTGTCGGGGCGGATCTACGACGCGCAGGAGGCGCTCGCGATGGGCTACGTCTCGAAGGTCTTCCCCGAGGGCGAGCTGCTGGACTCGGTCGGGGCGATCGCGCGCGAGATGGCCGCCTACGACCGTGCGTGCCTCGCGGAGACCAAGCGCCTGTCGAACCAGGTGCTGAACCAGGACCTGGACTCGGCGATGCGGATGCAGGAGTGGCTGTTCCGCACCTACATCGGCGCCGAGGACTCGCACCGGCGCATCGACGCGCTGCAGGCGCAGCTCGCGGCGAGCCGCCGCAAGCCGGCCTGATCCCTTCAACGACCCCGCGAACGAGCGACCATGGCGATCTACGAGCTGCGCACCTACGACGTCGTCATCGGCAAGATGGCCGATGTCACCGAGCTGTACCGCACCGAAGGCTGGCCGGCCATCGAGAAGCACCCGAAGAAGCTGGTCGGCTACTTCACCGGCGACATCGGCGCGCTGAACCAGCTGGTGCACCTGTGGAAGTTCGACGACGACGCCGACCGGCGCGCATTCTGGAAGGGCCTCTTCTCCGACCCGCAGTTCATGGCGTTCGCGGCGAAGCTGCGGCCGATGCTGCGCGACCAGCAGAACAAGCTGCTGATGGCGGCGCCCTGGGGGCCGACGCCCTGAATCGCGCTGCAGCGCCAACGGCGGCCGCGGCGGCGGGCGCGTGCCGCGGCCCGATCGGCTTGCCACGAACGGCCACGCTGGCTATTCTTGCAACATAGTTCTATATGCAATTCTATTGCAGCTGATGGTCTCGGGCCGAACCGGGGCCGCGTGCTCCCCGAGAGGCCCGTTCCCATGTCCGTCGATCCGCTCGCCCGCGCGCGCTCGTTCGCGCTCGTGCTCGCCGCCGCGTCCCCCGCGGCCGCGCTCGCCCAGTCCGCGCCGGCCTCGTCGGCGCCGGCGCTGCCTGCCGTCGAGGTCGTGGGCCGCACCGAGTCGGGCACCTACCACGCCGACGACGCCGAGGGCACGAAGACCGACCTGCCGCTGCGCGAGCTGCCGCAGTCGGTCCGCACGATCACCCGACAGGCGATCGACGACCTCGGCGCGACCCGGCTCGACGACGTGCTCGACTTCGTCGGCGGGGTCTCGCGCCAGAACAACTTCGGCGGCCTGTGGGACAACGTCGCGATCCGCGGCCTGCCCGGCAACGAGAACACCGGGATGGCGACGCTGCTGAACGGCTTCCCCGGCAACCGCGGCTTCAACGCGCCGCGCGACCTCGCGCCGATCGACCGCATCGAGTTCCTCAAGGGCCCGGCGAGCGCACTCTACGGCGCTTCCGAGCCCGGCGGCACGCTCAACATGGTCTCCAAGCGCCCGCAGTGGCGCGCGGCGAACGCGGTCGAGCTCTACGGGGGCAGCTTCGGCTTCTGGCGCGGCGCGCTCGACACGACCGGGCCGATCGGCGACCGCGTCGCCTACCGCCTCAACGCCGCCATCGAGTCGCGCGACGGGTTCCGCGATTTCGTGCCGAGCGACCGCTGGATTGTCGCGCCGGCGCTCACCGCGAAGCTCGGCGCCCGCACGCTGCTCGAGTACTTCGGTGAGTTCGTCGAGCAGAAGACCCCGCTCGATCGCGGCGTCGTCGCGGTGAACGGCCAGCTCGGCGCGATCCCGCGCAGCCGCTTCCTCGGCGAGCCGGCCGACGGGCGCATGGAGGTGAGCAACCGGACCCACCAGGCGGTGCTCACCCACCAGTGGTCCGACGCGTGGCGCGCCCGGGTCGGGCTGCAGTACCGGGAGACGGCGCTCACCGGCTTCTCGACCGAGGCCACGGCGCTGCAGGCCGACGGGGCGACGCTGCGCCGCCAGCGACGGTTTCGCGACTACGACTCCGACGACACCACGGTGCAGGCGGAGCTGATCGGCCGGGTGCAGGCGTTCGGCGTCGAGCACGAGCTGCTGGTCGGCATCGAGTCGTGGCGCTTCGAGCAGGACCAGCTGATGCTGCGGGTGAACCCGACGGCCGCCGCACCCTATGCGATCAACATCTTCAACCCGGTCTACGGCGGGCCCCAGCCGGTGCCGCTGCCGAACACCGACACCCGCGAGCGCCAGCGCGGCACCGCGTTCTACGTGCAGGACGCGATCCGCGTCGCGCAGGACTGGCGGGTGGTCGCGGGCGTTCGCGTCGACGACGTGACGCTCGACCTGCTGAACCGGCGCACCGGGGTCCAGACGCGCAACGACCCGACCGCGATCACGCCGCGGCTCGGCGCGACCTGGCTCGCGTCGCCGACGGTGAGCCTCTATGCGAACATGGGCCGCTCGTTCCGGCCGAACGTCGGGACGGACGCGGCCAGCGCGCCGTTCGAGCCCGAGACCGGGCAGTCGATCGAGCTGGGCGCGAAGTGGGAGCGGCTCGACCGCCGGCTCGGTGCGACCGCGGCGCTGTTCGACATCCGCAAGCGCAACGTGCTGACCGCGGACCCGGTCAACGCCGGTTTCTCGACCGCGGCCGGACGGATCGGCAGCCGCGGCCTCGAGCTCGACGTCGCGGGCCAGCTGACGCGACACTGGCGGCTGAACGCCAGCTTCGTCTGGAACGACGTGCGGATCCTGGAGGACAACGTGCTGGAGGTCGACGGGCGGCTGCTCGGCGTGCCGCGGGTCAACGGCAGCATGCTCGCCGTCTACGAGGACGTGCTGCCCAACGGCCAGCGCTTCGGCGTGGGCGGCGGGGTGACGCACGTCGGCGAGCGGCTCGGGCAGGCCCGCACGCGGGCCGAGGCGGCCGCCGGTGCGCCGGCCTTCGAGCTGCCGGCCTACACCACCGCGCGACTGGTGGCCTGGTGGCGGCTGTCGCCGCAGCTTCGGCTGATCCTCGACGTCGACAACCTGTTCGACACGAGCTTCTACACCAGCTCGTTCAGCCGCGTCTGGGTCACGCCGGGGATGCCGCGCACGATCACCGCCGGGCTGCAGGGGCGGTTCTGACGCGAATGCCGGAACCGGACCGGGGGCGGCGCGGATTCGTCGCGGCATCGGGGGCGGCGCTCGCGGCGGTACCGGTCGCGCGTGCGCGCGCGCAGCGGCCCGCCGCGCGCGCGCCGCTGGTGGTCACCGGCCCCTGGGAGATCGGCGGGCTCGCGCCCGCCCGAAGCGGCCACGTGTTCCAGCGGATGCAGGTGGCCGAGACGCTCACCGGCGTCGCCGAGGAGGGCACGCCGGCACCGGGGCTCGCCGAGCGCTGGACGGTCTCGCCCGACGGGCTGCGCTGGCGATTCGAGCTGCGCCGCGGCGTGCGCTTCCACGACGGCGCGCCCCTCGACGCGCAGGCCGTCGTGCGCTCGCTGCGCGAGGCGACCACGCCGCCCGCGATGCTCTCGCTCGCGCCGATCGACACGATCGGCACGACGCCCGACGGCGCGGTCGAGGTCCGCCTGACGACGCCGTTCGGCGGCCTCGCGGCGCTGCTCGCGCACTCGAGCACGCTGATCCTCGCGCCCGCCTGCTGGGGCGCCGACGGCTCGGTGCGCGCGATCCTGGGCACCGGCCCGTACCGGATCACGGCGCTGTCGCCGCCGCAGCAGGTCGATGCGCAGCGCTGGGAGGGCTGGACGGGCGGCGCGCCGCCCGAGGTCGAGCAGGTGCGCTACCTGGTCGCGGGCCGCGCCGAGACGCGCGCGCTGATGGCCGAGAGCGGGCAGGCCGACCTCGCCTACACCCTCGACCCGGCGAGCGTCGCGCGGCTCCGGGCGCGCCGCGGCGTGTCGATCGCCGCGGTGATGCTGCCGCGCACCGCGATCGTCAAGGTCAACGCCGGCGCAGCGCCCCTCGGCGACCGGCGGGTGCGGCAGGCGCTGTCGCTCGCCATCGACCGCGCGGGCATCGCGCGCGCGCTGCTGCGCGACCCGGAGCTCGCCGCCGGGCAGCTGTTCGCGCCGTCGCTGGCCGGCTGGCACGATCCGACGCTGCCGCCGCTCGCACACGACCCGGCGCGCGCCGCGCGCCTGCTCGACGAGGCCGGCTGGACGCTGCGCGACGGCGCGCGGCGCGACGCGTCGGGCCGTGCGCTCGAGCTGCCGCTGCGCACCTTTCCCGACCGCCCCGAGCTGCCGATCGTCGCGGCCGCGCTGCAGGCGCAATGGCGCGAGCTCGGCGTCGCGGTCCCGGTGTCGATCGGCAACTCGGGCGACATCCCGATCGCGCATCGCGACGGCTCGCTGCGGCTCGGGCTCGCCGCACGCAACTACGCGAGCGTGCCCGACCCGACCGGCACGCTGCTGCAGGACTTCGGCCCGGCGGGCGGCGACTGGGGCGCGACCGGCTGGCGCGACGACGGCGTGGCGGCGGCGCTGGGCGCCCTCGCGCGCGGCGGGCTCGACGCGTCGCAGGCGGCCGCGGCGCGCGCTCGCGTCGCCCGCACGCTGCACGAGGCGCTGCCGGTGATCCCGGTCGCCTGGTACAGGCAGCAGGTCGCGGTGAGCGCGCGCGTCACCGGCATCAGGCTCGACCCGTTCGAGCGCAGCTACCACCTCGCCTCGCTGCGGTGGCGTGCATGAGCAGGGCGGGCCCGTCTTGAGCACGCGGCGCCCTGCCTGGGCGCGGCTGCTCGTGGCGCGCGGCGCGCAGGCGGTCGCGGTCGCGCTCGCGGTCGGCACCGCGTGCTTCCTGATCGCGCGCGCGCTGCCGGGCGACCTCGCGATGCGCATCGCCGCGAGCCGCTACGGCTACGACCTCGTCGGCACCGCCGCGGCCGAGGCGGTACGCGCCGAGCTCGGCCTCGACGGGCCGGCCCTGCCGGCGCTGCTGCGCTGGTTCGGCGATCTCGCGTCGTTCGGGCTCGGTCGCTCGCTCGTCACCGGCGAGCCGGTCTGGGACGAAGTCGCGCACCAGCTCGGCGCGACGCTGCGCCTGTCGGCGGCGGCGGTCGCGATCGGGGTGTCGCTCGGCGCGCCGCTCGGCGTGCGCGCCGGCCTGCGCCCGGGCGGCTGGGCGGACCGCTCGACGCTGGTGCTCGCCGCGGCGCTGCGCGCGATGCCGCCGTTCCTGCTCGCGGTGCTGCTGATGATGGTCGCCTCGGTGTGGCTCGGCGCGCTGCCCGCTGCCGGCGAGCACGACGGCGGACTGCTGCTGCCCGCCGCGACGCTGGGCCTCGGGCTCGCGGCCGGCCTCGCGCGCGTGGTGCGCACGGCGGTGCGTGCCGCGCTCGCCTCTCCCTCGCACGAGTTCCTGCGCACCTGCGGCCTGACCGACGCGCAGGCGCTGCGCCACCACGTGCTGCGGCACGCGGCGGTGCCGGTGCTGGCCTGGCTGGGCGTGCAGACGGTGTTCCTGGTCGAGGGCGCGGTGGTCGTCGAGACGCTGTTCGCGTGGCCCGGCATCGGCCACGCGCTGGTGCACGCGGTGTTCGGCCGCGACGTGCCGATGATCCAGGGCACCGCGCTGTGCATGGGGCTGCTGTTCGTCGTCTTCAACTTCGCGATCGACTCGGCCTGCCTGTGGGCCGATCCGCGTCGGCGCACGGGGTCACCCCCGTGAGCCGGTGTGCGCACGGCGAGGCCCGCCGATGAGCGGCGCGTCGGCGCGCCGCGCGACCGGTCTCGCGCTGCTCGCCGCGGTCGGCGCGTTCGCGCTGCTCGGGCCGGCGCTGGTGGGCATCGACCCCGCGCGCCAGGTGCTCGCCGACAGCCTCGCGCCTCCTGGCGCCGCCCACCCGCTCGGCGCCGACGTGCTCGGGCGCAGCGTGCTCGCGCGGCTCGCCCACGCGGCCCGGCTCTCGCTCGGCCTCGCGCTCGCGTCGGCACTCACCGCGGCGATCCCCGGCGTGCTGCTCGGCGTGCTCGCCGCCTGGCGAGGGGGCGCCGCGGACCGCGCGCTCTCGATGCTCGCCGACGCGACGATGGCGATCCCCGGGCTGCTGCTGGTGCTGCTGTTCGCAGCGGTCGCGCCAGGCCGGCAGGTCGCGCTCTACGTGGGGCTCGCCCTGGTGCTCTGGGTCGAGTGGTTCCGCGTCGCACGCGCGGCGAGCCGGCCGGTGCTGGCCGGCGACGCGGTCCAGGCCTCGCGGCTGCTCGGCTTCGGGCCTGGCTACCTGCTGCGACGGCACGTGCTGCCCGCGCTCGCGCCGATGCTCGCCGCGATGCTCGCGCTCGGCACCGCGCAGGCGGTGCTCGCGCTGGCCGCGCTCGGCTTCATCGGCGTGGGGCTGCAGCCGCCGGTCGCCGAGCTCGGCGCGATGATGACCGAGTACCTGCCGCACTGGCACGAGGCGCCCTGGCTGATCGCGGCGCCGGTCGCGCTGCTGGTGCTGGTCGTGCTCGGCATGATGCTGCTGTCGCCGGACGAGGCGCCGTGAGCGACGCGCCGCTGCTCGCCGCGGAGGGGCTGTCCGTGCACGTGGGCGCCACGCCGCTCCTGCACGACCTCGCGTTCTCGCTGCGGGCCGGCGAGTCGCTGACGGTGCTGGGCGAGAGCGGCGCCGGCAAGTCGCTGCTCGTGCAGGCACTGATGGGCACGCTGCCCGCGTCGCTGCGCGCCGGCGGCGACGTGGTGCTCGCGGGCGTGCGCTCGCGCGCCGACGCGCCCGCCGCGCGACGCGCGCGATGGGGTCGCACGATCGCGCTGCTGCCGCAGGAGCCGATGCTCGCGCTCGACGAGCTCGCGACGCTGCGCTCGCAGGGCGAGCGCCTGCGACGGCTCGTCGCCGGAGACGGCCCGGGCGCGGCCCGCGTGAACGCGCTCGGCGCCCTGCGCGAGGCCGGGCTCGAACCGGCGGCCGAGCGCCATCCGTGGCAGGTGTCGGGCGGCATGGCGCAGCGTGCCGCGGCGGCCCTCGCGCGGGTCGGCGGCGCGCCGGTGCTGCTCGCCGACGAGCCGACCAAGGGCCTGGACGCGCGCTGGCGGGACCGGATGGTCGACGTGCTGCGCGGTGTGCGCGACGGGGGCGGGTGCGTGCTGGTGGTCACCCACGACCTGCGCGTGGCGCATCGGCTGGGCGGCTGGGTGATCGTGCTGCGCGCGGGAGAGCCGGTCGAGGCCGGCGCCGCCGCGTCGGTGCTCCGGGCGCCCGCGCATGCGTTCACGCGCGAGCTGCTCGAGGCGGATCCGTCGCGCTGGCCGCGACGCCCGCAGCGGCCCGCGGGCGCCGAGGTGCTGCGCGCCGAGGGGCTCGCCAAGGGCTTCGACGGACGCCCGCTCTTCGAGGGCCTGTCGCTGCGGCTGCACCGCGGCGAGCGGCTCGCGGTGCAGGGCCCGAGCGGCTCGGGCAAGAGCACGTTCGGCAACGTGCTGCTCGGCCTGCTGCCGCCGGACCGAGGCACGGTCGCCCGCGTCGGGGCGACGCGCGCGGGCGCGTTCCAGAAGCTCCACCAGGATCCGGTCGGCGCGTTCGCCCCGCGACGCACGCTCGGCGACGCGCTCGCCGACGTGGCGCGGCTGCACCGCGTCGCGCCCGCGTCGATCGTCGAGCGCGTCGAGCGGCTCGGCGTGCCGGGCGCGCTGCTCGCGCGGCGTCCCGCCGAGGTCTCCGGCGGCGAGCTCCAGCGCGTCGCGCTCGCGCGGGTCCTCGCGGTTCGCCCGTCGCTGCTGTTCGCCGACGAGCCCACCTCGCGGTTGGACCCGCTCACGCAGCGCCGGGCGATCGCGCAGCTGCTCGACGCCGCGCAGGAGGACGGCTTCGCGCTCCTCGCCGTCACCCACGACGACGACCTCGCTGCGGCCGTGGGCGAGCGGACGCTCCGGATCGGCGGCGACGGCTGAGCGCGCGGGTTGCAATCGCGCCTCGGCGCGGGGAGGATCGGCGCATGATCGCCCGACTCCCCGCCGTGCGCAGCCGTCCACGATGACCGGCGCGACGCCCTCGCGCTCCCACCTGCCCGGCCTCGCCGTCATCGGCCTCGGCGCGTCGATCGTCCCGCTGGACTTCGCGGTCAACGTCGCGTTCCCGGCGATCACCGAGGCGTTCGCGATCCCGACACACGCGATCCGATGGGTCGCGGTCTGCTACGTGCTGACCTACGGCGCGCTGATGATCGGCTTCGGCGCGCTCGGCGACCGGATCGGCTACCTGCGGGTGTTCCGCGCCGGACTCGCGCTCGGCGCGGTCGCGTTCGCGGGCTGCGCGCTGGCGCCGACCTTCGGATGGCTGCTCGCGGCGCGCGGGCTGCAGGGCGTCGCGACGGCGCTCACGCTCTCGTGCGCACCGGCGCTCGCGACGCTGCTGGTCGAGGCGTCGCGGCGCACCTGGGCGCTGTCGGCGTTCGCCGCGACGCAGGCGATCGCGGGCGTGGCCGCGCCGATCGTCGGCGGCGCGACGGTCGCGGTGCTCGGCTGGCCGGGCGTGTACACGTTCCGGGTGCCGATCGTGCTCGGCGCGCTCGCGTGCTCGGCGGTGCTCGCACCGGCCGCGGCGCGGCAGGTCGTACGCACCGACGCGCGCTTCGACCTCGGCGGCTCGGCGACGCTCGCGCTCGCCTTCGGGCTGGTGCTGCTGGTGCCGACGCTGGTCGGCACGGTGCTGCTCGCGCCGGGCGCGACGACGCGCACCACCGCCGAGTCGGGCGCATCGCTCGTGCCCGCGATCGTCGCCGCGCTCGCAGCCGCCGGCGCGATCGCCGCGTTCGTGCGCCGCCAGCGCGCGTCGGCCACGCCGCTGCTGCCGCGCGAGGTCGCACGCGAGGCGCGCTTCGCGCTGGTCAACGTCGGCGCGTGCGTCGTGCAGTTCGCGTGCTTCGCGGTGCCGCTGACGACGCCGTACTTCCTGATGCTCGGCGGCGGCTGGCCGGCGTGGGACACCGGGCTGATGCTGTCGGTGTGGGCGGTCGGCATGCTCGCGGGCTCGTGGCTCGCGCCGCGCGCGGTCGCGGCGCTCGGCACGCGGCGCGCGGCGCTCGCCGGCGCGGCGGTCGTGGTCCTCGGGCTCGCCGGCATCGCGTCGTGGTCCGCGGTGCCGCACCCCGCGACGATGATCGGCTGGCTGCTGCTGCAGGGCGCGGGGCTGGGCCTGTTCCAGGTCGCCTACAGTGACCTGGTCGTCGCCGCACTGCCGGTGTCGGCCCGCGGCGTGGCGGGCAGCCTCACGATGGTCACCCGCACGGTCGGCATCGTGCTCGGCGCGACGGTATGGATGGGCGTGCTGCAGGGCTTCGAGTCGGCCGCGCTCGCGCGGGGCACGGCTGCGGACGCCGCGATGGTCGGCGCGTACCGTGCGGTGACCGCGGCGGCGGCGCTCGCGACGCTCGCCTTCTTCGCGCTGTCGGCGCTGCGGCGCGGCACCTGGTGGGGCGCCGCCGGATCGCGGCACGATGGCGGGTGAGGCGCGCCCCGGTCCCGCCATGAACGACACCGCCTGGTTCCTGCTCGTCGTCGCCGGCCTCGCGATCGCGCTCGCGGCGCTGTACCGCGCGAACGCGCGCGACCGCGCGGCACGCTCGGCGGCGTGCCCGCCGAGGTGCTCGCCCGCACGATCCGGCGCATGGGGCGACGCAACCCGAACGCGTGCAGCGCGTTCACCGTGCTGAGGCTGCGCGTGCCGGCCTCGGTGTCGCGGCTGCGCATCGAGCCGCGACGCACCGGCGCGATGATCGGGTCGCTCGGCGAGGGCGAGCCGGAGATCGCCACGGGCGACGCGGGCTTCGACGCGCACTGGCGGGTGAGCGGCCCGCGGCCCGACGAGGCGCTCGTACTGCTGTCGCCCGGGATGCGCTCGACGCTGGTGGCGCTGCGCGCCTCGCTCGCACGACGGGCGGGCGCGGGCTGAGCCGTCCGTCGTGCGCCCTGCGCCCCGTGGGGCGGCGCGGCACGCGCATCGGCCGGGCCGGGCCGGCTCGCAGCCGCCGCCGCTCGGGCCGCCGGACCGACACCGGCCCCAGCCGCGGGAGGCCCGGCGCCGCGCGTCGACCCGTCGGCCGCTTGCGCGGCGCACGGCGCGGACCTCAGACTCGGGGGACCCCTGCCACAGCCCCCCACGCCGATGCCCCTGCACCCCGACGCCGCCGAAGCGATCCGCCGCACCGGCGACCTGCCCGCGGGCCTGCCGCCCGCACGGCTGCGCGAGGTCTACGAGGCGCAGCGCATGCCGCTGCTCCCCGAGCCGCTGCCGGTCGCCTCGGTCGAGGAGACCGCGATCCCGGGCCGGGGCGGCCCGATCGCGGTCCGCATCTACCGGCCGCTCGACCCGTCGCCGGACGCGCCGCTGATGGTGTTCTTCCACGGCGGCGGCTTCATGCTCGCGAGCCTGCGCAGCTACGACACGCCGTGCCGCCGGCTCGCCGCGAAGGCCGGCTGCGTGGTGGTCTCGGTCGACTACCGGCTCGCACCCGAACATCGCTTCCCGGCCGCGGTCGACGACGCGTGGGACGCGTTCGCCTGGTGCTCGGATCACACGGCCGAGCTCGGCGCTTCCCGCGAGCGGATCGTCGTCTGCGGCGACAGCGCGGGCGGCAACCTCGCCGCGGTGGTCGCGCAGCAGTGCCTCGACGACCCGCGCCGTCCGCTCGCGCTGCAGGTGCTGATCTACCCGTGCACCGACATGACCGGCGACTGGCCTTCGTTCGCGCGAAACGGCTCCGGCTACATGCTGACGACCGCCGCCGTGCGGATGTTCTACGCGCAGTACGCGCCCTCGGAGGCCGACCGCGCGGACCCGCGCGCCTCGCCGATGCACCGCGCCGACGTCCGCGGGCTCGCGCCGGCGCTCGTGCTGTCGGCCGAGTTCGATCCGCTGGTCGACGAGAACGCCGCCTACGCGGCGAAGCTCGCGCGGGCCGGCGTGCCGGTCGAGCACGAGGTGTTCGCCGGCATGCTGCACCCGTTCTTCACGCTGGGCGGGATCATCGCCGACGCGGCTCGGCTCGAGGATCGGGTGGCGGTGGCGGTCCGCGCACTGGCCGACGATGCGTGAGCGCACGCCGCGCGAGGTCGGCATCGCCGGGCTCGGGGGCATCGGCTCGTCGGTCGCGCGCTGGCTCGCCGATGCAGCGCCGCCGGGGCTGCGGCTCGTGGCCGCCGCCGGACGCGAGCCAGCCTCGGTCGCAGCGCGCCTGGCCGCGCTCGGGCACCCGCAGGCCCGCGCGGTCCCGCTCGAGGCGCTCGCCGACGCGTGCGACGTGATCGTCGAATGCCTCGCGCCCGAGGCGGCGGCCGTGCTGCTCGAGCACTGCATCGACCGCGACCTCGTGATCGTGCCGGTCAGCGTGGCGGTGCTGCTCGAGCGTCCCGCGCTGCTCGAACGGGCACGTCGCGCGGGCACGCGGGTACTCGTGCCGTCGGGCGCGGTGGCCGGCCTCGACGCGCTGCGTGCGGCGGCGATCGGCGAGCTGCACGCGGTCCGGCTGCGCACGCGCAAGCCACCCGCCGGGCTCGACGCGTCGGCCGACGGGCCGGTGCGCGTGTTCTCGGGCAACGCGCTCGAGGCGTGCCGCGTGTTCCCGCGCAACGTGAACGTCGCGGCGACGCTGAGCCTGGCGGGCCTCGGCGGCGAGCGCACCGAGGTCGAGATCTGGAGCGACCCGGCGCTCGAGCGCAACGTCCACGAGATCGAGATCGAGTCCGACTCGACGCGGATCACGATGTCGATCGAGAACCTCCCGAGCGCGTCCAATCCGCGCAGCAGCGCGATCACCGCGCACAGCGTCTGCGCCGTGCTCGCGGGACTGCTCGAGCCGGTCCGCATCGGAACCTGAGTCGCGCGCCGCGGACCGGCGTCGGCGACAATGGTCCGCCCGACCGGAGCGCGCCATGACCCCTGCCCTCGAGCCGGCCCTCGCCACCCTGCTGCGCACGATGCCGAAGGCCGAGCTGCACGTGCACATCGAGGGCACGCTCGAGCCGGAGCTGATCTTCGAGCTCGCGGCGCGCAACGGCGTGCCGCTCGCCTATCCCGACGTCGCGGCGCTGCGCGCGGCCTACGCGTTCACCGACCTGCAGAGCTTCCTCGACGTCTACTACGCGGGCGCCTCGGTGCTGCGCACCGCCGACGACTTCCACGCGATGGCGATGGCCTACCACCGCCGCGCCGCGGCCGACCGCGTGGTGCACGCGGAGCTCTTCTTCGACCCGCAGACGCACACCGCGCGAGGCGTGCCGATGGGGACGGTGATCGACGGGCTGTGGCGCGCGCGGGAGGAGGCGGCGCGCACGCTCGGCGTCACGAGCGAGCTGATCCTGTGCTTCCTGCGGCACCTGTCGGAGGACGAGGCGATGGCGACGCTCGAGGCCGCGCTGCCGTGGCGCGAGCGTTTCGTCGGCGTCGGGCTCGACTCGTCGGAGCGCGGCCATCCGCCGGAGAAGTTCGCCCGGGTGTTCGCGCGCGCCGGCGCGCTCGGGCTGCGGCGCGTCGCGCACGCGGGCGAGGAAGGGCCGCCCGCGTACGTCGCGAGCGCGCTCGACGTGCTCGGCGTCGAGCGGATCGACCACGGCGTGCGCGCGATCGAGGACGCGGCGCTGGTGCGCCGGCTCGCCGACGCGCGCGTGCCGCTCACCGTGTGCCCGCTGTCGAACGTGAAGCTGCGCGTCTACCGAGACATGTCGCAGCACACGCTGCCGAGGCTGCTCGCCGCGGGCGTGTGCGTGACGGTCAACTCCGACGACCCGGCCTACTTCGGCGGCTACGTGAACGCGAACTACGAGGCGCTGTTCGCCGCGTTCCCGTCGATGGGCCGCGCCGAGGCGTATCGGCTCGCGGCGAACTCGTTCGAGGCGAGCTTCGCGGACGACGCGAGGAAGGCGGCGTGGCGGGGGGAGCTGGACGCGGCGTTCGCGGCGGGGTGAGACACGCGTCTCGCGCACCCCGACGCGCGCACCGCTCGCCCGCGGGTCGCGGGCCACCCTGGCCTCGACGGCAGCCGCGCGGTCACGGTCGAGCCGACCGGTCACGTAGTCCGGCAGCAGTGCCTCGAGGGCGTCGTCGTCGTCCGGTCGCGTCGGTCGCGACCTCAGGGTCCGGCTCGGCGGGCGCGCGCCCCGCCACGTGCGATGCGGCGCTCACGAGCCCGGTGCCTTCGACGGTGGGTCGCACGGGAGCGCCGCGCGCCTCGCCGAGCGGCTCGCCGCCACCGCCCTCGCCGCCAGCCTGTGCGCGCCCCTCGCCGCCCAGGTCGTCGTCACCCCGCTCGCCCCCGGCGCCACGCCCGCACCTGCCTCCGCACCCGACACCCGCTTCCACGAGCGCACGATCACCCTCGAGAACGGCCTCGTCGGCGTCGCGAGGGCGCCTGCGGTGATCGTCACGCCCGGCTCGGGCGGCCCGAACCCGTCGGTGCTCGTGCACGCACGGGCGCTGACCGACTCGGGCATCGCGGTGCTGCAGGCGGCGTTGCGGCCCCTCGCCGAGGCCGCGCTCGGACCGAGCCGCGGGCTGCGCGCGGTGCTCGCAGACTTCGACGCGCGCGGCATCGCGATCGACCCGCGGACCGGCGAAGCGATGCCCGGCGCCGACGACCAGATGGCCGACTTCGTGCGCGACCTGGTCGGCTTCTGTCGGCTTCTTCATCGCCAACCTGAAGCTCCGACGCCGCGGCGGCGCACGCCGCGCGCGTCGCTCAGCCGCCGAGCCAGGCGAACGCGAGCGCGCCCGCCGCGAGCAGGGGCGGCGCCGCGCACAGCCCCCAGACCAGGTCGGGCCGCTGCAGCCCGCGGCTGCGCACGCGCGTCTCGGTCAGCAGGTCGTGCAGCGCCTGGCGGCGCTCGGTGATCGCCGCGGTCGCGTAGCCGAGGCCGCCGAGCAGCATCGACATCGTCCGCAGTCCGTGGCGCAGCCACGCGGTGCGCGCATCCGGCGCACCGCCGTCGAGCCGCTCGACCGTGAGGCCGAGCAGGCGCTTGCCGGGCGTCGCGCCGTGCGAGCGCTCGCCGGCGACGAACCACGCGGCGGCGCCCGCGAGCATCGCGCCGATCGCGAGGCGCTCGACCGCGAGCGGCGACCAGTCGAGCCCGCGCCCCAGCAGCACGACCGGTGCGACGCAGGTGACGGCGATCATCGCCAGGTCGGCGACCGTCGCCGCGACACGCTCCTCGAGGCGCGCGTCGAGGTCGGGGTACGGGTCCAGGTCGGCGGGCTCGTCGTCGCCGAG
>JADCHE010000177.1 GCA_020248665.1 Burkholderiales bacterium | reverse complement strand
TCGCACCCCCCGCTGATCCTCGCCTCCACCTCGCCGTACCGCCGGGAGCTGCTCCAGCGGCTGAGGATCCCGTTCGAGACCGTCGCGCCCGGCGTCGACGAGATCCCGCAGCCCGGCGAGACGCCCGCCGCGCTGGCCCGGAGGCTGTCGCTCGAGAAGGCCCGCGCGGTCGCCGTGCGCCGCCCTGGAGCGCTGGTGATCGGCTCCGACCAGACGGCGACCCTCGACGGTGTCGCGACGATCGGCAAGCCCGGGACCCACACCCGAGCGATCGCCCAGCTGCGCGCAGCCTCGGGCCGCGCGCTCGTCTTCCACACCGGGCTGTGCGTGTGGCGGCCCGACGGCGAGCCGCTGCTCGAGTGCGTCGACACGCGCGTGCGCTTCCGGACGCTGACCGACGACGAGATCGAGCGCTACCTGTGGGCCGAGACGCCGTACGACTGCGCCGGCTCGGCCAAGTCCGAGGGACTGGGCGTGACGCTGCTCGACGCGCAGGAAGGGCCGGACCCGACGGCGCTGATCGGCCTGCCGCTGATCCGCCTCGCCGCGATGCTGCGCGAGGCCGGGCTGCGACTGCCTTGAGCGCGACTGCGCCCGGCACGCTCTACTGCGTGCCGACGCCGATCACCGAGGCGCGCACGCCCGCCGACGACCTGGCCCCGAGGGCGCTCGCGCTGGTCGCCGACCTCGACTACGTGATCGCCGAGAACGCCAAGACCGCGCGCGCGGCGCTCAAGCGGATGGCGCTCGCGCGGCCCATCCAGCAGATCGAGGTCGTCGAGCTGTCCGAGCACACCCGGGACGAGGCGATTCCCGCGATGCTCGCGCCGCTGCGCGCCGGCCGCAGCGCCGCGCTGATGTCCGAGGCGGGCTGCCCGGGCGTCGCCGACCCGGGCGCGCGGCTGGTGCTCGCCGCGCACGCCGAGTCGATCCCGGTCGTGCCGGTCGTCGGCCCGAGCGCCCTGCTGCTCGCGCTGATGGGCTCGGGCCTGAACGGGCAGCGCTTCGCGTTCGCCGGCTACCTGCCGACCGCGCCCGACGCGCGCCGGCAGCGACTGCGCGAGCTCGAGCAGCGCTCGCGGCGCGAGGACGAGACCGAGCTCTTCATCGAGACGCCCTACCGCAACCAGGCGATGCTCGACGCGCTGATCGGGACGTTGTCGCCATCGACCCTGTTGTGCGTCGCGGCCGACCTGACCGGGCCGCGGCAGTGGCTGTCCACGCAGCGCGTCGACGCCTGGCGCCGGCAGCCGCGCGTGCTCGAGCGGGTCCCGACGGTGTTCCTGTTCCTCGCGGCCTGAGCCGCACCGCGCTTCAGCGCAGACGCGGCGCGTCGACCGAGACGCCCAGCTCCCGCGAGATCACCTGCCCGGCGGCCAAGCCGGCGCGCTTGGCGAGCCGCTCGGCGATGTTCGGCCGGCGGGTGTAGTCGACCAGTTCCTCGGCCTTGACCACGTCGCGCGCGACGGAGCGCACCGAGCCGATCTCGTCGGCGAGGCCGAGCTCGATACTGGTCGCGCCGGCCCACACCAGCCCGCTGAAGAGCTCGGGCGAGTCCTTGAGCCGGTCGCCCCGGCCTTTCCTCACGGTGTCGATGAACTGCTGATGGATCACCGCGAGCATCTTGCGCGCGTGCTCGCGCTGCGGCTCCGACAGCGGCGAGAACGGATCGAGGAAACCCTTGTTCTCGCCGGCGGTCAGCAGCCGTCGCTCGACGCCGAGCTTGCCCATCGCCTCGGTAAAGCCGAAGCCGTTCATCAGGACGCCGATCGAGCCGACGAGGCTCGCCTTGTCGACGTAGATGCGGTCGGCCGCGGCCGCGACGTAGTAGCCGCCCGACGCGCAGATCTCCTCGATCACCGCGTACAGCGGCACGCTCGGGTGCAACCCGCGCAGCCGGCGCATCTCGTCGGCGATCATGCCGGCCTGCACCGGGCTGCCGCCTGGGCTGTTGATGCGCAGCACGACCGCTGCGGTCGACGCGTCCTTGAACGCCGCGCGCAGTGCGGCCATCACCGCCTCGGCGTCCGACTCGCCGCCGGACTCGAGCACGCCGTCGATCTCGACGACCGCCGTGTGCCGACCGGCGGTGGTCGCGGCCTCCGGCGGATGGATGAAGCCGAGCGCGACGCCGAGGAACAGCAGCGCGACCGCGAGGCCGGCGAGCCGGAAGAAGATCCGCCAGCGGCGCGCGCGGCGCTGCTCGACGACGGCGGCCATCAGCAGCTTCTCGATCGT
The DNA here is from genome assembly GCA_020248665.1 of Burkholderiales bacterium. Classification (GTDB taxonomy): domain Bacteria; phylum Pseudomonadota; class Gammaproteobacteria; order Burkholderiales; family Burkholderiaceae_E; genus UBA4615. The sequence continues at coordinate 4,497 of JADCHE010000177.1, read as the reverse complement.
CGAGCGCTCCCAGCCCGGTGCGCCGGCGTTGCGCGTGGCGGGGTCGGGCACGCCGCTCGCGGCAGTCCACGATGGCTCGACGCGCGGTCGGTTGGGGTCCTGTTCGGTCATCGGCTTCCTTCGGGGATCGGTGGGTCGCGCCGCGTCGCCTCGGGACCTCAGCGAGGCGGCGCCAGCGGCGCGCGCACCTCGACCCAGCCGTCGGCTTCGCGACACGGCACCTGCTGCAGGCCGCGGCCGTGGCACGGGCCGCCGACGCAGGCGCCGTCGGCGGCATCGTACACGGCGCCGTGAGTGGCGCAGACGATGACCGTCCCGGTGTCGTCGAGGAAGCGGCCCGGGTTCCAGTCGAGCTCGACCGGCACGTGCGCGCACTGGTTCAGGTAGGCCACCGGCCGGTCCTCGATCCGCAGCACGAAGGCCGGCAGCGAGCCGCCACGGTGCGCCACCTCGAAGCGCACGCCGTCGCCGCGCTCGGCGAGCGCGTCGGACGGGCACACGCGCGACCACACCCCGGCGGCCACGTCGTCCGCGCCCCCCACGTCGCGCCCGGCGCTCATCGGCGTGCTCCCGCGGCACCGAGCAGCGCCGCGTCGACCGCGCAGGCTGCGGCGAGCCAGGCGGCGAGCTCGCCCACCGAACCGACCACCGCGTCCGCGCCGCTCGCGCGAAGCACGTCCGGTTCGTGCGCGCCGTACAGCACCGCGACGCTCGCCGCGCCGGCGGCGCGGGCCATTCCGACGTCGTGGGTGGTGTCGCCGATCATCACCATCCGTTCAGGCGGCACCTGCAGGGTCTCGCCGAGGTCGCGAAGCATCCACGGATCGGGCTTCGGCGCGCCCTCGTCCGCGCAGCGCGTGGACACGAACCGCGGCCCGAGCCCGGTCTGCACCATCGCGCGGTTCAGCCCCACCCGCGACTTGCCGGTGGCGACCGCGAGCGGCACGCCGGCCGCATCCAGCCCGCGCAGCACCTCCGGGATACCGTCGAAGGTCTTCAGCTCGGCATCCCGCCGCAGGTAGTGGACGCGGTAGCGCTCGACGAACGCCGGCACCTGCTCGCGGCGGATCGCCGGCACGGCGTGGTGGATCGCCTCCAGCAGGCCCATCCCGATCACCCAGCGCGCGTCGCGGTCGGACGGCACGGGCAGCCCCAGATCGGCGGCCGCGCCGACGATCGCGTCGGCGATCGCCGAGGTCGAGTCGACGATGGTGCCGTCCCAGTCCCAGACGACGAGGTCGAACCTACGCACCGCAGGCTCCGGCGAAGCGCGCGAAGCTGGCTGGTACCGGCGCCTCGAGACACACTTCGGTGCCGTCCGCGGGATGCCGGAACGACACCTGGAAGGCGTGCAGATACATGCGCTTATGACCTTCTTTTTCGAGTGCTTTGTTAAGTTCGAAATCGCCGTATTTCTCGTCGCCGGCGAGCGGGTGGCCGACGTGGGCGAGGTGCACGCGGATCTGGTGGGTGCGCCCGGTCTCGAGGTCGGCCTGCACGAGCGTGAACGGGCCGAACCGCGGGTGGACGAGCCGCTGCAGCGCCCTCACCCAGGTGCCGGCCGCCTGCCCTCCGTCCTGGACACGGACCCGGCGCTCGCCCTCGCCGGTCAGGTACTTGTGCAGCGGGTAGCGCAGCGCCCGCGGCGGCCCCGCCCAGTCGCCCCGAGCAATCGCCAGGTAGCGCTTGCGCACCCGGCCCTCGCGCATCGCGTCGTGCATCGCCGTCAGCGCCGACCGCTTCTTGGCGACCAGCAGCACGCCGGAGGTCTCCCGGTCGATCCGGTGCACCAGCTCGAGCAGTTTCGCCTGCGGCCGGGCCGCCCGCAGCTGCTCGATGACGCCGAACGAGACGCCGCTGCCGCCGTGGACCGCGACGCCCGAGGGCTTGTCGATCGCGATCAGCGCGTCGTCCTCCCAGAGCACCGGGAACTCGGAGGGTGGCACCGCTGCCGGCGCGTCGGGCTCGGCGGTGCGCACCGGCGGGATCCGGACGACCTGACCGATCCGCAGCCGCTGGTCCGGCTGGGCGCGGCCCTTGTCCACCCGGACCTCGCCGCTGCGCACGATCCGGTAGACGTGGCTCTTCGGGACGCCCTTCAGTTGCCCGAGCAGGAAGTTGTCGAGGCGCTGGCCGTCGTGTGCTTCGTCGATCTCGATCCACCGCACGTCGGCGGAGGGTCGCGCCCCGGGCGAAGACGCTGCCTCAGGTTTTGCGGCTAAGGCATTCATCTTGCTATACTTTGCTTCGTTGCGTGGCCGCGGAGGCCCTTCGGTCGATCCGCCGCATTGTAGCGGCGCAGGACGATGGGCCGGCCCGAGCGGCGCAACGGAACGAATGCCTAGCGCGGCGCCGAATGGTTCGGCGCGCGGAACTGACGCAAGAATCAACAAAACGAGCATCGAGGCCAGCTTGGCCCGGCCGGACCGGCACCACCCTGCCGCGGCCCGTCGCCCCAGCCCCTCGGCCACCCGACCGCCCCATGCAGCGCCCGACGTGAACACACGAACCCGACGGTCCCCCCGAGGACCCGGGCTGCGCGCGCGCTGCCGGGGCCGCAGGCGTTTTGGCCGGCTGCGCCCCGGGCGCTGACCGTCATTCGAGCGTTGATCCGCTGGCCCCGCGCACCACGCCGGTTGCGCGAGTCGGAGATATCGGATGAAACGCATGCTGTTCAACGCGACGCACTCGGAAGAGCTGCGCGTCGCGATCGTTGACGGCCAGAAACTGATCGACATCGACATCGAGTCGGCCGGTCGGGAAAACCGCAAGAGCAACATCTACAAGGGCGTCGTCACCCGCGTCGAGCCCAGCCTCGAGGCCTGCTTCGTCAACTACGGCGAGGAGCGCCACGGCTTCCTGCCGTTCAAGGAGATCTCCAAGGCCTACTTCAAGCCGGGCGTCGAGGTCTCCAAGGCCCGCATCCAGGACGCGATCGCCGAGGGCCAGGAGCTGATCGTCCAGGTCGACAAGGAGGAGCGCGGCAACAAGGGCGCGGCGCTCACCACCTACATCTCGCTGGCCGGCCGCTACCTGGTGCTGATGCCGAACAACCCGCGCGGCGGCGGCGTGTCGCGCCGCGTCGAGGGCGAGGACCGGCAGGAGCTGCGCGAGACGATGGACAAGCTGGAGGTGCCGGGCGGCATGAGCCTGATCGCCCGCACCGCCGGCATCGGCCGCTCCGCCGAGGAGCTGCAGTGGGACCTGAACTACCTGCTGCAGCTCTGGCGCGCGATCGAAGGGGCGGCGACCTCGTCGTCCGGCGCCTTCCTGATCTACCAGGAGTCGAGCCTGGTGATCCGCGCGATCCGCGACTACTTCACGCCGGACATCGGCGAGGTGCTGATCGACACCGACGACATCCACGAGCAGGCCCGCCAGTTCATGGGCCACGTGATGCCGGACACGGTGGGTCGGGTCAAGCGCTACAAGGACAACACCCCGCTCTTCTCGCGCTTCCAGATCGAGCACCAGATCGAGACCGCGTACTCGCGCCTGGTGCCGCTGCCCTCGGGCGGCGCGATCGTCATCGATCACACCGAGGCGCTGGTCGCGATCGACGTCAACTCGGCGCGGGCCACCCGCGGCTCCGACATCGAGGAGACCGCGTTCCGCACCAACCTCGAGGCCGCCGACGAGGCCGCCCGCCAGATGCGCCTCCGGGACCTGGGCGGGCTGATCGTCATCGACTTCATCGACATGGAGAACGCCAAGAACCAGCGCGAGGTCGAGCAGCGCGTGAAGGACGCGCTGCACTACGACCGCGCCCGGGTCCAGGCGGGCAAGATCTCCCGGTTCGGCCTGATGGAGCTGTCGCGCCAGCGGCTGCGCCCGGCGCTGAACGAGGGCACGCACATCACGTGCCCGCGCTGCAACGGCACCGGCGTGATCCGCGACATCGAGTCCTCGGCGCTGCACATGCTGCGCGTGATCCAGGAGGAGGCGATGAAGGAGAACACCGCCACCGTCCACGCGCAGGTGCCGGTCGAGGTCGCCACCTACCTGCTCAACGAGAAGCGCGCCGAAATCGCCAAGCTCGAGGCCCGGGTCAAGGTCGAGATCGTGCTGATCCCGAACAAGTACCTCGAGACGCCGCACTACAAGCTCGAGCGCCTGCGCCACGACGACGACCGCCTCGCGACCTACCGCTCCAGCTACAGCCTCGCGGACGGGCCGTCCGACGAGGGCGAGTACCTCGAGAAGAAGTTCGAGGCGGTGAAGCCCAAGCAGGAAGCGATGGTCAAGGGCGTCACGCCCGACCAGCCCGCCCCGGTCGCGGCGCCGAAGCCCGAGCCGGTCGCGGCCCCGGTGGCCGCCGCCGCGGCCCCTGCACCCGCCCCCGCTCCGGCACCCGCGCCGGCCGCGGCGCGGATGGCGGAGCCCGACACCGGCGGCTTCTTCGGCAAGATCCTGGGCATGTTCCGCCGCCGCGCGGCGAACGAGGCCGTCGTCGCCGCGCCGGTGCGTCCGGCGGCGGCAGCAGCGGCCGAGCCCGCG
>JADCHE010000176.1 GCA_020248665.1 Burkholderiales bacterium | reverse complement strand
CGCGGCGCGCAGCGGCTTGCCGGAGCCGAGCAGGTGCGACTGACCGACGACGTCCTCGATGCGGGCGGGCCGCATCGCCTCCGCGAGCGGCAGGCCGGCGGCGATCATCGGCGCGCTACTGGACGACGTCGACGCCGCGCGGCGGCGTGAACCGGAAGATCGCCGGGTCGAGCGCCGGGTTGCGCTCGATCGCGCGGAACGCGAAGCGCGTGGTCTGGCCGAACGCGTCGCGGACCTCCATCGCCTCGGGCAGCCCGCCGCGGAAGCCAATGCGGATCCGGTCGAAGCCCGAGTCCTTGGCCTTCGGGATCGCCTCCAGCCACTCGACGCCCTCGACCACGCCCGACTCGCGCAGCGTGAAGCTCGAGTCGATGTCGTTCGAGCCGAACAGGATCGCGGCCGGTGTCGCCGAGATCGCGTCGCCGACCTTGCGGACGGTGACCTGCTTCAGGTCCTTGTCGTAGAAATGCAGCCGCTCGCCGTCGGTGACGATCAGCTGCTCGTACGGCATCGCCACCTCCCAGCGGAAACGGCCCGGGCGCGAGAACGCGAACGTGCCCGAGGCGGTGTCGGCCGCCCGGCCGCTCGCGCGCACCTGCTGCTGGCTGAACTCGCCGCGCGCCGACTTCGTCGCGGTCGCGAACTCGCGCAATTGATCGATCGCTCCAGCGGGGGCCAGGCCCGGCCACGCGGCGAGCGCCGCGGTCGCGACGACGGCGGCAGCGCGTCGTAGCACGCGGGACGCTCGATCGGGGATGGTCATGTCGCGCATGGTAACGCAGGCGACACGGACGGCCGGCTGCGGTTACCCTCGCGGCTCCGCGCACGCGGCCCCCCGCCGGCCGCCCAGCGCCCCGCGCTCCGAGCCGCCATGATCCTGTTCTCCGCGACGGTCTTCCTGTCCGCCTTCCTGCTGTTCCAGGTCCAGCCGATCGTGGCGAAGATGATCCTGCCGTGGTTCGGCGGCTCGTCCTCGGTCTGGAGCGCCTGCATGGTGTTCTTCCAGGGCGCGCTGCTGGTCGGCTACGCGTACGTGCACTGGCTCAACGAGAAGGTCGCGCCGCACCGCCAGCCGATCGTGCATGCGATCCTGCTGCTCGCGAGCCTGCTGATGCTGCCGGTCGAGGCGGACCCGTCGTGGAAGGGCACGACGCTCGAGCATCCGAGCGCCGCGGTGATCGTCGTGCTCGCCGGCGCGGTCGGGGTGCCCTACCTGCTGCTGTCGACGACCGGCCCGCTGATGCAGGTCTGGTACGCGCGCGCCAGCGCGTCGGCCGGCATCCAGGCCCGCCCTTACCGGCTCTATGCGCTGTCGAACCTCGCCTCCATGCGCGCGCTGCTGACCTACCCGGTGCTGGTCGAGCCGGCGATGTCGGTGGGCGCGCAGGCCGACGTCTGGTCGGGCGGCTACGCGCTCTTCGTGCTCGCCTGCCTGGGCAGCGCCTGGCTCGGCTGGAAGGCCTCGGGCTCGGCGCTCATCGCGGGCGCGCCGGGCACCTCGGTCGACGACGACTCGCCGCGGCCCTCGGCGGCCGAGTGCCTGCTGTGGATCGGCCTGTCCGCGACCGCCTCGATCCTGCTGCTCGCGCTGACGCGCCACCTGACGCAGGACGTCGCACCAGTGCCCTTCCTGTGGGTCCTGCCGCTCGCGATCTACCTGCTGACCTTCATCCTGTGCTTCGACGCGCCGCGCTACTACGTGAGGCCGCTCTTCCTCGCGGCGCTGCCGGTGGCCTTCGTCGCGCTCGACCAGGCCAAGGGGGTGCACACCGGGGTGCCGATGCTGATCGCGGTGTTCTGCGTGTCGCTCTTCGTGATCTGCATGGTGTGCCACGGCGAGCTGGTGCGCCGCAAGCCGCCGGTGCGGCACCTGACGCTCTTCTACCTGATGCTGTCGCTGGGCGGGGTACTCGGCGGCATGCTGGTCGGGCTGGTCGCGCCAGCCGTGTTCAATGCGTACTTCGAGCTGCCGATCGGCCTCTTCATGTGCGCGGCGCTGGTCGCGATCGTGCTCTGGAAGGAGTCGTCGCGCGGGCTGCGCGCGGCGCTCGCGATCGGCCTCGTGCTCTACGGTGCGCGGCTGTCGTTCGTGTCGCTCGAATACGTGCAGGGCTATCGCCAGGTGGTCCGCAACTTCTACAGCCAGACCCGCGTGGAGGACATCGACGACCCCGCGCTCGGGCCGGCGCGGCTGATGCTGCACGGCCGGATCAACCACGGCGAGCAGTACCTGTCGGAGAAGCTGCGCCGCGTGCCGAGCGCCTACTTCTGCGAGCGCTCGGGCATCGGCCGCGCGTTCCTGTCGCTGCCGCAGGACCGGCCGCTCAAGCTCGGCGTGCTCGGCCTCGGCATCGGGGTGCTCGCCGCCTACGGCCGCGACGGCGACGAGATGCGGATCTACGAGATCAACGAGCAGGTGCTCGAGCTCGCGCAGCGCGAGTTCAGCTACCTGAGCGACTCGAAGGCGAAGATCGTTCCAATCCTCGGCGACGGGCGGCTCATGCTCGAGCGCGAGCCGGTGCAGAAGTTCGACCTGCTGGTGATGGACGCGTTCTCCGGCGACTCGGTGCCGACGCACCTGGTCACGCTCGAGGCGATCCGCACCTACCTCGGCCAGATGAACGAGGGCGGGCTGCTCGCCTTCAACATCACCAACCGGTTCCTCGACCTGCGGCCGGTGATGGCCGCGGCCGCCGCGCGGCTCGGGCGCGTCGCGGTCGCCTACGAGACGATCCCGACCGGGCAGGAAGACATCTGCCGGCGCTCGCACTGGGTGCTGATGCTGACGCCGCAGCAGGCAGCGGACCTGCCCGAGCGGCTGAAGGTGTTCCGGCCGATCGCCGAGCGGCCCGGCTTCGAGCCGTGGACCGACACCTACTCGAACCTGCTGAAGATCCTGAAGCCGCGCGAGTGAGGGGCACGGTCGGACACGCTCGGGCGCAGCGGGCTCGGACCGGCAAGCATGCCGGTCCGACCGTGACCCGGCGCCGGGCATGCCCGGCGCCGGGTCACGTGTCCTCGCGCCGCGGCACGATGATGTCGCGGTTCCCGTTCGTGGCCATCGCCGACACCAGCCCCGAATTCTCCATCTGCTCGAGCAGCCGCGCCGCGCGGTTGTAGCCGATGCGCAGGTGCCGCTGCACCAGCGAGATCGACGCGCGCTTGTGCTGCAGCACGACCGCCACCGCCTGGTCGTAGAGCGCGTCGGCCTCGCCGTCGACGCCCGCCTCCTGCAGCGTCGCCTGCAGCCCGCCGAAGCCGACCGCGCTGCCGATGTCAACGCCCTCGCCCCCCGCTCCGGCAATGCCGCCCTCGAGGATACCCTCGACGTAGTCGGGCTCGCCGTAGCGGTCCTTCCAGTGCGCGACGACGCGGTGGACCTCGTCGTCGGCCACGTATGCACCGTGCACGCGCACCGGCAGCCCGGTGCCCGGCGGCATGAAGAGCATGTCGCCCTGTCCCAGCAGCGCCTCGGCGCCCATCTGATCGAGGATGGTCCGCGAGTCGATCTTCGAGGACACCTGGAACGCGATCCGCGTCGGGATGTTCGCCTTGATCAGGCCGGTGATCACGTCGACCGAGGGCCGCTGCGTGGCGAGGATCAGGTGGATGCCGGCCGCGCGCGCCTTCTGCGCAAGCCGCGCGATCAGCTCCTCGATCTTCTTGCCGACGACCATCATCAGGTCGGCCAGCTCGTCGATGACCACCACCACGGTCGGCAGCTTGTCCAGCGGCTCGGGCGCGTCGGGCGTCAGCGAGAACGGGTTCGGGATCACGTCCTCCCTCTTCTTAGCCTCGGCGATCTTCGCGTTGTAGCCCGACAGGTTGCGCACGCCGAGCTTCGACATCAGCCGGTAGCGCCGCTCCATCTCGGCGACGCACCAGTTGAGCGCGTGGCCGGCCTGGCGCATGTCGGTGACCACCGGCGCGAGCAGGTGAGGGATCCCGTCGTAGGTGCTCATCTCGAGCATCTTCGGGTCGATCAGGATCAGCCGGACGTCCTCGGGCCCGGACTTGTAGAGCAGCGACAGCAGCATCGCGTTGATGCCGACCGACTTGCCCGAGCCGGTGGTGCCGGCCACCAGCAGGTGCGGCATGCGCGCGAGGTCGGCGACGATCGGGCGG
>JADCHE010000175.1 GCA_020248665.1 Burkholderiales bacterium | reverse complement strand
CGATCTACCGCGGCGCTGCCCGAGATGCGCGCGCTCGCCGACGACACCCGGCAGTCGAACCACCTGGTGGTCCACCACGACCGGCGCATCCTCGTGCTCGCGCAGGTCGACAGCCCCGAGGCGATGGGCTTCCGCATCCGCCAGGGCGCCCACTTCCCGTTCCGTGCCGACCGCGTGTCGCCGTGGGTGCTGGCGGCCTTCCAGGCGCCGTCCCGCCGCGCGGCGCTGGTCGACGAGATGCTCGACGGCGACCCGCGCGCGCCGTCGCGCGCGTCGGTGCTGCGACGGCTCGACACCATCCGCAGGCAGGGCTACGAGCAGCGCCGCAGCGACACGCTGCCCGGCATCGTCGACGTCTGCTTCCCGATCGTCGACGCGCACGGCGCCGCGATCGCGACGCTCGCGCAGAACTATCTCGAGCAGCGCGACGTCGCGGTCACGGTCGCGCAGGCGCGCGAGCGACAGGCGAGGGCGGCGCGGCGGATCTCCGAGCTGCTCGGCGCGCCGGCGTCGGGCTGAAGCGCGGCGGCGCGGGGCCGCGGCTCAACCGGCGCCCGCGAAGCCCAGCTGCCGCCACGCCTCGAACACCGTCACCGCGACCGCGTTCGACAGGTTGAGGCTGCGGTTGCCCGGGCGCATCGGCAGCCGCAGCCGCCGTTCGGGCGCGAACGACTCGCGCAGCACATCAGGCAACCCGGCGCTCTCGGAGCCGAACACCAGCCAGTCGCCCTCGCGGAACGCGACCTCGGTCGGCCGGCGCGTGCCGTGCGTGGTCAGCGCGAAGGTGCGCGCCGGGTCCGGGCGCTCGGCCTCCAGCAGCGCCGGCCAGCTCGCGTGGACGCGGGTGCCCGCCCACTCGTGGTAGTCGAGGCCCGCACGCCGCAGCTTCGCGTCGTCGAGCTCGAAGCCGAGCGGCTCGACGAGGTGCAGCCGCGCGCCGGTGTTCGCGCACAGGCGGATCACGTTGCCGGTGTTCGGCGGGATCTCGGGGTGGACGAGGACGACGTGCAGCATCGGCGGCAGTGTAGCGGTCGCGGTCGCACGGGGCGGACCTGCGTCCTCGTCGCGCGCGGCTGGCAGCCCGCCGCGTCAGTCGAGGGGAGGGGCGGTGCGCCGCGAAGCACGGCCTCGCTGATCGCGGCGCCGCCCGGATCCTGGATCGCGACGTCGACCGGCGCGCTTCACGGTTCGGATCGGAACCACACCGTCGAGGGCGGTATCCCGGACTGTAGGGCGCGCGGTGTGGCGCCATCGGGCGCCGCTCCCGTTCGAGCGGGGTCCGATCGACGCAATGCGGGGCTCGAACGGCGCAGTCGAGGACGCCTCAGTGACGGGGAGCCCGCCGGCTCTGGATCGACGCGTGCCGCCGCGGCGGACCTACGCCGTCCTCGCGACCACGATCGCGACCACCGACGCCGCGCCCGCCGCCCGCAGCACCCGCGCCGCCTCGGCCACGGTGCTGCCGCTGGTCATCACGTCGTCGACCAGGCCGATCCGCAGCCCGTCGAGCCGCGCGTCGCAGGCGAAGCAGCCGAGCAGGTTGCGTCGCCGTTCGGCGAGACCCAGTCCCGACTGGGGCGACGTCTCGCGCACCCGACGCAGCCGTCCCCGCAGCACCGGCAGCGGTACGGGCAGCGCAGCCGACATCGCGCGCGCCATCTCGAGCGAGGGGTTGAAGCCGCGCTGGGCGAGCCGTCGCGCACCGAGCGGTACCGGCACCAGGCCGTCGAGCGGCACCGCGGGCAGCGCGCCCAGCCATCGCGCGGCGAGCAGCTCCCCGAGCGGTCGCGCGAGCGCGAGCCGCCGGCCGAACTTGAGCGCGGTGACGACGCGGTCGAGCGGCGGCGCGTAGTCGGCGGCGGCGAGCGTCGCGTCGACGGCGTCCGCACCGGCACCGGCGCACGCGGTGCAGGCGGGCGCCCACCGGTCGGTCGGCTGTCCGCAGCGGGCGCAGCGCGGCCGGCGGGCGCCGGGCAGCTCGGCGAGGCAGCCGACGCAGAAGCCAGGGAGTGCGCCGGGCGCGAGCCACGCACCACAGGTCGCGCAGCCGCGTGGCGCGAGATGGTCGAACCAGCGCCCGAGTCGGCGGCGGGCGCGGCGCAGCGGCGGGCCGAGGGCGGCGTGCATGGCGGGACAGAGCGTACGCGTCCGTATACTGCCCCGATGCCTCCCGAGCCTTCGGACCTAGACCGTTCGGCGGTCCGCCGCCAGTTCGACCGCCGTGCCGACGGCCCCGATGCCGCCGACTTCCTGCCGCGCGAGGTCGAGCGCCGGATGTTCGAGCGGCTCGAGCTGGTGAAGCTGCAGCCCGCGCGGATCCTCGACGTCGGCTGCGGCCTCGGCGACGGCGTGCGCCGGCTGCGCGGGCGCTGGCCGCAGGCCGAGGCGATCGGCGTCGACCTGTCGCCGCGCCGCGCGGCGCGTGCCGCGGCGATCGACCGCCCGCCCGCCGGCGGCTGGGTGCAGGGCCTCGCCCGTCGCCTCGCCGGTCGCGGCCCGGCGCCGCTCGGCGTCTACGTGGCCGGCGACGCCCACCGGCTGCCGATCGCCTCCGGATCGCTCGACCTCGTCTGGTCGAACCTCGCCTTCCACTGGTTCGACGACGTGCCGGCGGCGATCGCCGAGTGGTACCGGGTGCTGCGACCGGGTGGCCTGCTGACCTTCAGCGCGCTCGGCGTCGACTCGCTCGCCGAGCTGCGCGCGGTCGGCGTGCGCCTGCCCCCGCTGCCCGACCTGCACGACATCGGCGACGCGCTGGTGGCAGCCGGCTTCGCCGAGCCGGTGATGGATGCCGAGCGGCTCACCGTCACCTGGACCGACCCGCTGCGCCTGTTCGCCGACCTGCGCGCGCTCGGCGGCGATCCGCGCCGGATCCGCCCGCGCGGCCTGGCGACGCCGGCCGCCCGCGAGCGCGCCCTCGCCGAGGCGGCCGGGCGGCTGCGCGGGGGCGACCCCTCGGCGCCGATGGCGGTCGGCTTCGAGCTCGTCTACGGGCACGCGTGGATCGGCGAGCGCAAGCGCCGCGACGACGGCTGGTCGCCCGTCGAGTTCCGACCCCCGGCGGGCGGCCGCGCGCGCCGGCCCTGATCCCTGCCCGGACGCCCGCCGTCCGTGACCGTCGTGCAACTTCGCGCGCGCGACCGCGTCGATAGGGCGTGTCAGCGGCGTCGGCTTGTCGGCCCTCCGGCCGAACGCCTATAATCCTCAGTCGCGCCGGACGCTTCCTCGCATGTCATTCCCGATGCGGTACCCGTGGATCCATGTCGCGTCCGATCAGCAGCAGGAGTGGCTGCTGAAGCGCAACTGCTCGCTCGCCCCCCGGCAGCTCGCGGTGATCTTCGGGGGCCTCGCGCTGGTGTCGCTGTCGATCGCGACGGTCTTCGCGGTGCGGGGCGCGTGGCTGGTACTCCCGTTCGCCTGCATCGAGGTGCTCGCGCTCGGGGTGGCGTTCGTGGTGTACGCCCGACACGCGGCGGACTACGAGCGCATCGTGTTGTGCCGCGACTGCCTGCTGGTCGAGACCTGCAGGGGAGATCGGTTGCGGAGAGAGCAGTGCGCGCCGGCGTGGACGCGGGTCGAGTACTCCGGCAGCAGGCGTGAATTGATCGGCCTGGTCGCGGCCGGGAGGCGGATCGACGTGGGGCGCTTCGTCCCCGAGTCCGAGCGTCGCGACCTGGCTTCGCAGCTGCGCGCGCAGCTGCAGGGGATTCGAAGTTGATCTTTGGTGAAAGCATGAGCGGGCACGAAACGAGAAGCAGGGCGGGACGGGCGGTCCTTTCCGTGGCACATGCGGGAGCGGCCGTCGCGGCGGCGCTGTCCGGCGGCGCGGCCTGGGCGGTCAACGACATGCCCGGCGGCCCGGGCGTCAACCAGCTGAACCTGACGCGGGGCGTGACCCGGATCGCCGCCGACCAGTGGTGGATCCACAACTTCCTGCTGATCGTCTGCCTCGCGATCTTCGTGGCCGTCTTCGGGGTCATGTTCTATTCGCTGTGGGCGCACCGGAAGTCGCGCGGCGCCAAGCCGGCCGACTTCCACGAGAGCACCGCGGTCGAGATCGCCTGGACGATCGTGCCTTTCCTGATCATCGTCGGCCTCGCGATCCCGGCCACGCGGATGGTCGTCGAGCAGAAGGACACCTCGCAGGCCGACCTGACCATCAAGGCGACCGGCTACCAGTGGAAGTGGGGCTACGAGTACCTGAAGGGCGAGGGCGCAGGCATCAGCTTCCTGTCCGACCTGGCGACCCCGCTCGAGCAGATCGAGGGCAGGGCGCCGAAGTCCGAGACCTACCTGATGGAGGTGGACAACCCGCTGGTGGTCCCGGTCGGCCAGAAGATCCGGATGGTGATCACCGCCAACGACGTGATCCACGCGTGGATGGTGCCGGCGTTCGGTGTCAAGCAGGACGCGATCCCCGGCTTCGTGCGCGATACCTGGTTCCGCGCCGAGAAGGAAGGCACCTTCCGTGGCGCCTGCGCCGAGCTGTGCGGCAAGAACCACGCGTTCATGCCGATCGTCGTCGAGGTGAAGAGCCAGGAGGCCTACAAGGCCTGGGCCGACGGCAAGAAGAAGGAGATGCTCGCGAAGGCCGACGACCCGACCAAGGACTGGACGGTCGCCGAGCTGAACGAGCGCGGTGCCAAGGTCTACGCATCGAACTGCGTCGCCTGCCACCAGGGCAGCGGGAAGGGCGTGCCCGGCGCGTTCCCGGCGCTCGAGGGCTCGAAGCTGGTGCTCGGCAGGCAGGAGGACCAGATCGCGATCCTGCTGAACGGCAAGCCCGGCACCTCGATGGCCGCCTTCAAGCAGCTCTCGGACGTCGAGCTGGCGGCGGTCGCCACCTACACCCGCAACGCGTGGGGCAACAAGGCCGAAGACACCGTCGTCCAGCCGAAGGACTTCACCGCGGCGCGCAAGTGATCCGCGCACCCCACGTCACGCACGCACGGCACCAGGGCAACACAGGATTCGGGAGCAGTCGATGAGCGCAGTACTCGATCACCACGCGGGCCACGACGACCACGCGCACGATCATCCGACCGGATGGCGGCGCTGGCTGTTCGCGACCAACCACAAGGACATCGGCACGCTGTACCTCTGGTTCAGCTTCGTGATGCTGATCTCGGGCGGCCTGCTGGCCCTCACGATCCGCCTCGAGCTGTTCCAGCCGGGCCTGCAGTACGTGCAGCCGGAGCTGTTCAACCAGCTCACCACCATGCACGGCCTGATCATGGTGTTCGGCGCGATCATGCCGGCGTTCGTCGGCTTCGCGAACTGGCAGATCCCGCTGATGATCGGCGCAAGCGACATGGCGTTCGCGCGGATGAACAACTTCAGCTTCTGGCTGATGCCGCCGGCGGCGCTGCTGCTGGTCGGCTCGTTCTTCGCGCCGGGCGGCGCGACCGCGGCGGGCTGGACGCTCTACGCGCCGCTGTCGGTGCAGATGGGCGTGGGCATGGACATGGCGATCTTCGCCGTGCACATCCTGGGCGCCTCGTCGATCATGGGCTCGATCAACATCATCACGACGATCCTGAACATGCGGGCGCCGGGGATGACGCTGATGAAGATGCCGCTCTTCGTCTGGACCTGGCTGATCACCGCCTACCTGCTGATCGCGGTGATGCCGGTGCTCGCGGGCGCGATCACGATGATCCTGACCGACCGGCACTTCGGCACCGCGTTCTTCAACGCGGCCGGTGGCGGCGACCCGGTGATGTACCAGCACATCTTCTGGTTCTTCGGGCATCCCGAGGTCTACATCATGATCCTGCCGGCGTTCGGCATCGTGAGCGAGATCATCCCGACCTTTTCGCGCAAGCGCCTGTTCGGCTACAGCTCGATGGTCTACGCGACCGCCTCGATCGCGATCCTGTCGTTCATCGTGTGGGCGCACCACATGTTCACCACCGGCATGCCGGTGACCGGGCAGCTGTTCTTCATGTACGCGACGATGCTGATCGCGGTGCCCACCGGCGTGAAGATCTTCAACTGGGTGGCCACGATGTGGCGCGGCGCGATGACCTTCGAGACGCCGATGCTGTTCGCGATCGGCTTCATCTTCGTGTTCACCATCGGCGGCCTCACCGGGATCATCCTGTCGGTCGCGCCGCTCGACATCCAGCTGCACGACACCTACTACGTCGTCGCGCACTTCCACTACGTACTGGTCGCGGGTTCGCTCTTCGCGCTGTTCGCAGGGGTCTACTACTGGATCCCGAAGTGGACCGGCTACATGTACGACGAGAAGCTCGGCCAGTGGCACTTCTGGTCGTCGCTGATCACCTTCAACGTCACCTTCTTCCCGATGCACTTCCTCGGGCTGGCCGGCATGCCCCGCCGCTACGCCGACTACCCGATGCAGTTCGCCGACTTCAACATGGTGGCGTCGATCGGAGCGCTGGGCTTCGGCCTCTCGCAGCTGATCTTCCTGTGGTGCGTGCTGAAGTGCATCAAGGGCGGCAAGCCCGCGACCCCGCAGGTCTGGGAGAGCGCCCAGGGCCTCGAGTGGACGTTGCCCTCGCCGGCGCCGTACCACTCGTTCGAGACCCCGCCGACGGTCAAGTGACCCCGGGCACGGCGAGCACGGCACCGCGATGGCATCGACCGACGATCGGAGCGGCGGCAAGCGCAAGCCCGCGAACCTGCGGACCGCGCTCGTGCTGCTCTCGATCGCGGCGGCGTTCTTCGCGGGCGTGATCGCCAAGCGGGTGTTCGTCGGATGAGCCGCATGGGCCGCGACGGCGACGCGCGCCGGCACTTCAACCTGCAGACGTTCGGCAAGCTGACCGTGCTCGCCGCGCTGATGTTCGGCTTCGGCTTCGCGATGGTCCCGCTGTACAAGAAGATCTGCGAGGTCACCGGGATCAACTTCCTGACCAAGGCCGACCGCGAGGCGGCCGAGTTCGCGAAGAACACCCAGGTCGACACCTCGCGGATCGTCACCGTCGAGTTCGACTCCAACCACCACGGCCCGTGGCGCTTCCGTCCGGAGAAGCGCTCGGTCGACGTGCATCCGGGCGAGCTGGTGACGGTCGAGTACGAGTTGGTCAACATGCAGCCGCGCAGCATGGCCGGGCAGGCCATCCCGAGCTACGCGCCGCAGGTGTCGATGCAGTACTTCCGCAAGCTCGAGTGCTTCTGCTTCAAGCAGCAGGGGCTCGAGGCGAACGAGACCAAGCGCTTCCCGGTGGTGTTCGTCATCGACCCGAAGCTGCCGCCGGACGTGCGCACCATCACCCTGTCCTACACCTTCTTCGAGGTCGGCGCGGGCGTGCAGCCGCAGGTCGGCGTGGCCCGCGGGGAGCGGGGCGGATGATGGCCCGGGACTCGGGGCGGGCGACGCTGCTCGAGACGGTGAAGGCGGTCGCGGCGTCGTTCTTCGGCGTGCGTGGCGCTCGCGCGCACGAGCAGGACATGTCGCGGCTGAACCCGGTGGCGGTGATCGCGGTCGGCGTCGCGCTCGCGGCCGCGTTCGTCGGCACCCTGATCATGATCGTCCGGGCGGTGGTGTCGTGAGCCGCACCGGCGGATACAACGAGATTCGATTCGAGAGGGAGATCCCGCAATGAGCAGCGCAGGCGCGCACACCTCGTCGGCACCGTACTACTTCATCCCGTCGCCCTCTCAGTGGCCGCTGGTGGGGGGGGTCGCGATGCTGTTCGCCGGCTTCGGCGCGGTCGGCGTCGTCAACGGGGCGGCCTGGGGGCCGTGGTCCCTGCTGGTCGGCTTCGCGATCCTCTTCTACATGCTGGTCGGCTGGTTCGGGCAGGTCGCGGGCGAGTCCGAGAAGGGGCTCTACAACGAGCGCGTCGACGGCTCGTTCCGCTGGAGCATGAGCTGGTTCATCTTCAGCGAGGTGATGTTCTTCGGGGCGTTCTTCGGCGCGCTCTTCTACGCTCGAGCGATCACGATGCCGTGGCTGGGCGACCTCGACCACAAGCAGTTCCTGTGGCCCGATTTCAGTGCGTCCTGGCCCAACCTCGGGCCCGCCGGCGCCGTCGAGCCGTTCCAGACGATCGGCCCGTGGCCGATCCCGACGATCAACACCGCGCTGCTGCTCACCTCGGGCGTGACGCTGACCATCGCACACCATGCGCTGAAGGACGGCAAGCGCGGCGCGACCGCGTTCTGGCTGTTCGCCACGGTCTTGCTCGGTGCGATCTTCATGGGCTTCCAGGCCTACGAGTACGCACACGCTTACAGGGACCTGAACCTGACGCTGTCCTCGGGCATCTTCGGCTCGACCTTCTTCATGCTGACCGGCTTCCACGGCTTCCACGTGACGATCGGCGCGATCATGCTCGCCGTCGTGCTGATCCGCGTGCTGAAGGGCCACTTCACGCCCGAGCACCACTTCGCGTTCGAGGGCGCCGCCTGGTACTGGCACTTCGTCGACGTGGTCTGGCTGGGGCTGTACGTGATCGTCTACTGGCTCTGACGCCCGCGGGGCCCGGCGACGG
This sequence comes from Burkholderiales bacterium, assembly GCA_020248665.1. Lineage (GTDB taxonomy): Bacteria > Pseudomonadota > Gammaproteobacteria > Burkholderiales > Burkholderiaceae_E > UBA4615. The sequence continues at coordinate 6,170 of JADCHE010000175.1, read as the reverse complement.
GCGCCGACTCACCCGGACGGGCCGCCTCGAGCGGCCCGTTCGCGTCTCCGGGGTCGACGGGCGCGGCCGCGCCGGACGCCGCGAAGTCCTGCACCCGCAGGTCGTGCGCTCGCCCGGGGGGATTCGTGACATCGTTCCGGCGGCGGCGCATGATCGTCGGTGATGCAACCGGGGCCGATTCGACCACGCCCCGGGGGCGCGATCACCCGCCCCTTCCATGCGCGGCCCGGTACGGGCGTGCGCTGCATTGGCGAACTCCGACCGTTCGTGACGGACTTCAACTCGCCCGGGGCCGAATTGCGGGACCCTCCACCACGATCATGAGCATCCGAATCGTCTTCGCAGTCATGTCGGCCACGCAGCAGGGCGCAACCGTCGCCCAACTCGCGAACGCCCTCGCGCCACACACGGTGCTGATCCACCACGACTTCACCAAGAAGAAGGACTTCAGGGTCGACTGCCCGAACGTCCGCTTCGTGCCGAACCCGACGGTGACCGGCTGGGGTTCGTGGGGCCTGAGCCGCGGCATCTTCCATACGATCGAGCACGCGCTGCGCACGCTCGATTTCGACTACCTGCACCTGCTCAGCCCGACCTGCCTGCCGATCCGACCGCTTTCCGAGCTCGAGGCGTCCATCGCCTGCAGCAAGGTCGACATCCATGCCGACATGTTCGAGGTCGAGCGCGACGAACAGTCGCTGATGAATTTCGGCTGCCGCGCCTATGCCTACGGCGACTCGCTGAAGTACCGTGCGCTCGGCCGACTGCGGAAGCACTACTTCGGGCCGGACGCGATCCTCGAGCAGACGTGTTCGTTGTCGATGTGGCGCCGCTCACCCGAGCGCGAGGCTCGCGGTCGCAGCGTTCTCGACCGGATCGCGCTCGGCGCGACGCAGGCGGCGGCGCGCGGCTGGCTTGGCGCGAACCCCTTCAGCCAGACGTTCCGGCCGATGATCGGCAGCCTGTGGATCGGCATGTCGCACCGGGTCTGCGAGTACTTGATGCGGATTCGCCATAGCGATCCGGTCAGCGACTACTTCGCGCACCTGAAGATCGTCGACGAGATGCTGTTTCCGACGCTGCTCGCGAACTCGCCGTTCAAGGTGGGGCCCGCGCTGCACGCCGTCAATGATTTCGATCCCTACGGAAGTCCGTACTGGATCAAGGACACCGACCTCGACCGGATCTTCGCGACGGGACGATTCCTGGCGCGCAAGTTCCCGGACGACCCGTCCGCATCGGTCCGGCTGCGGGCGCTGGAGCGTGCCGCCGCCGTCCGACGCGTGCCCGAGCCGGTGTCGGCCTGATCGCTCCAACCGCCCTCACGACTCTTTCGAGGACCGACGCATGGAAAAGGTTCCGTTCCTCCGACCGAAGCTGGTCGAGCTTGCCGACTACGCGCCGCTGCTCGCGGAGATGGACCGGGTGCGGCAGTACACCAACTTCGGTCCGCTGAACACCCGCTTCGAGCGTCGGATTCTCGACGAGTGGATGGGCGGCGAGGGCGCCGCGACGACCGTCTGCAACGCGACGCTCGGGCTGATGCTCGCGATCTCCGAGATCAAGCGCCCGGGGCGCTACGCGGTGATGCCGAGCTTCACCTTCGCCGCGACGCCGCTGGCCGCGCAGTGGTGCGGGCTCGAGCCTTACTTCGTGGACGTCGATCCGCAGGAGTGGGTGCTCGATCCGCGCAAGCTCCGCCAGGCGCTCGACCATCTCGGCAAGGACGCAGCCGTCGTTGTCCCGTACGCGACCTGCGGCACGCACATGGACCTGCGCCCCTATGAGGATCTGATGCGCTCGGGGGTGCCGGTCGTCGTCGACGCCGCGCCGTGCTTCGGCACGTCGCTCGACGGCCGCCAGTTCGGTCGCGGCTTCAGCGGTGCGGTGGTGTTCAGCTTCCATGCGACCAAGGCGTTCCCGGTCGGCGAGGGCGGCCTCGTCTACAGCGCCGACCAGAACCTGATCCGCCGGATGAAGCTTGCGTCGAACTACTGGTTCGACGGCGGGCGCGAGTCGCTGGGTCTCGGCCTCAACGCCAAGCTGTCGGAGATCGGCGCCGCCGTCGCGCTCGCGACGCTCGATGCCTTCCCGGCTTCGGTCGATCGGCGCAAGCAGATCTATCGGACCTACACCCGCCTGCTGGACGCTTCGGGCGCCCTCGACGCGGGGTGGGCGCTGCAGTGCGTCCGCGGCGAGGCCGCCTACCAGTGGCTGCCGCTCATTGCGCCGGACGTACCGTCGCGGGATCGGCTGCTGCGGATCGCCGCGGAGCGCAACATCGAGTTGCGCCGGTACTTCGTGCCGCCTTGCCACGAGCACCCCCAGTTCCAGGATGCGTCGCGCGGCGACCTGTCGATGACCGACCGACTCGGGGATACGGCGATCAGCCTGCCGCTGTGGGAGGACCTCACCGACGAGATGATCTTCCGCGTGGTCGGCGCGGTTGCCGAGGCTGCCCGTGCGCCGGCCTCGCAGCAATCTGCGAGCGGGACCGTCAGCGCGTGAGCGCGACCGCGGCACGCATGGCCGCTCCGACGTCGAGCCCGGGCCGGCCGGTCCGGGTCGTGTTCGGCATGACGTCGGCGACCGAGCGCCCCGCCGCGATCGAGCAGCTGATCGACACGCTCGGCGGGCGACCGGTCGTGCTTCACCACGACTTCGCGAAGCAACCCGGCCTGCGTATCGATCGGCCGAACGTCCACTTCACGCCCGAGTCGCACGTGACCGGCTGGGGCAGCTGGGCGCTGTGCCTGGCAGTGCTGAGCACGATCCGGTACGCGCTCGAGCATTTCGAGTTCGACTATTTCCAGCTGCTGAGCCCGAGCTGCCTGCCGCTTCGGTCGATCGACGAATTCGAGGCCTCGCTCGCCGAGCGGCCGTTCGACGGCAGCATGGATCTGATGGACATCCAGTCGAACACGGATTTCCTCATGAACTACGGCTGGAGGATGTACGCGCCGCGCGGCAGCCTGCGGCAGCGGATCATGCGCAAGGCGCGCGCGGCCTACTTCGGACGCGACGCCGAGCGCGTCCAGCCGTTCGGGCTCGCCGTGCTGTCCGACCGCCGCACGGCGCGCGGCGTCGGTGCCGACGCGTACAAGCGCCTCGCGGTCGCGACGGTACGCCTGCTCAGCCGGTCGTCGATCAACGGTGCCCCGTTCACGCGCGATTTCCGCGCGTTCGTCGGCAGTCTGTGGTTCGGTGCGAGCCGCGCGTTGTGCGAGGACCTGGTCCGAGGCGCGAGCGACCCGCGAGTGATCCGCTACTTCAGCCGACTCCACATCCCCGACGAGCTGCTGTTCGCGACGCTCGCGGGCAACTCGGGGCGGCGGATCGCGCCTGCATACCACTTCATCAACACGTTCAACGAGCGCGGCAGCCCGCGTACGTTCAAGGCCTGCGACCTGCCGTCACTCCTCGAATGCGACGCATGGTTCGCGCGGAAGTTCCCCGGCAATCCGGAGTCATCCGTCCGCACGGCCCTGATCGGGCGGCGGCATCCGGGCGTCTTGCCGGCGTCGGCGGCGAGTGCTCCCCGCGGCACGAAGGTCGCCTTCGCGACCGTCGCAGGCCCCCACGACCTGCCCGCCGTCGCACGCCTCGCGGCGTCGCTCGAGGGGCGGTCGCTGGTCGTCTACCTGCGACCCGGCGCGGATCCGGCCGCACCGCGCCCGGAAGCGTCGAACATCGACTACGCGCCGGCACCTCTGACCGGTGGCTTCCGTCCGACGGGGCTGAACGGGGGGCTGCTGCAACTGCTGAGATACTGCGTCGAGTGCGTCGACTTCGACTACCTGCAGGTGCTGCCTCCCGATGCCCGGCCGACCCGGCCGATCGAGCGCTTCGAGCGCTTCGTCGAGTCGACTGAAGCGGAGGTACACGCGCAGGTCGAGCAGCTGCGCGAGCCCGCGGCGTTCGCTCGCCGCCTGGCGACGGTCTGCGCGCCGGCCCGCTCGCCGTTCGCGCGCGTGTTGCACTGGGCCGAGGCGAACCAACCGTCGAGCGGTCTGGGGCAACCCTGGCGGCTCAGGAGCCTGGGCGCCCTGATCGTGTCGGAGCTCGCCGCGGAGTGGCTGCCGGTCCGTCACCGTGCGCTGCGGGGGCTCTCCCTCGGCATCGGGGCCCTGTCGTTCTGTGCGAGTCGCGACGCCTGCCAGCACTTGGTGCGCTTCGCCACCGACCGGAGCTGGGTCGAGTACGCGACCGCAATCGGAGACGACGGCACGGTGCTCTTCGGCACGCTCATGATCGACGGCACGTTCGCGGTGGGCCCCTCCACCGTGGCAGGCCCGGATGCGAGCGGTGCCGCCGCTTCGGAGTCGTGGTTTGTCGCTGGCGCCACGCCGAGAGTGGGCGGGGAGGTCTCGGAGCCGTCCGACACCTCGCGGTCCGAGCACAGGTTCGCCGCGGCGGGCTCCGGCACGCTCGCGCGGTAGCATCGGTGCTTCGGCAGGCCCTGCGCCGCCGAGCCCCGACCGTGAAGCCGCCTTCCATCCCCTCGATCGCCGCATTCGCGGTCATTGCGCTCACCGCCTCGCTCGGCGCATGGCAGCTGCAGCGCGCCGACGAGAAGGCGCTCGCGCAGGCCATGCGCGATGCCGCTCTGGCCGCGCCCTCGGTGCGCCTCGGCGCCGCCCCGATCGACGCCGACGCGCTCGGGGACCGTCGCGTGGAGCTCGTGGGACGCTTCGATCCCGCCGGCACGCTGCTGCTCGACAACCGTACCCACCGCAGCGTCGCCGGCTTCCACGTGCTGACCCCGCTGCGGCTAGACGAGGGTGGACGGACGGTGATGGTGCTGCGCGGCTGGGTCGCACGGGACGTGCGTGACCGGACTCGGCCGCTCGCGTTCGGGACCCCGGCAGGCACCGTGCGCGTCGAGGGGCTGGCGCTGCGCGTGCTGCCGCAGCCGATCGTGCTCGGCGGCGGTACCGACACCGGTGACCCGGGCACCGCCGTGATCCAGCGCTTCGACCTCGACGCATGGCGGCGCACTCGCGCGCCGGATGCGGCACCGGTCGTCGTCAGGCAGACCTCGGCGCTCGATGACGGCCTCGCGCGCGAGTGGGTGCAGCCTGGTGCGGGCGTCGACCGCCATCGGGGGTACGCCGCGCAGTGGTTCGCGATGTCGGCGGCCACCGCGGTCGGGTGGTGGGCGCTGGCGTTCCGCCGACGACGGCCGCCCCGCCCGGATGAGCGGCCCTGACAACGGGCGGTCCGGCGACGGACGCAGCAGGCGGTCTACACTGCTGGCGGTCCGGGGGGGCGGAACGCCGGCCGCCCGGGCCGTCACGGAGAACAAGTTCCTCGTCCGGATCCGGGCGCGCGGAGGATCATGCAGTCCGATCGCATCTCTCGAGCTCCGCCGCCGCGACCGCCGCGCGAGCCTCGAGTTTCGCTCAGGCCGCCCTCGTTGGAACATGTTCCACGCCTCTCCCATCGTCGCTTCGCGACCTGCCGACCCTGACATGACGGGGTCGCCGGGCAAGCAGCCCGCCGCGCGGACGCTCGCGCTCGGCAAGTCGGTCGCCTCGATGGGCGTCGCGACGGCGGTCGACCTGTTCGCGCAGGTCGCGATCCCGATCCTGCTGGTGCGGTTTCTCGACGACACCGGGTTCGGCCTGTACCGCACGCTGTGGCTGATCGCGGGGACCCTGCCAGGCGTGCTCGCGCTCGGCATGCCCCAGAGCCTCTACTACTTCCTTCCGCGCTCCGACCGCGCGCGCTCGGCGATGTTCGTCGTGCAGGCGGCGCTGCATATGCTCGCGGCGGGTGCCGTCGCGGCATGCGGCGCGGCGCTGTTCCTGTGGCTGCAGGGCGATGCGCATCCGCTCGGCTGGCCGGCGATCGTATTCGTCGGGCTGTGGGTGGCGGCGTCACTGCTCGACTACCTGTACGTCGCGCAACAGAAGATCCCGAGCCAGGCCAGGACCAACCTCGCGTTCACGTCGCTGCGGGTCGTGTCGGTGCTCGGTGCCGCCTACGTCTGGCGCACCTGGGAGCCGGTGCTAGCGGCGCACGTCGCGGTCGTCGCGCTCAAGGCCGTCTACTGCGCGTTTGCGGTCCGCCGCTACGTCGGTGCCGCGCGACCGAACCGCGAGTCGGTACGCGAGCAGTACGGCTATGCGATACCGGTCGGCGTCTCGGGGGCGCTGTACATGCTGCGG
>JADCHE010000174.1 GCA_020248665.1 Burkholderiales bacterium | reverse complement strand
GGCGCCCCGCCGCCGGCCGCCGGCAAGGCCGTCACCCGCCCCCCCCGCGGCGCGGCGCCGCGGGAACGCAACTGCTCGGTCGGCCGCACGATCGACGTGATCGGCGACGGCTGGTCGTTCATGGTGCTGCGCGAGTGCTACTTCGGCGTCACGCGCTTCGACCAGTTCCAGGCGGTGCTCGGCGTGCCCCGTACGACGCTCGCGCACCGGCTGCGGCGACTGACCGAACTGGGTGTGCTGCGCCCCTGGCAGTACAGCGACCGGCCGGTACGCCACGAGTACCGGCTCACGAAGGCCGGCGTCGACCTGTACCCGGTCATGCTCGCGCTGATGGCCTTCGGCGACCGCTGGCTCAGCGCCCGCAAGGGCAAGCCGCTGCAGCTCGTGCACACGCTGTGCGGCAGGCCCTGCTCGGCGGTGATGGCCTGCTCGCACTGCCGCGAGCCGATCCTGCCGCACCGCGTGAGCTACCGCGACGGGCCGGGCGCGGGGACCGGCCCGGTACCGGTCGGCCGCACCAGCCGCCGCTCCGCGGACCCGACCGCGCTCGAGCGCCGGCGCCCGAGCTCGGTCGCCCGCGCGCTGCGGATCATCGGCGACCGCTGGAGCTTCATGATCATCCGCGAGGCGTTCTTCCGCGTGCGCCGGTTCGACGACCTGCAGACACGGCTCGGCATCGCACCGAACATCCTCGCGGACCGGCTGAACCGGATCGTGGACGACGGCGTGTTCGAGCGCGTGCGCTACCAGCGCAGCCCCGAGCGCTTCGAGTACCGCCTCACCGCGATGGGCAAGGACCTGTTCGGGCCGCTGATCGCGATGCTGCGCTGGGGCGACACCTGGCTCGCGCGAGGCCGTCCGCCACTGATCCTCACCCACCTCGACTGCGGCCACGATTTCGACCCCACCGTGCTGTGCAGCGAGTGCCGCGAGCCGCTCGTCGCGACGCAGATGCGCTACCTGATGCACTACCGCGACCCGACGAGTGCGTCCGGCTGATCCGCGTCGGGCCGGGTCGGTCACTTCTTCACCAGCGGGCAGGCGCTCTCCGACAGCGGCCGGAACGCCTCGCTCGCGGGGATCGTGCCGCGCAGGCGGTAGTAGTCCCACGGGTACTTCGACTCCGACGGCCTCTTGACCTCGTAGACGTACATGTCGTGCACCATGCGGCCGTCCTCGCGGATGCGTCCGTTGGTCGCGAAGAAGTCGTTGATCGGCATCTCCTTCATCTTCGCCATCACCGGCCCGGCCGCGTCCGTCCCGGCCGCCTGGATCGCGCGCAGGTAGTGCATCGTCGACGAGTAGTCGCCGGCGTCGCCCATGTGTGGCATGCGCTTCATCCGCTCGAAGAAGCGCCGTGCCCAGGCGCGGGTCCGGTCGTCGCGATCCCAGTAGAAGGCGGTGGTGAGGAGCAGCCCCTGCGCGACCTCCAGCCCGAGCGCGTGGACGTCGGTGTCCCAGACCAGCAGGCCGGCGACGCGCTGGTTGCCGGTGCCGATGCCGAACTCGCGCGCCGACTTCACCGCATTGACGAAGCTCGTGCCGGACCCGGCGATCGCGATCACCTTGGCCTTCGAGTCCTGCGCGCGCAGCAGGAACGACGAGTGGTCGTTCGTCTCGATCGGGTAGCGGATCGAGCCGACGACGCGCCCGTTGCGGGCCTTCAGGATCGCCGTCGTGTCGGCCTCCAGCGAGTGGCCGAACGCGTAGTCGGCGGTGAGGAAGAACCAGGTGTCCAGGCCCTGACCCAGCAGGCCGCGGGCGGCGCCGTTGGCGAGCGCGTAGGTGTCGTACGCGTAGTGGATGCTGTTCGGCGTGCAGGCGTCGCCGGTCAGCCTCGACGAGCCGGAGCCGTTGACGATCGCGATCCGATCGCGCTCCTTCGCGACGTCGGCCACCCCGATCGCGATCGCCGAGTTGATCAGGTTCGCGATCATGTCGACCTTCTGGACCGCGTACCACTCGCGCGCCCGGCCGAGCGCCACGTCCGGCCTGTTCTGGTGGTCCGAGGAGATGACCTCGATCGGCGCGCCGAGCACGCGGCCGCCGAAGTCCTCGACCGCCATCTGGATCGCGGTGACCGAGCCGCGCCCGGACTCGTGCGAGAACTGGCCCGACATGTCGGTCAGCACGCCGATGCGGACCACCCCGTCCGAGATCCCGCCCTGCTGCGCGGACGCCGCCGACGCCATCGCGAGCGCGCACGCGGCGAGCCCCCCTGCAACGAGTCCTCTCATCGTCTCCTCCTCGATTGACGGGCCCGGTCGACCGGCGCCTCGGCCGACTCGCCCGAGTCGGTCCAGGACTGCAAGTGTACATAGTCCATCAATGCAAGTGAAGGGCGTTGCGCCGTGGCCGCCCCGCGTCGGGCGTGCCGGGGCGCCCGATTTGACGGACCGCCCCCGCCTCGCGCATCGTGCGGCGGTCTCCTCTCCTTGCAGACGCCCCGCCATGAACGCCCCCCTGCCCGCCCCGACCGCGCTGTCCACCTCCGCCGACCGCCTCTGGGATTCGCTGATGACCCTGGCGAAGATCGGCGCGACGCCGAAGGGCGGCGTGCGCCGCCTCGCGCTCACCCCGCTCGATGCCGAGGGTCGCGCGCTGGTGACCGGCTGGCTGCGCGACGCCGGCTGCACGATCCAGCTCGACGCGATCGGCAACGTCTACGCGATCCGCCCGGGCACCGACGCGCAGGCCGCACCGGTCGCGATGGGCAGCCACGTCGACACGCAGCCCAACGGCGGGCGCTTCGACGGCAACTACGGCGTGCTCGCCGGCCTGGAGATCGTGCGCACGCTGAACGACGCGGGCATCGCGACCAGGCGCCCGATCGCGGTCGCGATCTGGACCAACGAGGAGGGCACGCGCTTCCAGCCGGTGATGATGGGATCGGGCGTGTTCGCCGGCGCGTTCACCGCCGAGCACTGCCGCGCGCAGAAGGACGCCGACGGGGTCACCGTCGGCGAGGCGCTGGCCGCGATCGGCGCCGACGGCACCGCGACGCCGCCTCGGTTCGACGCCTACTTCGAGGCGCACATCGAGCAGGGTCCGGTGCTCGAGAACGAGCGCAAGGTGATCGGCGTCGTCGAGTCGGCGCTCGGCCAGCGCTGGTTCGACGTCGTCGTCGAAGGCCAGGACGCGCACGCCGGCCCGACGCCGATCGAGCTGCGCCGCGACGCGCTGCTCGCCGCCTCGCGCCTCGTGCAGGCGGTGCGCGAGGTCGCGACGAAGCACCCGCACTATGCGCGCGGCACCGTCGGCCGCATGGTCGTGTCGCCCAACTCGCGCAACGTGATCCCCGGCCGCGTCGAGCTCAGCATCGACCTGCGCAACGCCGACGCGCCGACGCTCGATGCGATGGCCGCCGACGTGCGCGCCGCCGCCGAGCGGATCGCGCGCGAGGACGGCGTGTCGATCTCGATGGAGCAGACCGTGCACTTCCCGCCGTGCGCGTTCGACCGCTCGATGCTCGACGCGATCGAGTCGACCGCGAACGCCTACGGCTATCCGAACCGCCGGCTCGCGTCGGGTGCGGGCCACGACGCGGTCTACGTCGCGCGTACCTGCCCGGCGGCGATGGTCTTCGTGCCCTGCGAGAAGGGCATCAGCCACAACGAGATCGAGAACGCCGATCCGGCGCACCTGCATGCGGGCTGCAACGTGATGCTGCACGCGGTGCTCGCGCGCGCGAACCGCTGACGCGCCGGCGCGCCGCGCTGCCGCCGCGCCGCGCGCCGCACCCGCACCCGCACCGAACCCGTGGACCTCGCCGCCGTCCTCCACGCCGAGCTCGCCCTCGCGCTCGGCCGCGAGCCGACCGCGCTCGTGCTGGCGGCGGTGGCTGGTGCGTTCGTCGCCGGCGGGCTCGTCAAGGGCCTGCTCGGCGTCGGGTTGCCGCTGGTCATCGTGCCGCTGCTCGCGCTGGTGATCCCGAGCCCGAAGGCGATCGCGCTGATGGGCATCCCGATCGTGCTGTCGAACGTCTGGCAGGCGGCCGACAGCGGCCACGTGGTCTACGCGATCAAGCGCTTCGCGACGCTGCTGGTCACGCTCGCGATCGCGACCGCGGTCACCGCGCGGCTCGCGCTCGGGCTGCCGGTCGCGACGCTGAACGCGATGGTCGCCTGCGCACTGCTGCTCGCGGTGGTGCTGATGGCCTGGCACCCGCAGCTCGACATCGATACGCGCGCCGAGCGCCGCTGGGGCGCCGCGGTCGGCACGCTGTCGGGGATGATGGGCGGCGTGTCATCGCTGATGGGGCCGCTGCTGATCACCTACCTGGTCGCGCTGCGGCTGCCGCGCGAGACCTTCATCGGCTCGATCAGCGTGATCTACCTGGTCGGCGTGCTGCCGCTGATGGGGGCGATGGTGTCGCTCGACGTGCTCGGCGTGCCCGAGGCGGTGGTCTCGTGCCTCGCGCTCGCGCCGCTCTTCGCCGGCATGGCGCTCGGCAAGCGGCTGCGCAGCCGCGTCGGCGAGGCCGCGTTCCGGCTGCTGCTGCTGGTCTTCCTGACCGCCGTCGCGGTGCTGCTGCTGACGCGCTGACCCGGTTGCCGCGCCGCGCCCGGGCCCGCCTGGCCCGGATTCAGCCGCGCGGCAGCTCGACGCCCGCCGCGCGCGCGACCGCGCGCACCCTCCGGGCCCCAGAACACCTCCCACGTGCCGGACACCGGGATGAACACCTCCTGCGTCAGGTGGCGGTGCAGCGGCGCGGACCGGCCCGGCGCGCAGCGCACGAGGTTGAGGTGGGCCTCCTCGTCGGCGCGCTGCGGGCGAGCCTCGCCGAGACGATGGCCCGCGCCGGCGCCGCGCGCAGGCCTCGGCCCGCGCGCGCCGCATCAGGACGCCCCGCCGATCGCGACGCGGAGCACCAGCCAAGCGGCCATCGCCGCGAGCGTCGCCTTCAGCCAGCCGCGGTAGCGCGACGGATCGAAGCGCGCGCGCAGCCGCAGCCCCAGCAGCAGGCCCCCGGTGCCCGCCGCGGCCAGCGGGAGCACCGCGGCGAGCACCGTCGCGTCGAACGCGCCGCGCGGCGCCATCATCGCCGCCTGCAGCGTCTTGCCGGCGATGAACAGCCAGCCGAGCACCACGATCGTCGTCGCGACCGGCAGCTCGACCAGCAGGAAGAACATCAGCAGCACCGGGCCGGCGACGTTCAGCGCGCCCTCGGTGAGGCCCGCGAGCAGCCCGAACGGCGCGGCGAGCAGCGTCGGGTGCGCGCGCGCCCAGGGCAGGTCGGTGTGCCCGAGCCGGTCGAGCAGCAGGTAGGTGACGAGCAGCGCCGCCATCGCCAGCATCAGCACGTCGGCCCGCACCGCGTGCAGCGCGTGCACGCCCGCGGCCATGCCGAACGGCATCGCGGCGAGCAGCGGCCAGTAGACGCGCAGCGCGCCGCGCAGGTCGGCCTGCCCGCGGTACGCCACGATCGTCGCGAGCGTGACCAGCCAGGTCGGCAGCACCAGCAGCGCGACCGCCGACTTCCAGCCGAACAGCAGGCCGAACAGCGGCGTCGCGAACAGCGGGAAGCCGACGCCGATGAAGCCGTGGACGAACCCCGCGGCGATCGCGATCGCCAGCATCGCGCCCCACTGCGGCAGGGCGGCGGCGAGGGTCTGCGGATCGATCATCGGGGGCGGTGCGGACGGTGCGGACGGTGCGGACGGTGCGGACGGTGCGGAAGGACGGCGGGCCGCGGCGCGCGGCTCGATCGTGCGTCGGCTGCGACACGGTACACGACCGCCCGTCGGCACGGCGCGCGCTGCTGCGGCGCACCAGGGAAACCGGAACCCACGGCCCGCCGACGCGGCCGATGCCGGGCCGCGCGCCGTCCCGGACGACGGTGCGCCGCAACGACGCGGTGTGCACCGCCTTCGCCGCACGTCGATTCGGCGGGGCGCATGCCCGCTCGACCGGTGTTCGGCCGCGCGCGCCGCGTGTAGGGTGGTCCGGAAGCGGTCGGCGGTCAGGCCCTGGGAGAACGACGATGCGATTCCGGGTTCTGTGTGCGATCGGTGCGCTCTGCGCGGCGGCGGGCCTGCCGCCGGCCGCCGCGCTGACCGTGACGCTCGAGGAGTGCACCGAGGGCGCCGACTCCATCCGCAACGCCGCGCTGTCGCGCGACAACGGCATCCGGGGCGACGCCTTCCTGCGCCGCCTCGAGGACGACCTGGTGATGATCAAGTCGGTGCCGCCGGCGCTGCGCTGGTTCGCCCGCGACGGCGACGACGAGGAGCTGCTGCGCGTCGCCGTGCGCTGACGCGGGGCGCGGCCCCGGGGCCGCGGGCCGACGGCTCGAGCGCGCCGGCCGCGCGCAGGTCGCCGGCTGGC
>JADCHE010000173.1 GCA_020248665.1 Burkholderiales bacterium | reverse complement strand
TGGCTTGGGTTCGGTCTCCTGCTTCTTCGGCGGCTTGAGCAGCGCCTTGCCGAGCAGCGGCCCGAAGACCACCGCGACCAGCCAGCTGATGATCAGCGAGATCGCGACCACCGAGAAGATCGAGAAGGTGTACTCGCCGGCCGAACTCTTGGCGAAGCCGATCGGCACGAAGGCGGCAATCGTCACCAGCGTGCCGATCAGCATCGGCGCGGCCAGCGTGCGGTAGGCAAAGGTCGCGGCCTGGTCCGCGCTGTCGCCGGCGCCGAGCCGGCGCAGCATGGCATCGACCGTGGTCATCGCGTCGTCGACCAGCATCCCCAGGGCGATGATCAGCGCGCCCAGCGAGATGCGCTGCAGGTCGATGTTGGCGACGTCCATGACCGCGAACACGATCGCCATAGTCAGCGGAATGGCCAAGGCCACCACCGCCCCGGGCCGCACGCCCAGGCTGACGAAGCTGCACACCAGGATGATGACGATGGCCTGCCACAAGTTGGTCATGAAGTCGTTGATCGCCAGATCGACCGACACCGCCTGGTCGGCCACCAGCGTCGCTTCGATGCCCACCGGCAGGTTGGCCTTGATCTCGGTCATCTCGCGGCGCAGGTTCTCGCCCAGCGCCAGAATGTCGCCGGAATCGCGCATCGCGATCGCCAGGCCGATGGCCTGCTCGCCGTTGACGCGGAACATCGGCTGCGGCGGGTCGGTGAAGCCGCGCCGCACGGTGGCGATGTCGCCGAGCCGGAAGATGCGGTCGCCGGAGACGAAGTTCACCGCCTCGATGTCGGCCTCGGTGTCGAAGGCGCCGGTCACGCGCAGGAACACGCGCTCCTGCTCGCCTTGCATCGTACCGGCCGGGCGCACCAGGTTCTGCGCCTGCAGCGTGGCCACGATCTGGTTCAGGTTCAGGCGCAGGCCCGCCAGGCGCTCGAGCGAGAACTCGATGAAGATCTGCTCGTCCTGCGCACCCAGCACCTCGATCTTCGAGACGTCGGGCACCTGCAGGAGGCGCGAGCGCGCGGCCTCCACGTAGTCGCGCAGTTCGCGGAAGTTGAAACCGTCGGCCGTGAACGCGTAGATGATGCCGAAGGTGTCGCCGAAGCTGTCGTTCAGGAATGGCCCGAGCACGCCCTGCGGCAGCGTGTGGCGCATGTCGCCGATGTTCGTGCGCACCTGGTACCAGATGTCGGGAATCTTGTGAGGCGGCGTCGATTGCTTCAGTTCGACGAAGATCGTCGTCTGCCCGGCGATGGTGTAGCTGCGCAGGCGATCGAGGTAGTCGGTCTCCTGCAGCGTGCGCTCCAGCCGCTCGGTCACCTGCTTGAGCGTCTCGTCCACCGTCGCACCGGGCCAGCCGGCCGCGACGATCATCGTACGTATGGTGATCGCCGGGTCCTCGCCGCGGCCCAGCTTCATGAACGAGATGACGCCGGACACGACGCCCACGATCATCAGGAAGACTACGAGCGAGCGCTTCTTCAGCGCCCACTCCGACAGGTTCGGGCCGATCACGACTTCGTCTCGAGCAGGCGGACCTTCTGGCCGGGACGCAGGGCCTGCACACCGGCGGTCACCACCATATCACCGGGGGTGAGTCCATCGGCGACCTGTACCGTCGAGGAATCGGCGGCGCGGACGCTGATGGGACGCAGCGACACCGTGCCGACCTTGCGGTCGAACACCCACACGGCGGTCTTGCCGTCGGTCCGGACCAGGGCAGAGGCCGGGATCGAGATGGTCGAGACGGTCTCGAGCTGGATGCGCCCGGTCACCGTCGTACCCAGCCGCATCGCCGCCGGTGCATCGATCAGCCGCACCCGCACCGCGAAGGTGCCGGTGACCGGGTCGGCGCGCGGCGAGACCTCGCGCACGATGCCCGTCGCCGTCACGCTCGGGTCGGTGCTCAGCGCCAGCGTGATGCCGCCGAGCCGCGCCGGCGGCGGCGCCTTGCCGCGGCCCGCCGCAGCCGGTGGCTCCGGCGTCAACGCCACGTTGTCCTTGACCTGGGCGGGTACGTCGAAGACCGCATCGCGTGCGCTCTCGCGGGCCACCTGGATGATCATGCGGCCGGCCGACACCACCTCGCCCGGCTGCGGCCCGCGGGCGGTGACCACGCCTGCGACGCTGGAGACGAGCCGGGTGTAGCTCAACCGGTTCTGCGACAGGCTCACCTGCGCCCGCAGGGCCTCGACCTGGGCCTCGGCGGACTTCAGCAGCGACTGGGCCTGCTCGAACTGCGCCCGCGACACCGCGTCCTCGACCACCAGTTCGCTCATCCGCGTGTAGTTGCTGCGCGCCTCGACCAGCTGCGCGTTGGCGCTGGCGAGCTGGGCGCGCGCCGCCTGCAGCCCGCTCTCCTCGTTCTGGGGGTCGAGCCGCGCGATCAGCTGACCCGGCTTGACGGTGTCGCCGACGTCCACCGTCCGCTCGATCATGCGACCGTCGATGCGGAACGACTGGTTGATCTCGGCCTGCGCCTGCACGGTACCCGTCAGGACCACTGCGCCGCCGACATCGCGCTTCTCGATCGTGACGGCCCGCACCGGACGGATCTCGGGCGCCGGAGCCTCGGCTGCACGCTGGCAGCCGCCCAGCGCCGCGACGAGGCACAGCACGATCCATCCAGGGGCGCCCGACATGCGGTGCGCTTGGTGGGCGGCGACGTTCGAGAACACGGGCAACCTCCCTATCGGGGCATTCAAGACGGGCAACACACGGCGGGCCGGATGCTCGGGCGGGGTACACGAAGGGTCATTCGAAGCCCGCCGCCACACCGATGATCAGCGTCGAGACCACGAACAGCGCGAGCACCAGCGGCCAGACGAAGCGAAGATAGCGGTCGTAGCCGACTTTCGCGATCGCCAGGCCACCGACCAGCACCACGCTGGTGGGGGCAATCATCAGTGCGATGCCGTGCCCCATCACCCAAGCAGTGATCGTACCGGCTCGGCTGACCTGGGCAAAATCGGCGAGCGGCGCCAGCAGCGGCATCACCAGCGCCGCGTGGCCCGAGCTCGACGGAACCAGGAAGGCCAGCGGGATGTTGACCAGGACGGTCAGGAACACGAAGAAGCCGGCCGACGCACCACTCACGACCGTTTCCATCGAGTGCAGGATGGTGTCCAGGGTCTGGGTGTTGTTCATGATCACCGACACGCCGCCCGCCAGCACCACCACCAGCGCCGGGCCCATCATGTCCGAGGCGCCGGCGGCGATCAGGCGGACCGTCTCCTTCTCGCCCATCTTCGCCACGAAGCCCACCAGGACCGAGGCGAGGATGAACAGCATCGCGAGCTCCGGGAACCACCAGTTCAGCTCGAACCAGAACGGCTGCGCACCCTCCACTTCGTGGGTCCCGTAGTAGTCGGCCGGTGCGGCTCGGCCGCCCAGCACGCTCGACCAGGGAATCACCGAGAAGATCATCAGTCCGAAGGCCGCCGCGGTGATCGCCAGCACCCGCTTCTGCATGCCGGTCAGCCGGTGACCCGCCTCCATGCCCGGCGGGCCGGCGTCCTGCGGCGGCGCACCGGCGGCACTCGCCTCCTCGGGGGCGTCCCACCCCACGAGCGAGGCACCGGGATCGTTGCGGACCCGGGCCGCATAGCGCAGCACCCAGGCGACCGACATGGCGGTCAGCACGACCCAGAGCACGGACCGCAGCACGATGCCGTCGCCGAGCGAGACACCCGCTTCGCTCGCGGCGACACCGATCGAGAACGGGTTGACGGTCGAGGCCATCACGCCGACCAGCGCACCGAGGATGATCATCGAGGCGGTGACCAGGCGGTCGTAGCCCATCGCCGCCATCAGCGGCAGGAACAGCGCGTAGAACCCGAGTGTCTCGACCGAGAACCCCATCGTCGTACCGAGCAACGAGAACAGCACCATCACCGAGGTGATCAGCAGCCACCCCTGGTCGCGCAGGCGATGCGCCAGCGCCGCCACCGCGACCTCGAGGCTGCGCGTCGCGAAACTGACCGATATGAATGCGCCGATCGACATGATGAAGACGATGATGCCGACCTGCCCGAACAACCGTCCGACGGTCTCGGTGTCGACGCCTTCGGGGCCGCGCAACCCGTAGGCGCCGTTGATCGGCGCGAGGATCAGCTGCCGGACCTGCTCGCCGAACACCCGCGGCACGGTGACGTGCTCGAAGGTCCCCGGAATCGGCGAGCCCTCGGCATCGAGTTGGTAGCGGCCCGGGGGGATGAACAGCGTCGCCACCCAGACCAGGACGGTGACGATGCCCAGCGTCGTGACCGCACCCGGAAACTTGAAGGATCGCCTGGACACCGTGTTCTCCGTCTGCGCGGTGCCGGTCACCACCGGCCGTGCTGATCTGGTTTGGAGGTCGCGTCACTCGACATAGTCGGCCTCGGCCACCGGGCAGCCATCGCCGTCGCACTTCGGATCCGGGCTGTCGTACAGGATCTCGACGATGCGGGTCCCCGGTTCGATCATCGCATCACGGTGCAGGATCGCCACCTCCCCGGCCGACTCGGTCTTGTACTCGCGCACGACTTCGCCGAACGAGTTGCGCTGGATCGCGACCGTCTGCCCCGCCACCACCTTGTCGCGCAGATCGACCCGCAGCTCGAGGAAACCGCCTTCGGTCGCCCGGACCGCGTGCATCGCATCGCCGAAGAAGGTGCCGGCCTCCTTGGACGTTCGCCCCATCGCGCCCGCGATCACCCGATGGTGCTTGAGCACGTTCAGCGTGCCCTCGACGAACATCGGGATCATCCGTCGGTCGAAGTAGCGACCTGCGCCGATCTCGATGGTCAGCGACGGGATCCCCGCCTTGATGAACGCGGTCTCGAGCGTGCCGTTGTAGCCCGGGTCGCTCTTGATCTGTTCGATGGGAAAGAGGACCGCCATCGCACGGACCTCGGGAAGACTCATCTTGGCGAAGATGAATGCGGTGAACTCGATGCCCGTCGAGCCCGTGTGATAGTCGAGCGCGATGTCGGCATTCGGCTTGAAGAGCCGGTTGAACACCAGCCCCGCATGGCGGGTCGGCGCATTGCCGCCCGCCTCGTTGCCGGGCCACACGCGGTTCAGATCGATCTTGAACCCGCCCGACTGCGCCACCGGCCACATCCGCGTCCCGCCCTCCTTCGCGGGGCGCGACACATCGTAGACGGCCGTCACGGTACCCGACATCCGGGCCGGGTCGAGCTGCGCCATGGTGCGCTGCACGGCGTCGATCGGGCTGAGCTCGTCGCCATGGACGCCGCTCACCAGCAGCACACGCTTGCCCGGCAGCGCCCCCTTGGCCACCACCACCGGCAGGTACCAGTACTGGCCGGTGCCCGTCTGCACGCCCTGGAAGTAGAAGCTGTGCTTCTTGCCGGGCTCGAGGTCCGCGACGTCGAGCTGGCTGATGACCCGCTTGCCCTGGATGACGTCGCCGGTGTAGACCGTCGCGGCCTGCGCCCCGCCAAGCGTCGCCGCGCACATCGCCACTGCTGCGCACCCGCGAACAGGCAACTTCATGATGGATTTCCAGAGGAACATGTGAATCGGGCCGGGATCAGCGCTTGCCGCCCGCGAGCTCCCCGACCAGCGGCACGAGGATGCGGATCACGTCGCGCGCACGCTCGTCGACCCGTCCGGCTGGCAGGTTCGCCTCGAGGTGGGCGCGGTTGTCGATATCGACCAGGTGCCACGAATAGCCGTTCGGGAACGCCTTGCCGACCGAGGTCTGCTGGTAGCCGTCCTTGTCGCCCAGCTCCCAGTGGGTGGCCTCCACGTTCACCACCGGGATGCCAGCGTCGTCGAAGGCGGCCTGGTCGGAACAGCAGCCCGTACCCTTGGGGTGCTCGGGATTCAACCCCGGGTTGGTCGCAGCGGCAATGCCCAGCTTCGCGGCGATCGCCAGCGCGCGGTCGCGTGCCGCGCCGGCCTTCGGGTCCTTGGCGACGGTCTTCGGCCCCGCGTGGAAGTAGAGCCCGTCGCCGGTGACGATGCCGTCGATATTGACCATCCACAACGTCCGGGCGCGTTCCTTGGGGGTCATGCGATTGACGACCTCGATCGCCCCGTGCAGACCGATCTCCTCCGCACCGAAGGCGATGAGCTGGATCGTGTGCGTCGGCGCCGCCTTGCTGAAGGCCTGCGCAAGCTCGAGCAGCGCACCGGTACCCGAGGCATTGGCGTCGAGACCCTCGAGCTCCGGGCCGCCGATGCGCCGTTCGAGGTCGGTGTCGCTGGTCGGCGTGCGCGAATCGACGTGCGCGCCGACGATGATCTGCTTGCCCGACGTGCCACGCCGCTCGGCGATGACGTTGGTGGAGATCAGCGTCCGGAAGTCGTGGCCGCGCTCGGGCTTGTTGATCCAGCGGAAGGTGTAGCGGGTGCCGAAGCGGTGCAGGCTGGGCTTGTAGCCCATCGCCAGCAGCCGGTCGGCGACGTACCGGGCGGTCTGGTCTTCCCGCGGCGTGCCGGCCATCCGACCGGGGAAGGTCTTGGCGATGTGCCGCATTTCCCGCGCGGCGAGCTCGCCGGGCTCGGCCGCGACCGCGGGCAGCGCGACGCTCCCGCCGAAAAGCACGAACGCGAGCCCCGATGCGACGGCAGCAAGCCGCGACAACGGTCGACGGGACCGAGGCGGGCTACCCGGCGAGGGCGTCAGTGTCGAGAACATGAACCAGCTCCTGCGCTTGCTCTGAAGTGCAGCCTTCTTGTCGCGACGGCGGTGGAGACCGCCGGCACGACAGGCGCAACCGGAACGAAGGACGGTTGCCTCGGATCGGTCAGAAATCGACCGGATCGCGGATGATCGGACAGGTCATGCAGTGGCCACCGCCCCGCCCGCGTCCCAGCTCGGCGCCCACGATGGTGATGACCTCGATGCCCGCCTTGCGCAGCAGCGTGTTGGTGTAGGTGTTGCGGTCGTACGCGTAGACGACGCCGGGCGATGCGCAGACCAGGTTGGCGCCGCTGTCCCACTGCGTGCGTTCGCGCTGGTAGTCGCTGCCACCGGCCTCGACCACCCGCAGCTTCTTGAAACCCAGCGCCTGGGCGACGACGTCGACGAAGGGCTTGTTCTCGGCGTGCAGCTCGACACCGCTGGCGTGGCTGCTCGGGCGGTACGAAAAGGTGCGCGTCTGGTTCATGAAGTCAGGCGCCAGCAGCACGCAGTCCCGGTCGGCAAACGTGAACACGGTGTCCAGGTGCATCGCGGCGCGGATCTTGGGCATCGCGGCCACGATCACGCGCTCGGCAGCCCCCTTCTTGAACAGCGTCGCCGCCAGCTGGCTGATCGCCTGCCGCGAGGTCCGCTCGCTCATGCCGATCAGCACGTTGCCCTTGCCGATCGGCATCACGTCGCCGCCCTCGAGGGTGGCCAGTCCGTGGTCCTGCGTCGGATCGCCCCACCAGACATTGACCTTGCCGGCGAAGTCGGGATGGAACTTGTAGATCGCGGTGGTGAGGATCGTCTCCTCGTGGCGCGCCGGCCAGTACAGCGGATTGAGCGTCACCCCCCCGTAGATCCAGCAGGTGGTGTCGCGCGTGTACAGCGTGTTGGGCAGCGGCGGCAGCAGGTACTCGGTGACGCCGGCCGCCTCCTTGACGATCGCCAGTGCCTTGCCGCCCGCCTTCTCGGGGAAGTCGTGCGTCGACAGTCCCCCGATCAGCGTCTCGGCGAGCTTCCGGTCGTCGAGGCCCTCGAGGTAGCTGCGCAGCTCGTCGATGAACCCCAGGCCGACCTGGTCGGGCACGACCTGGTTGTCGAGGATCCACTTCTTGCCCTCGGGCACCGCGACGGTCTCGGCGAGCAGGTTGTGCATCTCCACCACCTCGACGCCGCGGTCGCGCATCTTGGTGACGAAGTCGAAGTGATCGCGCTTGGCATTCTCGACCCACAGCACATCGTCGAACAGCAGCTGGTCGCAGTTCGAGGGCGTGAGGCGACTGTGCGCCATGCCGGGCGAGCAGACCATCACCTTGCGCAGCTGACCCACCTCGGAATGAACGCCGAACTGCACCGCGTCGGCCTTGGCCTTCGTCTTGGACTTTGCTTTTGCCATGATGACTGTCTCGATGGTTAGATTGAGATGGAGCCGGTCGCGAGACCGTAGATGCCGTAGACGGCAGCGAGGACCATGACACCGAAGATGACCCAGTCCGATGTCTTGTCGAAGACGGGCTTGCCCTGCTCGCGGCGTGCGATCACGTAGAGCACCGTACCGGGCGCGAAGATGATCGCGGACAGCAGGATGAACTTCAACCCGCCGGCATAGATCATGAACAGCGTGTAGGCCACGGCCAGGCCGGCCAGGATCAGGTCGCGGCGGCGTTCCTCGGGGCGCACCTCGTAGGTCTCGCCGCGCTGGGCGATCATCAGCCCGTAGGCGGCGACGAACAGGTACGGGATCAGCGTGGTCGCGCTGGTGAGGTTCAGCATCAGCGCAAAGGCATCCCGCGACCAGTAGGTGGTGATGACGATCAGCTGGATGATGATGCTGGTGACCCAGAGCGCCACCACCGGCACTTTGTTCTTGTTGACCCGGGCGAAGGCCTTCGGCATGTCCTTGGACTTGCCGGCTGCGAACATCACCTCGGCGCAGATCAGCGCCCAGGCGAGGTAGGCGCCGAGCACCGACACGATCAACCCGGCACTGACGAAGATCGCCCCCCAGGGGCCGACGACGGTCTCGAGCACGCCCGCCATGGAGGGCTGGCGCATGCCGGCGATCTCGGCGCGCTTGAGCACCGCGAACGGCAGCAGGGTCACCAGCACCATCAGCGCGGTGACGCCGATGAACCCGGTGATGGTGGCCAGGCCCACGTCCTCGCGCTTCTTCGCGAAGCGCGAGTACACGCTCGCGCCCTCGATGCCGATGAAGACGAACACCGTCACCAGCATCGTCGCCCGGACCTGCTCGAACAGACCGGTGCTCAGGTCGCCGCCGTACAGGTTGAACTGGAACAGGTCGAGCTTGAACGACACGAACAGCAGCACGATGAACACCAGGATCGGAATGACCTTGGCGACCGTGACGATGCTGTTGATGAAGGCCGCTTGCTGAACGCCGCGCAGGATCAGGAAGTGGAAGAGCCAGATGCCGGCGGACGCCACCAGGATCGCGATCACCGTGTTGCCGTCGCCGAAGACCGGGAAGAACGCCCCCAGCGTCGACTTGATGAGCACCCAGTACGACACGTTGCCGATGCAGCTGCCGATCCAGTAGCCGAAGGCGGAGATGAAGCCCGGATAGTCACCGAAGCCGGCCTTGGCGTAGGCGAAGACGCCTGCATCGATGTCGGGCTTGCGTTCGGCCAGTGCCTGGAACACCCGCGCGAGCATGTACATGCCGGTGCCGGCGATGATCCACGCGATGACCGCGCCCAGGGGGCCGGTGGCGTTGGCAAAGGTGCGCGGCAGGGAGAAGATGCCCGCGCCCACCATGCCGCCGACCACCATCGCGGTCAGCGCGGTGCGCGACATCTTCTGGTCTTCCGTTGCCATCTCGTCTCCTCGGGGTTCAGACTTCCGGTGCGCGCATGCGGCGCGGCACCATGGGGTCGAAGGTTGTCGATCGATCCGCGCTGACGCGCCGCTCTAGAAGTCCTTGCGCAACGTCACCCAGATCTCGATGGAGCTGTAGTTGGCCGCGATGATGTTGCTCTGGTCGCGGATGTACAGCACCTCGGGATTGATCGACCAGCCGGGCGCGACCTTCCAGTTCAGTCCGCCGCCGACCTCGTACAGATTGTCGTTGCGGGTGGCGATGCCGAGGACCTCGTCGGCGGCACCGATGTTCAGGCGTTCGATGTTGTAGCGGTCGTTCTGCCACAGGCCGAAGACGAACGCCCCGAGCGAATCGTTGATACGGTAGGTGAACGACGGTGACAGGCCGATGAAATTGGAGTCGCCATCGGGACGGTTGGTGTTGAACTCGCGCCCGCCATTGAACAGCAGGCTGAAGCTCGCCTGGCCGTCGAGCAGCGAACGCGTCCAGCCCGCGGTCACCTCGGCGATGTTGCGGGTGCGCTCGCGCAGCGGCCCGGTGGGATAGCGGCGCTGGCGGATCTCGCCGCCCACGGTGACCTGGTTGTCCTCGTCGATCCGGAAACGGTAGGTGCCGTAGGCGCCGAAGTCGTTGCGGTAGTTGCTGTCGCCCCGGTAGCTGACGCGACCGCGCACGCCGGTCGACAGGTTGCCATCACCCAGCGTCCGGCTGAGCGCAGCATTCCAGCGCAGGTCGGAGTCGTTGCGCCGATCGGCGTCGTAGTTGCGGTACCGGTAGTCGAGACTGCCGTTGACCGAGTATCCCGCATCCAGCCGATAGCTGACCCCGCCGCCGAAGCGGGTGCTGAAGAAAGGGTCGCTCGAATCCGCACCGACCGACCGCGAGGTCGAATTGACGCGGTAGTTGCCATAGCCGACCAGCACGTAGCCGTAGGTCAGCAGCCGCTCGCCTCGTGCATAACGACGGGCGGCCTCGGCGTAGACCTCGACCTGCTGCTGCAGGTCGTTGGGCAGATCGTCGAAGCGCAGCACGGTCTCGAATTCGATCTTGGCACTGGCATAGTCACCGAGGGCGAGGTACGCGCGGGCCAGTCCGAAATGGGCGTCGACCGAGTCGGGCGCCGCGGCGAGGCTGCGCTGGAAGAAGCGCTTTGCATCTTCGGCGCGCTGTGTGCGCAGCGCCGATTCGCCCAGCACCAGGTTGAACACGGCGTCGTCGCGTGCCGAGGCCTCGAAGGGCAGCAGCAGGTCGTACGCGGCCTGATGGTCGCCTCGCGCCGCGAGTTCGCGCGCACGGGCCAGATCGGGCGAGGCTGCTTGAGCGCCGCACGCGATGAACAACGCCGCGATGGGCGCGAGCCGACGCCACAGCGGACCGCCGTCAGGAAGCGCTCTCACGGCCCCGGCTCACTTCTTCTCATGGCAACGTGGTGACGAGGGTAGCGTCGAGGCGCTGGTGCTGTCCAGCGTTTCCGATCGGCAGCGGTGACCCTTCCCGGGGATCTCCCGGAAAACCCAATCGACGCGATCGACTCGATCGAGGCGACCGCGCCATGCCGCCGCCAGGGCGGGCCGGCGCGGTCGAACTCGACTCAGATGTCGAGCCGCGTGACGCGCGAGCCGTCGAGAGACAGGTTCGCCATCAGCCCGGCGTTGCTCAGCACGAAGCCGACGATCGGCTGCTGGGCACTGCGGGTATCGACCCGCGCATTGGCGCCCACCGTGGCGAGCGTGACCCCCGCATCGGCACCGACCTGCCAGCCGTTGCTCGCCTTGAACCGGCTCAATGCATCCGGCGTCATGAACAGGTAGAACACGGCGGTCGACTGGGCACCCGCGAGGAAGCCCGCCATGGCCGTTGTGGTGCGGTAGAAGCCGGTCGTCTTGCCGGCCTCGCGCAACGCACCCTCGCCGGTGGCGCCCCCGACGATGAAGCCTGCCGCGACGACCGACGGGAACACCAGCGTGCCCCGCGCCGAGCGCACCAGGTCTTCAGATCCGCCCACCTGCCGGTACAGATCGCTCAATGCGCGGTCGACCCCGCTTTCGATACTCTGCCGACGCACGCCGGGATCGCTCGAGCCAGAGCCGGTCGTCGTGCAGCCGACGGTCAGCAGCGATGCCGCGGTCGCTGACGCGCCCGCGATCAGAAACCTACGCTTGTCCATGATGTGCCATCCCTCGTTCTGGTTGGATTCGTACATGCCAACGCATTGCCGCAAATGCCGGAGTGGCACCGCGCTGCGATTTTATCACCGGGCGAAGGCGCTCCGATCGCGGCGCCGATCGCCCGCTCGGGCGCCACCCGGCGAGAGTGCGGATAGGAATTTCAAGCGCCCTCACAAGGCCCGGCAGGGGGTAGCAAGCCGGTGTAGCAAGCCCGACAGGGGGAAGCAAGCGCCAAGCGCAGGGGGCTGCACGACGCGTAGGCGGCCTTTCGAACGCATCCGGGCGTAAACGCAGTCGGGCTGCGAGCGGCCGCGGGTTGCGATCCCGGCCGCGACCCCGTGCTCAGACGTTGAACCGGAAGTGCATGACGTCGCCGTCGTGCAGCACGTAGTCCTTGCCCTCGAGGCGCATCTTCCCCTTCTCCTTCGCGCCGGTCTCGCCCTTGCAGGCGAGGTAGTCGTCGAATGCGATGGTCTCGGCGCGGATGAAGCCCTTCTCGAAGTCGGTGTGGATCACGCCCGCTGCCTGCGGCGCGGTCGCGCCCACCTTGACCGTCCAGGCGCGGACCTCCTTCGGACCGGCGGTGAAGTAGGTCTGCAGCCCGAGCAGCTTGAACGCGGCGCGGATCACCCGGTTCAGGCCCGGCTCCTGCATGCCCATGTCGGCGAGGAACACCTGCTTGTCGGCATCGTCCATGTCGCCGATCTCGGCCTCGATCGCCGCGCACACCGGCACGACCACCGATTTCTCGGCCTCGGCCATCCGACGCACCGCGTCGAGGTGCGGGTTGTTCTCGAAGCCGTCGTCGCGGACGTTGGCGACGTACATCGTGGGCTTGGCGGTGATCAGGCACAGCGGCCTGAGGATCGCCTTCTCCTCGTCGTACAGGTCGAGCGAGCGCACCGGCTTCGCCTCGTTCAGCACGGCGAGGCACTTGTCGAGCACCGCCACCAGGCGCGCCGCCTCCTTGTCGCCGCCCGCGCGCGCCTGCTTCGCGTACTTCGCGTGCGTCTTCTCGACGGTGGCCATGTCGGCGAGCGCGAGCTCGGTGTTGATCACCTCGACGTCGGACAGCGGGTCGACCTTGCCCGAGACGTGCACGACGTTCGGGTCCTCGAAGCAGCGCACGACATGCACGATCGCGTCGGTCTCGCGGATGTTCGCGAGGAACTGGTTGCCGAGCCCCTCGCCCTTCGAGGCGCCGGCAACGAGGCCGGCGATGTCGACGAACTCGACGGTGGCGGGCAGTACCCGCTCCGGCTTCGCGATCGCGGCGAGCTGCGCGAGGCGCGGGTCGGGCACCTCGACGATGCCGACGTTCGGCTCGATCGTGCAGAACGGGTAGTTCTCGGCCGCGATGCCGGCCTTCGTCAGCGCGTTGAACAGGGTCGACTTGCCGACGTTGGGCAGGCCGACGATGCCGCATTTCAGGGACATTGGAACACCTCGGGGGCGGGCGCGGCGGCGGCGGGGGCCGCGGCGCGTGCCGGGACGGCCGGATTGTACGCGGGCCGCCCCGGCGGGCCGCGGGCCCGGCCGTGCCGGCCCGGCCGAGGCCCCCCGCAGGCAGAGTGACGGGTCCGGGATCGTTGCGTGACTGCCTGCGATGCCGTCAGCAGGATGGCGGCTCGGCGCGGACCGGCACAGTCCGCACGCGCACGGCCTCGACTGGCGGTCGATCGCACGCCGACGTGAGGGGAGGCCGGCGGATGTGCACGACCCGGGAATGGCTTGAGCGCACGCTGCGCGACACGCGGCGAGGCGAATCGCTCGCGATGTTCGCGCCGGCGACGCGGCCGAGTGCGCGCGCGACAGCGGCCGGCCGTTCGCGCTGCTGTACCTGGACCTCGACGGCTTCAAGGCGGTCGACGACACGCACGGCCACGAGGCCGGCGACGCGTCTCTGCGCGAGGTCGCGCAGCGGCTGCTGCGCACCCTGCGCGGCGGCGACGCGGTGTTCCGGATGGGCGGCGACGGGTTCGTCGCGATCGCCGACGGCGTGCCCGACCTGATGGCCGTCGGGCCGGGGTGCGAGCGGGTACCCGCCGCGCTGCAGGCACCGGTTCAGGTCGGGGCCCGTGCCGTGACCGTCGGCGCCTCGATCGGCACATGTCGCTATCCGATCGACGAGCCGATGCTCGACGGCATGGTCCTCCGGGCCGACGATGCGATGCGGCGCGCGAAGCGCGCGGGTGCGGGGCGCCGGCCGATCGCGAGGCGGCGGCGGACGCGGCGCGACGCTAGCGGGGCCGCCCTCGGCGGCGCTTGCCCGATCCGCCGTGCCCGGCGAGCAGCCCGACGGCGAGCGCGGCGCCGGCCAGTCCCATCGCGACCGGCGACAGGTCGGGCGTGCGGCCGGGCAGCGTCGTCTGCGCCCACTCGCTCGTGGCGATCACCGCGAGCGCGACACCCGCCCACCTGAGCGGCCTGCCGTCGAGCGCGTGGCCCGCGGCGACGACGGTCGTCGCGAACCAGCCGAACCAGCATGCGAGCTGGATGCCGGCGATCGCGTCGCCCGACAGCAGCGCGATCCGCCAGCGGAAGGCCTGCGTCGCACCGTAGCCCGGCTCGAGCTGGTACGCGATCAGCGCGACCAGGGCGCCGGCGAGCGCGAAGGCCGCGCAGGCCCGGCGGCCGAGCATCGGCACCGTGAGCACGAGGAGCGCGGCGACCGGCAGCGTCGCGATCGCGGCCGCCGACGGCGCGTGGCCGATCGGCAGCAGCAGCCGCCAGCCGAGCGTCCCCGCGGCCAGCGCGCAGAACGGCAGCACCGCGAGCGCGGGCCGTCGCAGCGCGAGCGCGAGCGCGAACCCGACGGCGAGCCACTCGCCGCCCGCGCGTGCGACCCGCCACGGGTCGAGCAGGCCGCCGCCGAGCGCGAGCCAGGACGCCTTCGCGTTCTCGCGGATCACCGAGGTGATGCCTGCGGGCACCCACGGCGCGGTCTCGGCGAGCGTCCAGGCGAGCAGCGCGACGGTGACGACGGCCGCGAGCCGGCCATCGCCGCGCCGGCCGGGTGCGCCGCGCAGCATCGCGGACCAGACCGGATGCGCGAGCCGCGCGCCGAGCCAGCCGAGCGCGGTGCCCGCGGTGTTCGCGACCACGTCGAACGTCGCCGACGAGCGATTGGCCAGGCAGGCCTGCGCGGTCTCCATCGACACCGACAGCGCGGCCCCCGCGAGCGTCGCGACGGCGCCGGCCACGAGCGCGCCGGACGCTGTGGCGCGGCCGCCGGGGCGACGGGCGAGCCAGGAGAAGCCGAGCGCGGCGCCCAGCAGCAGGTAGGCGAACACGTTGCCGAGGAAGTCGGAGCCGGACAGGCCGTTCCACTCGCTCAGCCAGTTCGCGCGGAACCGCCGGCAGTCGACCCAGCCGTAGCGCGAGAGGCTCGCGTAGAGGATGCCCAGCAGCAGCGCGACGACGATCGCGTCGACGCGCATGAAGCGCATGCGCGCGCCGCGCGCCGTCGTCCGCGCGTCGGCGCGCGTCACCGTGCGTCCCCGAGCGACTCGAGCCGCGCAGGATCGGGCGCGCGCACGAACTCCGCGAGGTCCTCGACCATCGCCTCGCACTCGGCGATCGCCCGCCGCCAGTCGCGCAGGCGGCCGTCGTGGTCGAGACCGTGCCGGTGGAAGTCGCCGCGCTCGGGCAGCCGGCCGCCGGGCAGCCGCGCGAGCAGCTCGCGCGAGGGCACGAGGAGCAGCGCGTCGTCGAGCCAGTGGCGCTGGCCGCGCGGGCCGCGGCGACGCCACGGCAGCGCCTTGTCGAGCCAGCCGGGGGTCAGCCATGGCGTGAAGTGCGGGTACAGCAGCAGCCCGTCGAGCGCGCGCCACTCGACGAACAGGTGGTAGTCGACGAGCCCGCCGTCCCAGTACAGGCCGGGCGGCGCGTGGGCCGGGTCGCGCACGCCCTCGGCGAGCAGCGGGATCGTGCCGGAGGCGAGCAGCGCGTCGACGGCGTTGTCCGGGGCGAGCGGCGCGTGCCGCGTCGAGAACACGTCGTCGGGCCACACCGCGCGCTCGGCGTCGCGCGCGTTCAGCTCGAAGACGACGCGCTGCAGGTGCGCGCCGAGCCGGCGGCGCGACAGCAGGTTCGCGCCCGCGGGCAGCGCGAACGCCGCGCGGGTCTCGCGCCGGGCGAGCGCGCCGCGGCCGCGCGCGGCG